>NZ_JASJPW010000001.1:1868652-2197305 GCF_030052995.1 Gemmobacter sp. 24YEA27 | reverse complement strand
CAGCTTTGCCCGGTATTGGCGAAACAGCCCGCCACACCCGCCTTCACCGCCTCATGAATATCGGCCGAAGGCAGGATGATATTCGGACTTTTGCCGCCCAGTTCCTGTGCGACACGTTTGACCGTCGGCGCGGCAGCGGCGGCAATCGCGGTGCCCGCCCGGGTCGATCCGGTGAAGCTCACCATATCCACCTCGGGATGCGACGACATCCGCGCGCCCACGACCGGCCCCACGCCATTCACCAGGTTGAAGACCCCCGCCGGTACCCCGGCCTCATGGCAGACCTCCGCGAACAAAAGCCCCGAAAGCGGCGCGATTTCCGAGGGTTTCAGCACCATGGTGCAGCCTGCGATCAGCGCCGGTGCCACCTTGCAGGCAATCTGGTTCATCGGCCAGTTCCAGGGCGTGATCAGGGCGCAGACGCCGATCCCCTCCATCACGATGCGGGTATCGCCGCGCATATATTCCCAGACCATCTCTTCGGCGGCTTTGATGGTCGATTCGATATGAACCTGCCCCGCCCAGGCCTGCGCGCCGCGCGCCCATTCGATCGGCGCGCCCATCTCGGTCGACATCGCCTGGGCAAAGTCCTCATAGCGGGAATTATAGACCTCGAGGATTTTCTTCACGAGCGCGATGCGCTCTTCCACCGGCACCACAGTCCAGTCGTCAAAAGCCGCCCGCGCCGCCAGAATCGCCCGATCCGCATCCGCCTCGGTGCCAAGCGCGATATCCCCGACGATTTCCTCGGTCGCCGGGTTTTCGACCCCGGCTTTCGTGCCCCCGGGCAGCGGATCGACCCAGCCGCCACTGATGTAGAATTGCCCCAGATGCTTTGAGTTCGCCATATCATCCTCCTGTCATTGCAACGGCGGTGCCCTGGCAGCGCCGCCTTTTGGCGCAGATTGCGGTGGATTACCCCAACGCGCAAGCTCAGCGGCACACCAATTTGACCCGCGCCCCCAGGGGGTGTCGCTCTGCGGATCTATCCGGCAACCGGCTTTGGCAAAACACCCGTCCATCTTCGCTATTGCCCGGTCGGGCAGCAGCTGGTCGCCGGTATTCGGACAGGGAATTTCGCCCTGGAAAGCCCGGCCAGAGAACCGGGGATCGCCGTCTCCCAATCCGTCTGCATATCGGAGAGCCTGCGGCCCGGGAACAGCGATGCGGCTGGCGGTCAGTCCGGGGCAGTCAGTACGGGGAGCGTCCCGGCAAAGCCTGTCCCGCTGCCAGCAAAAGCACCCGCGTGTCGCGCCGGATGCACACCTCCGTAACAGCACTCCATGCCGCGCGGCCAGAAATCAAGACTGTCGGGACCAGCGCCCCGCCGCGCCGTGTCACACACCGCCCGGACGGGATCGGGCGCATAACCTTCCGGCAAAGGCGCCGCCCTCACCCGCAGCGCTTCCGCCAGAGCGCACTGAACCGCAACCGGCGTCCACGCCCGTTACCCTGAGCGCACGCATGATCCCGTGTAGCCCCCTTACGTTAATCGTGATGCGCGCTGCGGTCTGTTCCTGCCCCCGGCCGGCGCTCCGCGCGGGCCGGATGTCATGCCTGCGCTGCACCGCGCAAAAGCAGTCTGTCAATCTCATCCCCCGGGGCCGAGGCACTGAGCGGCGCGAAGCTGCCCTCACCCAGCATCGCAGCCGTCGCGTCCCGGATCGCAGCATGGGTCAGTCGCGCGATCTGGCTGCCGGTCGAGATCCGCCGCACCCCCATGGCGGCAAGCTCTGCCACCGTCATCGCCTTCAACGGTCCCGCCGCCAGCGCATTGACCGGCGCCCTGACCGACGCAAGAACCTGCGCAAGTTCTGCCCGCCCCGGTGGCACCGGCAGATATAAAAGATCCGCGCCCGCCAGTTCAAAGGCCTGCAAACGGCGGATCCCCTCGGCCAGATCGTAGGCCCCGTTCATCACCCCGTCGGCGCGCGCGCAGAACACGAAAGGCCGGCCAAGGGCGCGGGATGCGGCAACCCCTGCCCTCACCCGCTCCACTGCAAGCCCGAACTCATAAGCCGGGCTGCCCGCAACCATCCGGGTATCCTCAACCGAAATCCCCGAAAGCCCGACCTCTGCGGCCAGCCGCACGGTCCTGGCCACCTCCTCCGGCGCATCGCCGAAACCGTTTTCGAAATCGCCCGAAACCGGCAGATCGGTGGCAGAGATCAGATCCGCCGCATGGGCCAGCGCCTCATCCCGGCTGACGCCCCCCATATCCGGCCGCCCGAGCGTGAAGGCATGCGCCGCCGACGACGTCGCCAGCGCCTTTGCGCCCAAAGCCGCCATCATCCGTGCCGATCCCCGGTCCCAGGGATTGGGAATCACAAAACAGCCCGAATGGTGAAGATCCGCAAAAACCTGATGCCGCGCCGCCAGCTTCATTCATCAGTCCTCAAATATCCTCGGGGGTGCGGGGGCAGAAAGCCCCCCGGCACGGCCTGTCACATACGAATACGCTCCGATTTCGGATCATACATCGGCGCAAGGCTCGCGACAGCCCTGTGCCGCACGCCTGCCACTTCAATCTCATAGGCAGATCCCAGCACCTCCGCCTCGCTCTGCCCCTTGCAGGGCACATAGCCCATGCCGATGGCGCCGCCCAAAGCATGACCGTAATTTGCAGATGTCACCGGGCCGACGATCTCGCCGTCGCGCACGATCGCCTCATTGTGGAAGAGCGAAACGGAGGGATCCTCCAGCCTGAACTGCACCATCCGCCGCGCCACGCCTTCGGCTTCGACCCGCAGCACAGCGTCACGCCCGATGAACTCCGGCTTTTTGGTGCGCACGGCAAAGCCAAGTCCGGCCTCCAGCACGTGATCCTCATCGGTGATGTCATGGCCCCAGTGGCGGTAGCCCTTTTCGATCCGACAGCTGTCCAGCGCATGCAGCCCGCAAAGCTTCAGCCCCAGATCCGCCCCTGCCGCCTCCAGCGCCTCAAACACATGCGCAGTCTGGTCGCTTGACACATAAAGCTCCCAGCCAAGCTCGCCGACATAGGTCACCCGATGCGCCCGGGCGAGCCCGTATCCGACCTCGATCTCGCGCATGGTCGCGAAAGGATGCGCCGTATTCGAGAAATCATTCGGGCTGATCTTTTGCAGCAGCTCGCGCGATTTCGGCCCCATGACACAAAGCACCGATTCCGCCGCCGTCACATCGGTGATCACCACGAATTCATCGCCGAGATGGCGGCGCAGCCAGGCCAGATCACGCTGCAAAGTGGCACCCGGCACCACCAGCATGAAGGCCCGCTCCGACAGCCGCGTCACGGTCAGATCGCTCTCGATGCCGCCCTTCTGGTTCAGCATCTGGGTATAGACGATGCGACCTGGCGCCACATCCATCTGACCCGCACAGATCCGGTTCAGGAAGGTGACCGCATCGCGCCCCTCGACCCGGATCTTGCCAAAGCTCGACATGTCGAAGAGCCCGACATTCTCGCGCACCGCCATATGCTCGGCCTTCTGGTTCTCAAACCAGTTCTGCCGCCCCCAGGCGTAGCGATATTCCCGTTCCTGGCCGTCCCGCGCGAACCAGTTCGCCCGCTCCCAGCCCGCAACCTCGCCAAAGACCGCACCGCGCGCCTTCAGATGCTCATGCAAAGGCGTCCGCCGCACGCCCCGCGCGGTGACCACCTGGCGGTAGGGATAGTGATCGGCATAAAGCAGCCCCAGGGTCTCGGTCACCCGATCCTTCAGATAGCGGCGGTTCTTCTGGAACGGCTGTGCCCGGCGAATATCCACATCCCAGAGATCGAACGGAGCCTCTCCGGTCGTGATCCACTCCGCCAGCGCCATGCCTGCGCCGCCCGAAGACACGATCCCGACCGAATTATAGCCTGCCGCCACCCAATAGCCGCCCAACTCCGGCGCGGGGCCAAGGTAATAGCGATCATCGGGGGTAAAGCTTTCAGGACCATTAAAGAAAGTGTGGATGCCGGCGGTCTGGAACATCGGCATCCGGTTCGCCGCATCCTCCAGAATGGGCGCGAAATGATCCCAGTCTTCGGGGAGGGTATCAAATTCGAAATCCTCGCGGATCCCCGCCATTCCCCAGGGTTTCGCCACCGGCTCGAAGGCGCCGACCATCATCTTGCCGGCATCGGTCTTGTAATAGGCGCATTCATCCGGCACCCGCAGAACCGGCATATCGGTGAGGCCCGCCACCGGCTCGGTCAGCAGGTAGAAATGCTCGCAGGCATGCAGCGGCAGCGTGACCCCAGACTGCGCCGCAAGGTCACGCCCCCACATGCCGCCGCAATTGATCACGACATCGGCGGCGATATGGCCCGGGCCCTCCGGCCCCTCATAGTCGACGCCCGTGACCTGGCGCTTGCCGCCCGCAGCCTGCCCCTCTGTCACACCAGTGACCTTGACGCCCTCGACAATCTTCGCGCCGCGCATCCGCGCGCCTTTGGCCAGTGCCATCGCGATATTGGCCGGATCACATTGACCATCGCCCGGCAGATGCACGCCGCCGATCACGCCACCGGTGTTAAGATGCGGATACATCGCCTTGATTTCAGACGGAGAAATCTCGGTCACATCCACACCGAAGATCCGCGCCACCGTCGCCTGGCGCAAGATCTCCTGCAGCCGGTCTTCGGTCAGGGCAACGGTCATCGAGCCGACCCGTTTCAGGCCCGTCGCAACGCCGGTCTCTTCTTCGAGCCTGCCGTAAAGATCCGCCGAATATTTCGCGAGCCGCGTCATATTCTGATTGGCGCGCAGCTGCCCGATCAGGCCCGCCGCGTGCCAGGTGGTGCCCGAGGTCAGCTTGCGACGCTCCAGCAACACCACATCCGTCCAGCCCGCTTTCGCGAGGTGATAGGCCACCGAACAGCCAGAAATGCCGCCCCCGATCACCACTGCCCGCGCCGTTTTCGGAACATCGACCACGATGTTACCCTTTCATCTGTCTGTAAATATCCCGGGTATGCCCCGGATCAGCGCCACCGGATCAGGCGATCCGGTGGCATGGGGCAGCGCCCCGGTCCCGCATTCAGGTCAGGCGCGGATCCGCGCGTTCTTCGCATCCCAGAGCGGCTCATCCGCCTGCACCACCGCAGCAAAGCGCTCGCCGAAGATCTCAACCTCCAGCGCCTCACCCGGCACATTCAGATCAGCCCGCAACATCCCGAGACCAATGCATTTTCCAACCCGATGCCCGAAATAGCCCGAGGTCAGTTCGCCCACGACCTGATCGCCTTTCCAGATCGTTGACATATAGGGCGGATCAAAGGCACCTGCCTCGATCACCAGGGTCGCAAAGCGCTTCGCAACACCGGCCTGCTTCTCGGCCTTCAGGGCTGCGCGACCGCGGAAGTCGGTTTTGCCCCAATCGACAAATCTCTCAAGACCGCCCTGCAAGACAGTGTAATCGGTCGAAAGATCGCCCTTCCATCCGCGATAACCTTTCTCGATCCGCAGCGAATTCAGCGCAAACATCCCGAAGGGTTTCAGCCCCAAAGGCGCGCCTGCCGCCAGGATCGCATCCCAGACCACGGGCGTATCGGCCAGGCGGGAATGGATCTCCCAGCCAAGCTCCCCGGCAAAACTCACCCGCGCCAGCCAGACCTCGCGCCCGGCAATCCGCCCGGTCTGATGCGAGAGCCAGCCCTTCGCAAGATCAGCCTCCGTCCCCGCCGCCTCCAGCACCGCCCGCGCCTGCGGCCCGGTCAGGATCTGGCAGGACCAGTCATTGGTGACCTCGGTCAGCGTCAGCCCTTGCGCAAGATGCCGTTCCAGCCAGGCCCGGTCATGCGACTGCGCCGTTGCCGCCGTGATCAGCAGGATCTCATCTTCCGCAAAGCGGGCGACCGACATTTCTGTGACGATCCGGCCCTTGTCATCGGCGAAATAGGCCAGGCCCAGCCGCCCGACCGATGGCAACTTGCCGGTGGTTTGCGCCAGCAACCAGGCCGCCGCCCCTTCACCCGACAGCCAGTACCGCGAGAAGCCCGGCAGATCGAGGATACCGCAGGCATCGCGCACCGCATCACATTCGGCCTTCACCGCCCCGAACCACGGCCCTTCGCGCTTCCAGGTGCGCTGCGCCGCCTCAGTCACGTCATCGCCGGGCCGCGCATACCAGAGCGCGCGCTCCCAGCCATTAAAGGGCCCGAATTGCGCGCCGAGTGCCGCCACCTGGTCATGCACCGGTGACAGCTTCTTGCCGCGCCCCTCGCCCCAGGCGTGATGCGGGAAATGCATCGCATATTCGTTGCCATAGACTTCCTTGCCCTTGGCGACGCAGTAATCGTGATCCTCAAACCCGGTAAACCGGCGCGGATCGCAGGACCACATATCCCATTCGGTCGCGCCCTCGGTGATCCATTCGGCCAGCACCTTGCCGGCCCCGCCACCCTGGCAGATGCCAAAGGTGAAGACACAGGCTTCAAAGGCATTCGGCACACCAGGCATCGGCCCGATCAGCGGATTGCCATCCGGCGTGTAGGGGATCGGCCCGTTGATGACCTTTTGCAGCGCCGCCTTCTCCAGCAGCGGCACCCGGGCCATCGCGTCAGCAATATGCCATTCCAGCCGCTCCAGATCATCGGGGAAGAGCTGAAAGCTGAAATCCTCTGGCATCGGGTCATCGGGTGTCGCCCAATGCGCACGGCAGGGATTCTCATAAGGGCCGAGGTTGAAGCCCATCTTCTCCTGACGCAGGTAATAGCTCGAATCGACATCGCGCAGCAGGGGCAGCTTGGCGCCGCTTTCTTTCGACCAGGCCTCCAGCTCCGGGATGGTGTCGAACAAAAGATACTGATGGCTCATCACCATCATCGGCACCCGGCGGTTGAAGAGCCTGCCGACCTCGGCCGCATAGTAGCCTGCGGCATTGACGACATATTCCGCCCGCACCTCGCCCTTCGGCGTCGAAAGCACCCATTCAGAGCCGGTCCATTTCGCCGCTGTCACCGGGCAGAACCGCTCGATGCGCGCCCCCATCTGGCGCGCCCCTGTGGCCAGCGCCTGGGTCAGCTGCGCCGGATCAATATCGCCGTCATAGGGATCATAAAGCGCCCCGGTCAGATCATGGGTCTCAAGGAAAGGATAGCGCCCCCGGATCTCATCCGGCCCCAGCACTTCCAGATCCATACCCTGGTAGCGCCCCATGCCGGCGACACGCTTAAATTCCAGCAGCCGCTCCTCGCTGTGCCCCAGCCGGACAGATCCGGTGACATGGTAATTCATCGGATAGCCGACCTCATCGCCAAGCCCGCGATAAAGCCCCGCCGAATAGCGCTGCATATTCATGATCGACCAGGAGGCGGAAAATGTCGGCACATTCCCCGCCGCATGCCATGTCGAGCCGGCGGTCAGCTCGTTTTTCTCCAGCAGGATCACATCTTTCCAGCCTGCTTTCGCAAGGTGGTAAAGGGCCGAGACGCCCACCACGCCCCCCCGATGATCGCGACCCGCGCGCTGGCCAGTTCCGTCATTTTATTCTCCCTGATTGCCGCCAATATCCGCCAGCTTCCCGCCCCTTTCAATTCGGCGCAGAGGTGGCTATTGATCGGCCTATCCGATCAGAACCGCTCACCTGGCCATCCTCATAGCGGCAATAGTCCGGGGGTCCGGGGCCTGCCCCCGGCGGCTTCAGAAAGAACGCAGCCATGCAAATCGAACTTATCGAGACCTTCCTCGATCTTGCCGAAAGCCGCAGCTTCCACCGCACGGCCGAGCGTCTCGGTGTCACGCAATCCACCATTTCGGCCCGCCTCCAGGTGCTGGAAACTGCGCTCGGCGCGCGGCTCTTTGACCGTTCCCGCGCCGGCACCATGCTGACAACCGAAGGCAAACGGTTTGAGCCCCATGCCCGGATGCTGCGCCATGAATGGAACGAGGCGCGCCGCCATATCCAGGTGCCGACCGGCGCCGGGCATCTTCTGCGGCTCGGGATCCAGAATGACCTCTCGGCGATTTATCTGGGTGAATGGGTTGTCGGGATCCGGCGGCAATTCCCCGATATCGCGCTTCATATCGAG
The DNA here is from genome assembly GCF_030052995.1 of Gemmobacter sp. 24YEA27. NCBI lineage: Bacteria > Pseudomonadati > Pseudomonadota > Alphaproteobacteria > Rhodobacterales > Paracoccaceae > Gemmobacter > Gemmobacter sp. 24YEA27. The sequence continues at coordinate 2,189,306 of NZ_JASJPW010000001.1, read as the reverse complement.
CCCGATTATTCCAATCAGATGTGCGCGGATCTGCTCACAGGGATCCTTGATTTCGCGGTGATGTTTTCACCAAAACCCCACCCCGATCTGCATTTCGAAAGCCTTGGCGATGCTGGCTATCAAATGGTCTCGACCGAAGTGACTGCGCTTTCCGGGGTGCGACCGGAGCGCTTCATCTTTTCGCATTTCTCGCCCGCCTTTCAGGAAATGCACCGCCAGGTCACGCCTGACCTGGTGAATTCACCGATCTCTGTCGGGCAAAGCGGTTCGGTCACATCGCTTCTGATGGGAATGGGCGGCACCGGCTATGTGCTGGAGGCGACCGCCCGGGAGATGATCGCCGCTGGCAAGGTCATGGCGGTGACCGATGCGCCGGTTCTGCGCCAGCCGGTCTATGCGGCAATGCATATCAGGCACCGGATCACGCCACTGCACCGAAAGCTCAGCCGGATCGTCAGCCGCAAGCTTGGCGGGCATGGTGCGTTTCAGACGCAGCCGGAGGCATGACGGCTGTCGACTGCCTCCGGCGGGAGAATTTAGATCAGGCGGAAACCTGGTCACGCCGGATCGGGTTGGTCCAGGCCCGCCGGCCGGCGGCATCTATCACCACAACCCGGATCCAGGGCGTGTTGCCCTGCCAGTTCAGCGGCACTTCGGCGCGGGTCATGGAGGATCCGTGTGTGACGTTCGAGCTTGACCCATGGCCGATGGCGATCACCCATTCCACGGCGCTCGATTCGACGATGACCCGGTCGCCTTCGATACGGAAGTCATGGATTTCAGGGCCCTGGCTGGAATAGAAATCGCCGCGCTTCAGGGCTGCCAGCAGGGCTTCGGGGGTGTTTTCCTCAGCCTTCACCATGGTCCAGCCGCCAAAGGCGTCGGGAACCGCCAGATGGGAATCGTCGGTCGCGATCAGGGTAATGTCGCGCCCTTCCGAGATCAGCAGATCGGCAATCGTGCCGCCATCGCCGCGATCCGCGCCGACAGCCGAGCCGTGATTATAGATCTCGACCGCATGGGCGGCGGTGATCGAACGCGCATCGTCAAGGGTCATCCCCGACCAGTGCGGATGCGCGATGGTCACGAAAGCACCGGCGGCGGCGGCACGAGCCGCGATCGCGGGGCCGGTTTCCTGGCCCGGATGGGCATGGAAATCAGCGCTGCCCACTTTCGGAAAGTCCAGCGGCAGGCCAACGGCAAGGATATGCCAGAGCTCGCCGTTTTCCATCGCGCCGGAATGCAGCTCTGCCCCCAGAATGGTCGTGAATCCTTCGGCCCGGAACGGACGGGTATCAACCAGCGGATAGTCGTAATGCCCGACATAGTGATCGGTCAGGGCAAGAAAATCATAGCCTTCCGCCTGATAACGGCGGCAAACTTCCTGAGGCGGCAGCGCGCCGTCGGAGCGGTCCGAATGGCTGTGGAGATTTCCGCGCCAGAAGCGGCCAGGGGCGGTGAAGGCGGATTGGCGGACCATGTCTGCTCCGGTTGAATTGCATGTTGAACAACCCTGGCCGCCGGCGAGGGCGGCAAGGGTGGCGGGGCCAGGGACCATATCGCCGGCTCCGGTAACGCTGATGCGACAGGGTCGGCGCGGCCAACTCTGCCGCGCTACAGAGGCGACGGCAAGTGCCCACCTTGATGCGGCGCATGGCCGGCATGTGGTTTCAGCGGCAGCAACAGGCAGCGCTCATCCCGATGCGCAAACCCCGCTCACCGAGGCCACGCTGTCCAGCCGTGTTCCGACCGGCCCCGCAGGGCCAGACCTGGCAGGATCGGCGTGATCCCCGGCGCGATATGCAACCTGTTCCGCGCGATACGGCAACGCCCACGCCCGGCACCGCGATAGCAGCGGGCGGCCTTTCCTGTCGCGTGAACCCAGCTGCGCCCTTTGCTCCGGCTAATCCGGTCCGACCGGTCGCAGCTTCTGGCCTTAGGACCCAATGCTGATCATCATCGACTGCGAAATCTCATCACGCCAGCCTACCTTCTGCGGGGCAGTGCACGACTGCGGATCGTCGCTTTGATCTCATCAGCTGTCGCGAAATCCCTGCATCGCCCGCCCTTTCAGCCTGGTCAGCACTCGCCCCGGCGAATGCGTCAGTGCCGTCAGAAAAGACATCGCGCAGTATCCGCTGTCTGGGCCGGAACTCACCGGCAACACCATTTTCCCGAACCTGCTCCCTCAGACGATCAGTATGGCTCACCGGGCTTTGGCGTTCATGAAATCCCTCCGGATCCGAACATATCCCCCGCGATCTGTGCAAAGCCATCGCCTGATGCCGCTGGCGGGCGGAACGCGTGATCAGGCTCCAGGCCCCGCCATGCCCGATAGCCGGAATAGCGGTCAATCCCATCGCGGGACGGATCTGGCGGGCCGCTTTACCTGCACCTGCGTCCGGGCCGAGTGGCCTCGTGTGTACCCCGTGATGGCGGGGCTGAGCCATTTGTCACCCGCCAGCTGGTCACGGCGCAATGCGGGGCGGCGGGATGGGGTCAGATCGTGATGTCTGCGCAAGGGAGGCGGGAGCCGTGCCCTCTGCCGGGCAACGGGAGCCGCCAGACTGCGGCCTGAGAGGCGTAATCGGTCCAGGGCGCATTCAGGGCACGTCTTCCCCCCGTCACAAAACCCCGCTAGCGTCCAGGCAGTCATGACCTCAGCCAGCCCGACAAAAGCCAGCCCCCCCTCAGACAGCCGCGAGGCGCCCTTTCCCGCGCGCGCCCCGGCCCGTCGCTGGCTGAAGTGTCGGCCGCGTTCTGGCGGATCGGCCTTTGGTCCTTTGGCGGCCCGGCGGCGCAGATTGCTTTGCTGCACCGGGTGGCGCTGGAGGAAAAATCCTGGATCAGCGAGGAGGATTATGCGCGCGCGCTGTCCTTTTGCATGCTGCTTCCCGGCCCCGAAGCGATGCAGCTTGCAACCTGGATCGGCTGGCGGCTGCGCGGCGTTAAAGGCGGGCTGATCGCGGGCGGGCTTTTTGTGGCTCCGGGCGCGGTGCTGATCACAGTTCTCGCGGCGCTCTATACCGGGTTTGGCACCATCCCCCTGATTCCGGTGCTGTTTACCGGCATCCAGGCGGCGGTGCTGGCGATTGTCGCGGCGGCCCTGATCCGGCTTGGGCAAAGGGCGCTGCAAACGCGGGAGGCGCGGATCATCGCGCTTTTGTCCTTTCTCGGCCTGTTTGTCTTTGCCCTGCCCTTCCCGCTGATCCTGCTGGCGGCTGCGCTTTGGGGCGGGATGCAGGCGCTCCGATCAGCATCCAGGCCAGCGTTGCGCGCGGCCAGCCCCTCGGCCACGGAACTGCCCCCGCCCGCCCGGGCTGCCGGTGACATCTGGCGGGAGGCCGTCTGGCAAGGGGCGCTCTGGCTGGGCCTCTGGCTTGTGCCGCTGGCCGTGCTGGTGGTCTTCGGGCCGGAACGGCTGGCAGAGATCGGGGTCTTTTTCGCGAAACTGGCGGCGCTGGCCTTTGGCGGCGCTTACGCGCTGATGGCCTGGATGGCGCAGGAAATGGTCGATCTGCGCGGCTGGCTGACGACCGGGCAGATGATCGACGGGCTGGCACTGGCGGAATCGACGCCGGGGCCGCTGATCCTTGTGACCTCATTCACCGGCTGGATCGCGGGGTTTCAGGACGGCGGCCCCCTTATGGCGCTCGGTGGCGCGGGCGTCGCGCTCTGGATGACCTTCCTGCCGTCATTTCTGTTCATCTTCACCGCGAGCCCTTTTATCGACAGGCTGCTGGCGGTGCCGGTGCTTGCCGGAGCCATGGCGCGGATCACGCCTGCTGTCGTCGGGGTGATTGCCAATCTCTCGCTCTGGTTCGCCCTGCATGTGCTCTTCACCGGCCATCGCGAGATCGGCTCGGGACCGGTGCAGATGCTGCTGCCTGACCTCGCGACGCTGAAGCCCTTCTCGCTTGCCATTGCTTTGGCGAGCGGCGTCGCGCTCTGGCGCCTGCGCCTTCCGATGCCGCTTGTTCTGGCGCTGGCGGCCGGCGCCGCCCTGCTGCTCTCGCATTTGTGACTGCCTCAAATCGGGTCAGTTTCACTGGTGCCCTGTCCGCAGGCCGCGAGTTTTAGGCCAGAGGCGCGCGCTCGCCCCTTTCCTTGACGGCCAGATGTTTTATGGTGGCGCGAAATGGCAGGGGAACCGGATGACGCGCAGTATCGACTATGGAAACCTGATGCATCAGGCTATGCGCGGCCTGATCCGCTCGGTGCTGGACGACGTGGCGGCACATGGCCTGCCCGGAGCGCATCACTTCTTTATCACCTTTGACACCACTCATCCCGATGTTGCCATCGCCGATTGGCTGAAAGAGCGCTACCCGACCGAGATGACGGTGGTGCTGCAGCACTGGTTCTCGGGGCTTGAGGTCACGGATGAGGGATTCACCGTAACGCTTAACTTCGGCAATTCGCCCGAGCCGCTGGTGATCCCCTTTGATTCCGTGCTGACCTTTGTCGATCCCTCGGTCGAATTCGGGCTTCGCTTTGAAAGCCAGCATGATGATGACGATGAGGAAGACGAGGCGGATGAGCGCGAGGAAGAGGCAGAGGATGCCGCCCCCCGCCGCGCCAGGAGGCTGAAGTGGTCAGCCTTGATCAGTTCCGCAAGACCTGAGCCCAAGGCCCTGATCCGGAGACCCGAGCCGGATATCTCCCCCCGAGCGTGTCATCCGTCTGTAGGCATGACCCGCCAGGCTGCGACGGGTACGGCCTGGGCTTTTACGGCCCGGGACGGGCGTCAGAGGCGGCATCTGTGGCCATCCTTCCGGTCGGCGGCGCGCTGAGCGCGGCATGATCGTGTCGGAAACGATGGTGCCGCAAGAGATGCTGCGAAACACCGGCTCATCCGGCGGATGGGCCTGGGACATGACCCGGGAGCAATCCCGCATGAAGACAGGATAAGCGATGGAAAGTGATCTCGCATTGTTCCGGAGGCGCCTTATGCGCAATCCCCGGCAGATCTCGGCCATCGCGCCTTCGTCGCGGGTGCTGGCCCGTGCGATGACCGCGACGATCGGCCCCAACAGCGGCAAAGTGGTGGAATTCGGCCCCGGCACCGGAAGGTTTACCGAAGCAATTCTTGCGCGCGGCCTGCCGCCCGAGAACCTGACGCTTTTCGAGCTGGATGATGAATTTGTCGATTTCCTGCGGCGGAAATTTCCGCGCGTCGCCGTGCATAAGACCGGCGCGCAGGAGGTGGGGGCAATTGTCGGCAGCGGCGTGTCGACGGTCATCTCGGGCCTGCCGCTTCTGTCGATGCTCGACCCGGTGCGCCGCGCGATTGTCGGTGCGGCCTTCGATGTGCTGAAACCCGATGGAGAATATGTGCAATTCACCTATGGCCCGCGCCCGCCGGTGCCGCCCGAGATCATCAGCGATCTGGGGCTGGCGGTGGACAGGGGCCACAAAGTCTGGGCCAATCTGCCGCCGGCACGGGTCTACCGCTTTCGCCGCTTGTGAGGATGGCGGCTGGGCCTGTCAGCCGCCGCCGGGGCTGTGCATCAGGCCGAGGACTATCTGTGTCGTGAGAAACTCTGAATGACAGTTCTGCCGATTCCGCGCATGGTCTGGATGCTGGGATTTGTCAGCCTGCTGATGGATGTGTCGTCCGAGATGGTGAACACGCTTTTGCCGGTGTTTCTGGCAAGTGGGCTCGGAGCATCAGCGCTGGTTATCGGCTTTATCGAGGGGCTGGCGGTGGCGGTGGCCACGGTGACCAAAGCGCTTTCCGGGGTTCTGGCAGACTGGTCCGGGCGGGCAAAACCACTGGCCGTGCTGGGTTACGGGCTTGGCGCGCTGTCGCGGCTGATCTTTCCGCTCGCGATAAGCCTTGATCAGGTCGTGCTGGCCAAGGCGATGGACCGGGTTGGCAAGGGGATCCGGTCTGCGCCACGCGATGCAATGATTGCCGCCGCCACGCCGGCCGCGATACGGGGCGCGGCCTTTGGCCTCAGGAAATCGCTCGACAGTCTGGGCGGCTTTCTCGGGCCGCTCCTCGCGATTGCCGCCATGCTGGTCTTTGCCGGGGATTTCCGGATCGTGTTCTGGCTTGCGGCGCTGCCGGCGGCTTTCGCGATTTTTCTGCTGATCTTTCGGGTCAAAGAGCCGGTGCCGGCACAGGCTGGCAAGGGCTCCGGCTTCCGGTTTCGCGATGCGCTGCGGCTGACCGCTCCGGTCAGGGGCGTCATTGCGCTGGCGGGGCTGATCATGCTGGCGCGGTTTTCCGAGGCATTCCTTCTGTTGAAAGCACTTGAGGCCGGGTTCTCACCGGTCTGGGTGCCGCTGATCATCGTGGCGCTGCATGCGGTTTATGCCCTGGCGGCCTGGCCGGTGGGGATCTTCTCTGACCGGCTGGCAGCCTCCGGGCGCGATCCGGTGAAGGTGCCGCTGCTGATCGGGCTCGGGCTTCTGGCGGGCGCGCATCTGGTGCTGGGTTCTGCGCAAAGCGCACCGGTCTTTCTGGCCGGTGTGGCGCTTTGGGGGCTGCATATGGGGTTCAGCCAGGGGCTTTTGGGTGCGATGATTGCGGCGACTGCGCCGCCCGCGATCCGGGGCAGCGCGTTCGGCGCCTTTAACCTTGCAAGCGGTGTGGTGATGCTGGTCGGCAATACCGCCGCCGGCTGGGCCTGGGTCAGCTGGGGATCCTCCGCGCCGTTTCTGATCGGCGCGGGCATCTCGGTTCTGGCGATGGGTCTCGTGGCGCTGCGGCCCCGGACTGCGCCTCAGAACCCGTAAATCGCGCCGAATTTCGCTTCGAGATAATCCAGAAGCGGGCCTGCGGATGGCTCTTCGCCACAGGCGCGGGCAATGGTCTCGCGCGGGCTGTAAAGGGCTCCGTGACGGCGGAGGTTTTCCCTGAGCCAGTCATTTGCTGCACCGATCTCGCCTGCGGCCAGATCCTGGTGGAGCCCCGGCAGATCGGCGCGCAACGCCTCGAAAAGGCAGCCGGCATAGAGATTGCCAAGCGTATAGGTCGGGAAATAGCCGAACAGACCAACCGACCAATGCACGTCCTGGAGCATCCCATTCGAGGGCTTGTCGACCGCCACGCCGAAATCTTTCAGGAAGCGGTCATTCCAGGCAGATTCCAGATCCGCAACCGCCAGATCACCGCCCATCAGCGCGCGTTCGAGATCAAAGCGCAGCATGACATGGAGGTTGTAATGCACCTCGTCCGATTCCGTGCGGATATAGCCCGGCGCAACGCGGTTCACGGTGGCGAAGAACTCTTCGGGGTCGGTGATACCGAATTCGCCGAAACGGTCGCGCATCTCACCGAACAACCATTCGGTAAAGGGGCGCGAGCGGCCAAGCTGGTTCTCGCAGATCCGGCTCTGGCTTTCATGGACGCCCATCGAGACGCCGCCACCAATCGGGGTCAGCAGGAAATCCGAATCGACGCCCTGCTCATAGGCCGCATGGCCGGTCTCGTGGATGGTGGAATAGAGGCAGTTGAAGGGGTCGCCTTCGGCCACGCGGGTGGTGATGCGCACATCATCGCCCGAGCCCGAGCAGAAGGGATGCACGGCGGTGTCGATGCGGCCCCGTTGCATGTCATAGCCAAAGACCGTCGCAAGGCGGCGCGACAGCCGGATCTGGGCATCTGCCCCGAAACTGCCGGTCAGCGCAGCAGGTTTGCGCGGTGAGGCAAGGATTTTTTCGCGCAATGCCACGAGGCGCGGGCGCAGCGCGTCGAACATCGCGGCGCATTCGGCGCCGGTCATCCCCGGCTCGTAATCATCCAGCATCGCGTCATAGCTGTCGCCACCGGAGGCCAGCGCCTGGCCCTCCTCGCGTTTCAGCGCGACGACCTTCTCCAGCGTCGGCAGGAAAGACGGGACCGCCTCATTCGCCCGCGCCTCGGCCCAGATGCCCTGGGAAAGCGAGGTCACCCGCGCGATCTCCTGCGAAAGCCGCGCCGGCACTTTCAGCGCGCGCTCGTAAGAGCGGCGGATTTTTGCAACCTGGGCTTTGGCGACCAGCTCAACCGGCTCGACCTTTGACAGCCAGTCTCCGACACGCGGGTCAGAGCGGCGGGCATGCAAGACACCCTCCATCGCCGCCATTTCCTCGCCGCGCTGTTCGGCGGCGTCGCGCGGCATCATCGTCTCCTGATCCCAGGACAACCGCCCCGCCACCTGTTCCAGCGCCGCGGTCTCGCGGGCATGGGCCATCAGCGCGTCATAAACATCAGCCATCAGGCGGTTCCTTTCCGGATCGAGCCCGCAACCGGGTATTGCGACAGGTAGCGCGCGCGCAGGATCAGCACCCAGAGGATCACCGCGCCGATCTGATGGGTGATCGCCACATGCAGATGCGCCGAGGTGAGAACCGCCATGATGCCAAGCCCGGCCTGAGCCACCAGCATCAGCATAACCATGTTGAACGCAAACCTGGTATCACGATGCGCGGATTTGCGGCCGCGCAGCCAGACGACCACCCCGAAGATGAACAGAAGATACCCCGCCATCCGGTGCATGAATTGCACCAGGCCCGGATTTTCAAAGAAGGCATGCCAAACCGGCAGGACATTGCCCTGCATATCGGTCGCGTAAAACGCATCCGCCGGGAAGAAGCTGTCGCCCATCAGGGGCCAGGTCGGAAAGGCACGCCCGGCGTCAATTCCTGCAACCAGCGCCCCCAGAAGGATCTGCAGAAAGGCGAAATGCATCAGACCGGTGGACATCGAGAAGAGCTTCGCCTCCCTGCCCCGTCTGGCCGTCATCAGGGCGGATTCGCTGCGCGACAGCAGGAAGACATACCAGCCGATGAAACCAAGGATGATGAAGGCCAGCCCCAGATGCACCGCCAGCCGGTAAGAGGCGACGCGGATCATGCTGCCCGAGAGGCCCGAAGACACCATCCACCAGCCGATCGCGCCCTGCAGCCCGCCAAGCGCCCCGATCAGCAAAAGCCGCTTTGACCAGCGGGGAGGGATGGATTTCGTGATCAAAAAGCCAAGGAAACCAATGGCCCAGATCAGGCCGACCAGGCGGCCAAGCTGGCGATGTGCCCATTCCCACCAATAGATCGTCTTGAACTGATCCAGCGTCATGCCGGTATTTGCCAGCTCGTATTGCGGCGTCTGGCGGTATTTATCAAATTCCGCCGTCCAGGCTGCAAGATCCATCGGCGGGATCGCCCCGGTGACCGGGCGCCATTCGGTGATCGAGAGGCCCGAGCCGGTAAGGCGCGTCAGCCCTCCGACCACGATCATCGCGACGACCAGCAGGAAAAGCACAATCAGCCAGACCCGGATCGCGCCGCGCGCGCCCCTGTGGCCCTGATCGATCATCCCGCCTGCAACGCCGGACTTGCCCGGATGTTTCGGGGTATTCGAGGTCTCGCCGACCTCTTCGAAAATGCTGCGTTTTCCGGCCATGGTGCCTTCCTTCGTGACGGGCGCGAGACTAGGCCGGGCGTCCCCTGGCTTCAAGGTGGCAAAGCATCCGGCCGGAGCTGCTTCGCAGGGCGTTTCGGGCGCTTGCCACCAGCGGCTGTGGCGACTATCAGGCGCCAGAACCATCAGACCGGAACGGGGCGCGCACCAGATGAATATCCTGATCCTTGGCGGCGGCGGGCGTGAACATGCGCTGGCCTGGGCGGTAAAGCAGAACCCGAAATGCGACCGGCTGATCGTGGCGCCTGGCAATGCCGGCATCGCACAGATCGCAGAATGCGCGAGCCTCGATATTCTGGACCAGGCGCGCGTGGTGACGTTTTGCGAAGAGAACGCCATTGATTTCGTGATCGTCGGCCCCGAAGCCCCCTTGCCGCAGGCGTGGCGGATGCGACCCGTGCCGCCGGGATCCTGACCTTCGGCCCGAGCCGCGAGGCGGCACAGCTTGAAGCGTCAAAGCGCTTTACCAAAGAGGTTTGCGACGCCTGTGCCGCGCCGACCGCGGCCTGGGCGCGCTTTACCGAAGCGGCGCCGGCAAAAGACTATATCCGTGCCCAGGGCGCGCCGATTGTGGTCAAGGCCGATGGGCTGGCGGCCGGCAAAGGTGTGATTGTCGCAATGACCGAGGCCGAGGCGCTGGCCGGGATCGACGATATGTTCGGCGGCGAATTCGGCGAGGCCGGCGCCGAGGTGGTGATCGAGGAATTCATGCAGGGCGAAGAGGCAAGCTTCTTCATCCTGACCGATGGCGTGACCGCGACCCCCTATGGCACGGCCCAGGACCATAAGCGGGTCGGCGATGGTGATACCGGCCCGAATACCGGCGGCATGGGCGCCTATTCCCCGGCGCCGGTGCTGACCGAGGCGCTCCAGACCCAGGCGATGGAACAGATCGTGCTGCCAACCATCCGTGAGATGGCGCGGCGCGGCACGCCCTATCAGGGGGTGCTTTATGCCGGGCTGATGATCGATGACGGCCCTGACGGCGAACGCCGCGCGCGGCTGGTGGAATATAACTGCCGCTTTGGCGACCCGGAAGCCCAAGTCCTGATGATGCGGCTGGGCGCCCAGGTGCTGGATCATCTGATTGCAACCGCAGATCAGCGGCTTTCGCAGGCCAAAGTGAACTGGGCCGATGACCATGCGCTGACCGTGGTGATGGCGGCTGCGGGCTATCCGGGCGCCTATGTGAAGGGGAGCCGGATCCAGGGCCTGGACGCGCTGCCCGAAGACAGCGGCCATATGGTGTTCCATGCCGGCACCGTGGCGCGTGATGGCGATGTGCTGGCCAGTGGCGGGCGGGTGCTGAATGTGACGGGCCGCGCGGATACGCTGAAAGCCGCGCGCGATGCCGCCTATCGAATGGTTGATGGCATCGACTGGGCCGAAGGTTTTTGCCGACGCGATATCGGCTGGCGCGCGCTCTGACCCGCTGAGCGCAGCTCTGGCCAGAGGGATTGCCTCCAGCAGGAGTATTTTTCTCAAGAGGAAGATGCGGCCCTTCGGCGCGCGCGGCATTGTCATAATCACACTCCTATTGGCATGGCAGGCAAGGCGCTGCCACGCCCGGACGCGGCACAGGGAAGAGGACGGGCGCTGTGGTCTACAGGCTTGAAGAAGAGAGCGAGGCAGACTGGTGGGAGGTCGAGGCGCTTTACGACCTCTGTTTTGCGCCGGGGCGGACAGCGTTGTCGTCCTATAGGCTGCGGGACGGCGTCCCGACCATAGCGCCTTTGTGCCTTTGTCTGCGGGATGGCGACGGAATTCTCGCCGGGGCGATCCGCTACTGGCCGGCAAAGATCGGCTCGGCTGATCTGCTGCTTCTCGGCCCGGTCGCGGTCCACCCGACGCGTCAGGGCGAGGGTCTGGGCGGGCTGCTGATCTCTGAAAGCCTCGCCGAGGCGCGCAAGCTGGGCTGGGAGCGGGTGCTTCTGGTGGGCGATGCGCCCTATTACAGCCGCTTTGGCTTTGAAAAACTTGCAGATGTCGTGATGCCGCCCCGACCAACCCCGACCGGGTGCTGGGGCTGGAGCTGAAAGCGGGCGCCTGGACAGGGGTTGCCGGCGTGGTTTCGCGCGCCACCTGATGCCGGCCGGCCACGCGGTCTCGCTTCCTGCGGGGCGTAGTCTTGTGCGACGCCGCGCCCTCCCCATATGCGGGATATGAGCCATGAAGACATAACTCTGCCCCATCTGCCGCTGCCCGCCGAATGCCGGGCCGGCGTCGATGCCCTCGCGCTGCGCTGGAAGAAGGCCAATGGGCCGGTGATGGCGCTTCTGACCCGGTTTGGCGGCAGGCTGGAAGACCAGATGTCGATCCTTCCCGCAGGCTTTCGCGAGCGGGCCGAAGGGGTGACTGCGGCCGCGCTGGAGCGGGCCTGGATGGTGGCGCGCCAGGGCGGCAGGCTTCCCGGCACCGGGGATCGTGGCACGCTTGCCGCGGCGATTGGTGCAGGGATTGCCGGAGGCGCCGGTGGGATCATGGGCGCGCTTGCCGAACTTCCGTTCACAATCACCGTGCTGCTGCATGCGATCCGGCGTGAGGCCGAAAAGCTGGGTTACGACCCCGACGATCCCTGGATCATGTCCGAGGCGCTGCGCACTTTCGGCTCGGGCAGCCCGATTGCGGCGGATGACGGGATCAATACGGCGTTCTTCTCGGCCCGCGCGGCCCTGACCGGGCCGGCGCTGAACCAGCTGATCGCCTCCGTCGCGCCGAAGCTTGCCGCGACCCTTGGACAGAAGCTCATGGCCCAGGCGGTGCCAGTCATGGGGGCGGTTTCGGGCGCTGCGATCAATGCCGCTTTCCTGCGCTATTACCGCGAGATGGCCGCGATCCGCTTCGGGCTGTTGCGCTTGGCCGAGGAGCACGGCGCAGGGCCGGTGCTGAAGCAGTTCGCCACCGCAACCGCCCGCCCCCGCATCACCAAAGACTGATCACCAAACTCCGCGCTTCAGCGCAAAGACGCGAGCAGTGCGGCTGAAGGCTCACCCGTCACCGCCATACCATTGCGGGACTGCCAGGCCGAGATTGCCTCGCGCGATTTCGGACCGATCACGCCATCGCTGCCGCCGGTGTCAAAGCCGCGTGCGGTCAGGCGCCGTTGCAGATCCTGACGGTCGGCTTTTGTCAGACCTGTGCGGTCCGGCCCGAAATCCGCCCTGACCGGGCCGCCGCCTTTGATCCGGTCGGCCAGATGCCCGACGCCGATCGCGTAATTCTCGGCATTGTTATAGCGCAGGATCACGTTGAAATTCTGCGTCAGCAGGAAGGCCGGCGTCCCTGCCCCGCCCGGCTGGATGATCGAGCCCCCGGAAAGCCCGCCGCCGCCCGCGCGCGAGACGCCAAGCGCCTCCCATTCCGCAGCCGATTTCCCCTTGCCGCGCCCCAGAAGGCCCGCGTTGAAGCCCGGGGGCAGCGAGACCTCCATCCCCCAGGGCAATCCGCGCTGCCAGCCGGTGCGCGCCACGTAATTCGCGGTCGAGGCCAGCGCGTCGGTCGGATCATCCGACCAGATATCGCGCCGCCCGTCGCCGGTGAAATCAACGGCATATTGCAGATAGGAAGTCGGGATGAACTGGGTGTGACCCATCGCCCCGGCCCAGCTGCCGACCATCCGGTCAGCCGGAACATCCCCGGCCTGAAGAATTCTCAGCGCGCCATCAAGCTGGCTCTCGAAAAACGCCGCGCGCCGCCCCTCATAGGCCAGCGTCGACAGCGCCGAGACCACCGGCACATTGCCGCGCCTTGTGCCGAAAAAGCTCTCAAGCCCCCAGAAGGCCGCGACAACATTGCCCTCGACCCCGTAGCGCTGTTCGATGGCGGCCAGCGTCGATCCATAGCGCGCATACATCTCACGCCCGAGCGAGACCCGCTCATCCGAAGCCGCGATCGACAGGTAATCCTCAAGCGAGCGTTTGAATTCGGTCTGGTTGCGGTCTCTTTCGATCACCTCGGGCAGGAACCCCGCATGGCGGAACCCGGCATCGAGCGTATTGGCCGAGATCCCCCGCCCCGCGGCGCGGTTGCGGTAATTCGCGACCCAGCTGTCCCAGCCTCTGTCCGGCACCGCGCGCGGCGCCGGCGTCTCGCGGCTGCCAGGAGCCGCGCTGCCCATGCGGGAGGCGCCGCCGACACAGCCTGAAAGCAACGCAAAACCGGCGGTCGCGGTGAAAAATCTGCGGGTAATCATAACGCCTGCCTGCCTTTGTTTTAGATTTGGCGCAAGTTTACCCGATCCGTCCCGCCAGGCAAAGACCGGGCCGGGGCCCTCTCACGGCCACCGGCAGGGGTTCGCCGGAAATTACCCGCGCGGCTCATCCTGGCCAGTCTCCTGGCCCTTGCGAAACAGGATCTGACGCAGCATCCCGTGCAAAGTCTGCACCTCAGCGCGGGTCAGAGCGAGCCGCCCCCACATATTCCTCAGATTCAGCCGCATGCCGGCCGCCTTGGTCGGCGGAAAGAAGAACCCGGCCTCTTCGAGCCGCGTCTCGTAATGATCACCCAGCCGCTCCACCTCTTCGCGGCTCGCGAGTTCGGTGCGCGCAAAGCCCATGGCCGAGGCCGGAACCTCACTGCCCTGGCGTCCCCATTCATAGGCCAGAAGCAGAACCGACTGGCCAAGGTTCAGCGAGAAGAACTCGGATTGACCGGCACGGTCACAATCGCATTGGCATGGATGATATCGCCATTCTCCAGCCCTGCCCGCTCCGGCCCGAACAGGATCCCGATCTTCTTGCCGGCCGCCCCCATCTCGCGCGCCATCGCCATGGCGCGCTCAGGCGTGACGACCTCTTTCACCAGCTCGCGCGACCGCGCGGTGGTGGCAAAGACGAAATCGCAATCCGCAACCGCGCGCGCCACATCCGGGAACACCCCGGCCTGATCCAGCACCCGCCCCGCCCCGCTCGCCATCGCATTGGCCTTCGGGTTCGGCCAGCCATCGCGCGGAGCGACAATCCGCATCCGGTCGAGCCCGAAATTCAGCATCGCCCGCGCCGCCGCGCCGATATTCTCGCCCATTTGCGGCCGCACCAGCACGATCACCGGATCCACCATATCAGCCTGTGCCATCTGCGCGCCCCCATGTGAAAACCGCCCGCCAGATAGCCTCTCAGCCGGGCGCAAACAAGCAAAGCCCTTTCATCTGTCCAAAAATATCCCGGGGGAGGCTGCGCAAAGCGCAGACGGGGGCGGCGCCCCCTTCCGCCCATAGCCAAAGCCCGCAAACGCTGCTAAATCCCCCGACACAGTTACGGAGCCTTTGATTATGGCCGCAGAAGATCGCCCGCAGATCAATCTGATCACCCCCCGAGCTTCCAGACCGATCTGTTTCCGGATCAGCTGGCACGGGTGCTGGATGCGGTGGAAATCGCCTGTCTGCGCATCTCGCTGGCCACGAAAAACATCGATGACCAGGGTCTGGCCGCCGATATCTGCCGCGATATCGCGCATCAGCGCGACGTGGCGGTGGTGATCGACAACCACCTGCTGCTGGTCGAGCGTCATGGGCTGGACGGCGTGCATCTCACCGATGGCGCGCGTTCGGTCAGAAAGGCGCGCAAGGATCTCGGCCAGGACGCGATCATCGGCGCCCATTGCGGCATCACCCGCCATGAGGGGATGAATGCCGCCGAAGCCGGCGCCGATTACGTGGCCTTTGGCCCGGTCGGTGAAACCGGTCTCGGCGATGGCAGCCAGGTCGACTGGGAGCTGTTCGAATGGTGGTCGGAAGTGATCGAAGTGCCGGTGATCGCCGAAGGCGCTCTGACGCCCGCACTGATCACCCGCTTCGCTCCGGTCACCGATCATTTCGCGATTGGCGAAGAGATCTGGCGCGCAGAAGACCCGCTCGCCGCGCTGAAAACGCTGATCGCGCCGCTGGGCTGAAAGGCCCGACCTCACCGGCTGAACGCCCGCAAGGCAGAGCCGATCTGATCCTTCAGAACTCAGGCTTTTTCGGTTTCAGGCCTTTTCAGTTTCAGGCTTTTTCGAATTTGATCCCGCGACGCAGGAATTGCGTCGCATGGGCCGAAACCGAGACCGGATCGCCGGTGGTGAGGAATTTGGACACCGTGCCGGAGCCGAGCATCTCCGGCCGCCGCTCCAGATAGTCGCTCAGGCTTTCGGCCACCAGCTTCGCCTGGCTGTAAACCCTGACCCCCTCGCCCAGAGCCTCCTGAAAGGTCTTTTCCATCAAAGGGTAATGCGTGCAGCCAAGGATCGCGGCCTCGGGCTGCGGCATCCGGCGCTTCAGCGCCTCGACATGGCTGCGTACCAGCGCCTCGGCAAGGATCTCATCGCCCTGCTCGATCGCATCGACCACACCACCACAGGGCTGCGCCTCGACATCAACCCCGATGGCGCGAAACGCGAGTTCCCGCTGGAAGGCGCGCGAGGACACCGTTGCAGGCGTCGCAAACAGCGCCACATGTTTCACCGCCACCTCGCGCGGCGGCGAATTGTCGCCCCATTGCCGTTCGGTCAGCGCCTCGATCAGCGGCACAAACACACCGAGCACCCGCTTGTCAGCCGGCAGCCAGCTTTCCTGCATCCGCCGCAAAGCCGCAGCTGACGCCGTGTTACAGGCGAGGATCACAAGATCGCAGCCCTCGGCCCAGAGCCGTTCCACCGCCGCACAGGTCAGGTTGTAGATATCATCGGCGGTGCGCACGCCATAAGGCGCATGGGCATTGTCGCCGAAATAGACAAAGGGCACTTCCGGCAGGCGGCGCGAGACCGCATCCAGCACCGTCAGCCCGCCCAGACCCGAATCAAAAACGCCAACTGCCATCTGCCTGCCCTCTCACCGGGTGGAAAACCTGACGGGTTCACCGCCTTATGCTGCAATCATAGGCGCAACAGATACACCGTGAAAGGGCCTGCCGTCAGGGCATCCGTGACTTTCCTGCCAAATCCCTGTCGTCACAGCAAAAATGCGTGATCGGGTTTTCCCCCGGCGCATAGCTTGTGCTACTGTCCCACCCGAAGGAACAGGGCAGACAGATGGACTGGGATAAGCTGAGGATTTTTCACGCGGTGGCCGACAAGGGCAGCCTCACCCATGCGGGCGAGGTGCTGCATCTGTCGCAATCCGCCGTCAGCCGGCAGATCCGCGCGCTTGAGGAAAGCCTCGATGTGACGCTGTTCCACCGTCATGCGCGCGGTCTCATCCTGACCGAACAGGGCGAACTGCTGTTCGAGGCCACCCAGGCCATGGCAAAACGGCTCGATGCCGCCGCAGCCCGCATCCGCGACAGCGAGGATGAGGTCTTTGGCGAGTTGCGCGTCACCACAACGATGGGCTTCGGCACGCTCTGGCTCGCGCCACGCCTCGCGCGGCTTTACGACAAATTCCCGGCGCTGAAGATCGACCTCATGCTCGAAGAGCGTGTGCTTGACCTGCCGATGCGCGAGGCTGATGTCGCGATCCGCATGAAAGAACCGAGCCAGGCTGATCTGATCCGTCGCCGGCTGATGAATATCCGCATGCGCCTTTATGCGACGCCAGACTATCTCGCCCGCAACGGCACGCCGAAAACCATGGCCGATCTCAGCCAGCACCGCCTGATCTGCCAGCATCCCGGCACCCCCCAGGTGGCGGCAGGAGCGCGGCTGGTGCAGGAAATCATGGCGTATGACATCCCCTCGACGCTGCATGTGAACAACTATTTCGGCGTGCAGCAGGGCGTGATCAACCATCTCGGGATCGGCGTGCTGCCCGATTACACGACCGAAGAAAACCCGCATCTGGTACGGGTGCTGGAAGACATCGAATCGGGCGAAGTGCCGGTCTTCCTCGCCTATCCCGAAGAACTGCGGCACTCGAAACGCGTGGCCGCCTTCCGCGATTTCGTGACGGAAGAGATCTCCACCTTCCGCCGCAGTCACGGCAGCTGAGACGCCCGTCTGAGGCCCTGACCGCTTTTGCCCCGCGGCGGTAACCGTTCCCTCTGCCATATCATTTGCAGCACAGCCCTCATTCCTGAGGGGCTGCCGGCTGGCCTGCGACGGCCATTCAGACGGGGCGGGTCGGTCACTGCCCGTCCCTCCTGGCCTCCGGATGAGCGCGAAAATTGCGTTGCGGCGTTATCGCAAACACGGCCAAGAAGAAGCCATGCGGAGAGCGCATGGCAGCATTGCCCGGACTGCGACATTGCTGCACTTGCATAATTCGCAAACAGCCCATAAATCAGGCTACGAGGCGCGGATCGGGGCAACCTGATCGGCCTCATACCTCCCTGTTGGACTTGGGCCGAGCTTTGCTCGGCCTTTTTTTTTGCTTTGTGCCAGCGCGCTGCTGCACGCGCAGAATCGCCGGGAATCACAGCAGCAGCAAGGCTGCGCGCAGCGGAGGCGCCTCTGTCGCATCTGCGCATTATCCCGACGCCTATTCCTGCCGCAAACCGGGCAGAGCCCTTCCCCAGGCGCGCGTCATGCAATAAGACGCGCGCAGATTTCCTGCATTGCCGCAGAAGTGCCGCAGCAGGCCCGACCAGACCAGAGCTGCAGACCCGGAGGCCCGATCATGTCAGACGCCGCACGCGACCCCGCAATCACCCCGGAGCTCATCGCCTCGCATGGGATCAAACCCGACGAATATGAGCGCCTGCTGGAGATCCTCGGCCGTGCGCCCTCTTTCACCGAGCTCGGCATCTTCTCGGCGATGTGGAACGAGCATTGTTCCTATAAATCGTCGAAAGTCTGGCTGCGCACGCTGCCGACGACCGGCCCGCAGGTGATCTGCGGCCCGGGCGAAAACGCCGGCGTGGTCGATATCGGCGATGGTCAGGCGGTCATCTTCAAGATGGAAAGCCACAACCACCCTTCCTATATCGAGCCGCATCAGGGCGCAGCGACCGGCGTCGGCGGCATTTTGCGCGACGTTTTCACCATGGGCGCGCGCCCGATTGCTGCGATGAATGCGCTCTCCTTCGGTCTGCCCTCGCATCACAAAACCGCGCATCTGGTCAAAGGTGTGGTCGAAGGTGTCGGCTCCTACGGCAATGCCTTCGGCGTGCCGACCGTGGGCGGCGAAGTGCGCTTCCACAAATCCTATAACGGCAATTGCCTGGTGAATGCTTTCGCGGCGGGCCTGGCTGACACCGACAAGATCTTCTACTCGGCGGCCAGCGGCGTCGGCATGCCGGTGGTCTATCTGGGCGCGAAAACCGGCCGCGACGGCGTTGGTGGCGCGACCATGGCCTCGGCAGAATTCGACGACACCATCGAGGAAAAGCGCCCCACCGTTCAGGTCGGCGACCCCTTTACCGAAAAGCGCCTGCTGGAAGCCTGCCTTGAACTGATGCAGACCGGTGCGGTGATCTCGATCCAGGATATGGGGGCCGCGGGTCTGACCTGTTCGGCGGTCGAGATGGGCGACAAGGGCGGTCTGGGGATCAAACTGCAGCTTGATCAGGTGCCGCAGCGCGAAACCAATATGACCGCCTATGAGATGATGCTCTCGGAAAGCCAGGAGCGGATGCTCATGGTGCTCAATCCCGAGCTGGAAGATGTCGCCCGCGCGATCTTCGTGAAATGGGATCTCGATTTCGCCATCGTGGGCGAGACCATCCCGGAAGATCGCTTCCTGATCCTGCACGGCAATGAGATCAAGGCCGATATCCAGCTCTCAAAGCTGTCGTCGAGCGCGCCGGAATATAACCGCCCCTGGGTCGAAACGCCGAAAGCCGAACCGCTGGGCGCAGTGCCGCAGATCGGGGCGATCCAGGGCCTGAAAGTGCTGCTGTCGAGCCCGAACTACGCCCATAAGGGCTGGGTGTTCGAACAATATGACAGCCAGGTCGGCGCCGATACCGTCGTCACCCCGGGCCTGCCCGCAGGCGTCGTGCGCGTGCATGGCACCACCAAGGCACTGGCCTTCACCTCGGATGTGACGCCGCGCTACGTCAAAGCCAACCCGTTCGAGGGCGGCAAACAGGCAGTGGCGGAAGCCTATCGCAACCTGACTGCCATGGGCGCACTGCCGCTGGCGACGACCGACAATATGAACTTCGGCAACCCCGAAAAGCCTGAAATCATGGGCCAGTTCGTCGGCGCGATCAAAGGCATCGGCGAAGCGGTCTCGGCGCTCGACATGCCGATCGTGTCCGGCAACGTGTCTTTGTATAACGAGACCGATGGCTCCGGCATCCTGCCGACACCGACGATTGGCGCGGTGGGGATCCTCGCCTCGCTTGATGATCTGATCAACGGCAGGCCCCAGGCCGGCGACGTGGCGCTGCTCATCGGCGAGAGCTTTGGCCATCTCGGCCAGTCCGCCCTGATCGCGGAAGCCTTTGGCGATGAGCGCGGCGATGCGCCGCCGGTCGATCTGGCCCTGGAAAAGAAAAACGGCGATTTCGTCCGCGCGCATCGCAAATCGATCACCGCGGCCTCTGATCTCAGCGATGGCGGCCTGGCGCTGGCGGCTTTTGAAATGGCAGAAGCGGCCGGCACCGGCATCACCCTGATCCCGGGCGACACTTCGGCGCTCTTTGGCGAGGATCAGGCGCGCTATCTGCTCGCAGTCCGCGAAAGCGCTGCGGCTGAGATCGAGGCCGCAGCCATCACCGCGGGCGTCGCCGTCACCCGGATCGGCGCTTTCGGCGGCGACAAGGTGACGTTCGGCGAGGACAGCGCCTCCCTCGCCGGGCTTTCGGCACTGTATCGCAGTGCCTTTGCCACTGCTGTGGGTCTGTGATCCGGCGCGCAACAGCGGATGATCTTGCCCGGGTGGACCTCCTGATCAAGGCCCACCCTTCTGCCCTGATGGATAAGGGCATCGACCAGCTGCACGAGATGCTGGAGGCCGAAGATTGCGAGATCCTGATCCGCGAGGACCAGGGTTTCGCGGGCTTTGCGACATTGCATATGCTTTATGACCAGGTCTGGTATCTCGACAATTTCGCGGTCGATGGTCCGGGCCAGGGGCAAAAACTGATCCGGGACATGCTGGCAGTGGTGTTTGACGAGCTGGGCGCGCATCGTCTGATGTGTGACGTGGTGTTCGACAATGCTGCCGGCATGACAGCGATGCGGCGTGCGGGCTTCACCTTCGAGGGCAATATGCGGCAATGCTGGAAGCGGGGCGGCATCTGGGTCGATTGTCATGCGTTCTCGATGCTGGCGCCGGAATGGCAGAGGATAAGGGGCTGAGATGGATCTGCATCCAATCGATCTGAGACTGGCCACCGTCAGCGATTTCGCCTTTATCCGCGCCCTCGCGCAGCGTCCCGAAAACCGCGCTTTCATCACCGACGAGGACGAGGCCGCTTTGGCCGCCTATGTCTCCGCACCCGATTCCCGTCTGCTGATCGCCGAAGAGAATGGCACCGCGATCGGCTATGCTCTCTTTTGCGAGATCGGCGATCCTTCAGGAAGGACAGAACTGCGCCGCCTCGCGCTGGCCGTGACCGGCGGCGCGCGCGGGCGCGCCTTTGTCGGACAGCTGATCCGCTATGGGTTCGACAGGCTGCAGGCGCGCCGCCTCTGGCTTGATGCCTCGGGCGAGAACCCGCGCGCGATGGCGCTTTATGAAAAGCTCGGCTTCCGGCGCGAGGGCGTGCAGCGCGAACACTGGTATCGCCCGGATGTCGGGCGCAATGTCGATCTGCATCTTTTCGGCCTGCTGCGCAGTGACTGGCAAGAGGCGGGCTGAGCCATCTCCTCCGGGAACCCTTTCCCCCGGAACCATCTCCCTTGCAGCCCCTGCAACCAGAGCTTACATCTTTCAGGGAATGAGCAAGGAGCAGCCCGATGCCAATGGAAGGCAAGGATATTGAGGCCCTGATCCGGGAGACCTTCCCCGAGGCAAAGATCACTATCACCGATCTCGCGGGAGACGGAAATCACTGGGCGGCAGAAGTGATCGACGAGAGCTTCCGCGATATGAACCGCGTGCAGCAGCAGCGCGCCGTCTATGCCAGCCTGAAGGGCAAGATGGACGGGGCGCATGGAGAATTGCATGCCCTGGCACTGACCACCAAGGCACCGGAATGAGCATATATGCCGGAGCGTCTCTGCAGGGTCCGGCGGCGCTTTCCGCGCTGCGTCCCCTTGCCGGATGCTGCGGCGATTGCAGGGCTTTCTGAAACATGGCGGCAGCTACGCCGCATAAACGCCGGGCCGAGCACTGGCGAGCCGAGAGGAAACTGAAATGAGCGCGCAGGATCAGATCCGCGAAACCGTCGAGAAAAACGCTGTGGTGCTGTTCATGAAGGGCACCAAGACCATGCCGCAATGCGGGTTTTCGAGCCGCGTCGCGGGGGTGCTGAATTACATGGGCGTCGACTTTGCCGATGTGAATGTGCTGGCCGATGCGGAAATCCGTCAGGGGATCAAGGATTTTTCCGACTGGCCGACCATCCCGCAGCTTTACGTCAAAGGCGAATTCGTCGGCGGCTGCGATATCGTGACCGAGATGACGCTTTCGGGCGAGTTGGATGCGCTCTTCGAGAAGAACGGCGTCAGCTTTAACAAGGAAGCCGCAGACAAGATCCGCGAAGCCAACGGCTGAAGGCGCGCGTTTTCCACCGGCGCCGGTTCCTTTCAAAGGAACCGTGCCGAAATCTTTGAAGATTTCGGCTTTTGGCAACCGCCCGGAGCAGCAGCCCGGGCGATTTGCTTTATTGCTGCTGACATCCGTCGAGGATGGTCTTTTCCTCACCGCCTTCCGACCACATCAGGAAAGCGGTCTCGCCCTTTGTCCACCAGATGTAATGCGCCCCGTCCGAGGGCCAGCCATAGCGGGCGCCGGAGGCAGAGGTTTCGATCTCCAGCGTAATCTGCGTCCCTTCGACATTCAGCACAGCCAGCGACAGATCCGGCGCATTCACATAGGTGACCGGCACTTCCACGCCGCGCTCACAGAGGTAGCGGGTGGTCTGGAAACTGCTGTCCTGCGCCTCGGCCCGAGCCATACCGACAGTGAGGATCGTGGCAAAAACAGCCGCAGCTGCGACAGATCCGTTTTTCATTCTTCCGTCCTCCGGGGCGTGCCATAGGGGGTGTCATCTGACGGCCCTGACAGGTCGCCGGGCGCAAACTCATGCGGATCGGCTTCCGGCTGGGCAATGTCTTCCGGAAGGTGGCCTTCCGGGTCATAGTCCGGCACAGACGCCATGTCGGTACCCTCGCCCCCGGCACTGACCGGATCGCCTTCGCGCGGGCATCATCTGCGAGCAGCACTGCGCCCGCTTTGGCCGGCACCTTTTTCTGCACGCTCTGCCCTGCCCCGGTGCCGGCGCTGCGCTGCAGCTCTGTGGCTTTCTCACCGATCCGCTCGGCCAGGGCTTCGGCCCGGGCCGCAAGCTCGGCGAAAGTCAGCGGTACCTGTGGGGGGATCACCGGCACCTCGATTCGTCTGGCCTCCGGCTCCGGCCGGTCCTCCAGCATCGAAAGCTTCGCCCGCAGCTCGCGCATTTCCTCTTCCTGCGCCGCCGTCCGGTCAGCGAGCATCAGCCCCGCCATCAGCAACATCTTGGTCTCCGGCAACCGCCCCATAGACGCCACCAGCGGCTGTGCCTCCACATCCAGCTGCGCCGCAGCCGAGCGCAGGAAATGTTCCTCTCCCGGCTGGCAGGACACCATAAAACCGCGCCCGCCGATCATCACCTCGATATCAGGCATGTTCCGCCTCCCCGATCTGCAAGCTCAATGCGGTGGCGATCCCGTCAAGTTCGGCCATCTCGGCCAGCCGGCTCGCCCGCAGCGCATCAAGCTCCGTCAGCATCGCCCGGTTCACCGCCGCCGCATCCACCAGCCCCGCTGCCGAGGCTTCGGTGATCCGGCGCAGCTCCTCGCGCAGCGTCGCCGCGCTGCGCGTCATTCGCGCCAGCTCCAAGCCCTGGGCATCAAGCTGTTCGGTAAGCGCGGCCAGCTGCTCTTCATAAGCGGCCCTGAGCGCGGCCTCGCGTTCACGCGCCTCGGCGAGGCGCTCGCGCATCCTGACAAGGGTGGGCTCCTCGCGCCCGCCCTGGGCCTCGAATTCAGCCCGTGCCTCGGCTCTGGCGGCGCGAATCTCATCCGCGGCCTGATGCCGGGCGCGTTCCGCAGCCTCGACCGCCCCGGCGGCCCGCGCCGTCTGGGCGTCGCGTGCCGCTTCGGCCCGGAGCCGCGCTGCTTCGCCCTCTCTGATCCGTTCTTCGGCCAGCGCCAGCTGTTCCGCCCCGTTTGCCCGCACGGCGTCGATGGCGGAAAACCCGGCCTCTATCCGCCGCAAGGCCGACGAAATACGACGCTCGAACTCGACAATTTCCTGCATACCCGCCCTCATCGGCTTTTGGTCTTGCCCTAAGGATAGCCTGCACGAATCGCAGGCGAAACCCCTTCGCCTCAGTTTAGCGCGTTTTGGGCGTTGCATCGCCGCGCTTATTTCCCCTTTCCGGCCAGCGGCTTGCCATCAGAGCTGCCTCGCCGCTTGATCTTGGGCCTGGGCGGGACTATGCCGCTTCCTGTTTCCGCTATCATCGCAGAGGATCACCCAAGTGGACATCGCAGCCCTTCGCGCCCGTCACCCCGATCACTGGATGCGCGCCGCCGCCATCCGCACGCTGACGCTCGACGCGGTGGCAGCCGCCAATTCAGGCCATTCCGGCATGCCGATCGGCATGGCCGATGTCGCAACCGTGCTCTTCTCAAAGCATCTGAAATTCGATCCGACCGCGCCCCGCTGGGCCGACCGCGACCGCTTTATCCTGTCGGCCGGTCACGGCTCGATGCTGATCTATTCGCTGCTTTACCTCACCGGCTATGCCGATGTGACGCTGGATCAGATCAAAAACTTCCGCCAATGGGGCGCCATCACCGCCGGTCACCCGGAATATGGCCATGTCTCGGGCGTCGAAACCACCACCGGCCCGCTGGGTCAGGGCATCGCGAACTCGGTCGGCTTCGCCATGGCCGAGGAGCACCTGCGGGCCAAATACGGCGCGAAAATCCAGGACCATTTCACCTATGTCATCGCCGGCGACGGCTGCCTGATGGAGGGTGTCAGCCAGGAGGCCATCGGCATTGCCGGCCGCCAGAAACTGTCGCGCCTGATCGTGCTCTGGGACAATAACGACATCACCATCGACGGCAAAGTGTCGCTCTCGGATGTGACCGACCAGCGCGCGCGCTTTGCCGCAAGCGGCTGGGATGTGTTCCATTGCGACGGCCATGACCCGGAAGATATCGACCGCGCGATTACCGCAGCCAAAGCCAGCCCAGGCCCGGCGCTGATCGACTGCAAAACGCATATCGCGCTTGGACATGCTGCGCAGGACACCTCGAAAGGCCATGGTGCGCTGACCGATAAGGCGCAGCTGGAAGCCGCAAAAGCCGGTTACGGCTGGACCGCTGCCCCCTTCACCATCCCGGCCGAGATCAAATCCTGGTGGGAATCGCTGGGCAAGCCGGGTGCGAGCGCCCGCGCAGAATGGGAAACCCGTCTTGCGGCCCTTCCCACCGGCAAAAAAGCCGAATTCGAGCGCAGCTTCGCGCTGGATGCTCCGGCGAAACTCGCAGGCGCCATCCGTGCGCTTAAGAAACAGGCCGCAGAGACCCAGCCGAAGCTCGCGACCCGTTCGGCGTCGGAGCAGGTTCTGAACGTCATCAACCCGATCCTGACCGAGACCTTCGGCGGTTCGGCTGACCTGACCGGTTCGAACAATACCAAAACCGCCGATCTGGGCGTCTTTGACATCGACAGCCGCAAGGGCCGTTACATGTATTGGGGCATCCGCGAGCACGGCATGTCCTCGGCGATGAACGGCATGGCGCTGCATGGCGGCGTCCGGCCCTATTCGGGCACCTTCATGGCCTTTACCGACTATGCCCGCCCCGCGATGCGCCTGTCGGCGCTGATGGGCCTGCCGGTCGTTTATGTCATGACCCACGATTCGATCGGTCTTGGCGAAGACGGCCCGACCCACCAGCCGGTCGAGCATCTGGCGATCTCGCGTTCGACCCCGAACACCCTGGTGTTCCGCCCTGCTGATCTGACCGAAGTGGCCGAGGCCTGGGAAATCGCTTTCACCCAGAAAACCACACCTTCGGTCATGGCGCTGTCGCGGCAGAACCTGATCGCCGTGCGCAAGACCCATACCAACCAGAATATGACCGCCAAGGGCGGCTATATTCTGGCCGAAGCCGAGGGCAAGCGTCAGGCCATCCTGATCGCCACCGGCTCCGAGGTCGAGATTGCGATGAAGGCCCGCGACCTGTTGCAGGCCGAAGGCATCGGCACCCGCGTGGTCTCTATGCCCTCGATGGAGCTTTTCGCGCAGCAGGACGAAGCCTGGCGCAAAAAGGTGCTGCCGGCAGGCCCGGTGCGCGTGGCCATCGAGGCGGGCGTGCGCCAGGGCTGGGATCGCTGGCTGCTCGGCGAGCGCGGCAAGGAAACCAAGGCCGATTTCGTCGGCATGTCCTCCTTCGGCGCCTCGGCCCCCTATGACCGTCTTTACAAAGAATTCGGCATCACCGCCGAAGCAACTGTGGCAAAGGTCAAAGCGCTGCTCTGAGCGGCCAGAACCGACTGGCAAAGCAAATCAGAATGACAAAAGGGGCGGCCTTACGGGCCGCCCCTTTTTCTTTGTTCCTCCGGTTTCCTCCCCGCCTCCCGCCACCCGATCACGCAAAGAAAAAGGCGGAGGAAATCCCCCGCCCATTTTGATCGGCCAGTCGGGCCGGGAACCGCATAGAGAGCCGGTCAGGCCTCTGATGCAGCCGCCTTCTTCACCGCTGGCTTTTTCGCCGCGGCTTTCTTAACCGCAGGTGCCGCCACTCCCTCAGCCGCAGCTTTCTTTGCCGGAGCCTTTTTCGCGGGCGCTTTCTTTGCCGCAGGTTTGGCCGCCGCCGGTTTTGCCGGGGCCTTTTTCGCCTTCTTCGCCGGAGATTTCCCGGCCTTTTCCGCGACCAGAGCCAGCGCCTCTTCCAGCGTCACCGCCTCAGGCGCGATGTCTTTCGGCAGGGTCGCATTGACCTTTTCCCATTTGATATAAGGCCCGTAGCGCCCCGGCATCACCTGGATCTCGCCGCCATCGGGATGCTCGCCCAGCGATTTCAGCGGCTGCGCCGCAGCCCCCCGCGCGCCCGGCCCGCGCAGTTTCTTCTGCGCCAGCAGTTCCACCGCGCGGTTCATGCCAAGGCTGAACACCTCTTCCGCATCGGCGAGATTTGCATAGGTCTTGCCGTGTTTCACATAGGGCCCGAACCGGCCGAGATTGGTTTCCACCGCCTCGCCATCTTCGGGATGCGCCCCGATCTGGCGTGGCAGCGACAGAAGCTGCAACGCGCGTTCCAGCGTCAGGCTGTCCGGCGTCCAGCCCTTGGGCAGGCTGGAGCGGTCGGGTTTCGGCTGCGCCTCGGTCGCCTCACCGCGCTGGACATAGGGGCCAAAGCGCCCTGCCCGCAGGGAAATCTCATTGCCCTGATCGTCCTGGCCGAGGATCCGCCCATCCGAGGCCGCCGATTCCGCATCACCCGCGATGGGTCGCGTGTAACGGCATTCCGGATAATTGCCGCAGCCAATAAACGCCCCGCCCGAACGCGCGGTTTTCAGATGCAGTCGGCCAGTGCCGCAGGTCGGGCAGATACGCGGATCAGATCCGTCTGCGCGCGGCGGGTAGAGATGCGGTGCAAGGAATTCATCAAGCTTATCCAGAACCTCGCCGATCCGAAGATCAGCCGTTTCCGCCACCGCCGCCGAGAAATCGCGCCAGAATCGCGCCAGCACATCCTTATAGTCGCGCTCGCCCGCCGAGACGTCATCCAGCTCACCTTCCAGCGCTGCGGTGAAATCATATTCGACATAGCGGTGGAAGAAATTCGACAGGAAGGCCGTGACCAGCCGCCCCTTATCCTCGGGGATCAACCGGTTCTTGTCCTTGCGGACATATTCGCGGTCCACAATCGTCGTCAGGATCGAGGCATAGGTCGAGGGGCGCCCGATCCCGAGCTCCTCCATCCGCTTGACCAGCGTCGCCTCGGTATAGCGGGCGGGCGGCTGGGTGAAGCTTTGCGAGGCCAGAACCGCGCCGCCCTCGCCCAGAACCGCCGAGGCGATGCGCTCTTCCTGGTCGCCCGCCGACCGCGCGGCAGCTTTGGAAAACGCCTCTTTCAGCGCGCCGGGCGCCGGTTTGACCGCCTCGCCCTGCATGATCTGCGGCAGGCGGCCCTCATCATCCTCTTCCTCGTCACGACCCTGATCATAGACCTTGAGAAAGCCGTCGAACAACACGACCTGACCATTGGCGCGCAGCCCCACCTGGCCATCGGGCGAGGTGATCTCGACCACGGTCCGCTCCATCCGAGCGGCTTCCATCTGGCTCGCGATGGTGCGCTTCCAGATCAGGTCATAAAGGCGGCGCTGGTCTTCCTCGACACGCAGCTTTGATGGATCCGCCGACATATCGGTCGGGCGGATACATTCATGCGCCTCCTGGGCGTTTTTCGCCTTGTTCTTATACATGCGCGGGCTTTTCGGGACATAAGCGTCACCAAACCGCCTTCCGATCTCGGCGCGCGTGGCCATCACCGCCTCGGGCGCCATATCGATGCCGTCGGTCCGCATATAGGTAATATAGCCCGCCTCATAGAGGCGCTGCGCCGCGTTCATGCACTGCTTCGCGCCCATGCCGAATTTGCGGCTGGCCTCTTGCTGCAGGGTCGAGGTCATGAAGGGCGGCCAGGGATTGCGGCTCGCGGGTTTGCTCTCGACACCCGCGACGGTGAACTGGCGCGAGGTGACGGCATGCACCGCCATTTCGGCCGCAGCCAGCGTCGGGATGTCGAATTTTTGCAGCTTTGCCCCGCCGAGCGTGACAAGATTTGCCTCGAATTCCTGGCCACGCGGCGTGGTCAGGATCGCCTTGACCGACCAGTATTCCCGCGCCTTGAAGGCCTCGATCTCCATCTCGCGCTCGACGATGAGGCGCAGACAGACCGATTGCACACGGCCCGCCGATTTCGCGCCCGGAAGCTTGCGCCACAGTACCGGCGAGAGGGTGAAGCCAACCAGATAATCCAGCGCGCGCCGCGCCAGATAGGCATGGACCAGCGGCTCATCGACCTCGCGCGGCTCCTTCATCGCCTTGGTCACCGCATCCTTGGTGATGGCGTTAAAGGTCACGCGGCTGACGGTCTTGCCCTTTTTCAGCGAAGAGGCGAGCGCCTCTTTCAGATGCCAGGAAATCGCCTCACCCTCACGATCAGGGTCGGTGGCGAGAATCAGTGCATCATCGGTTTTCAGCGCCTCGGCAATGGCCCGGACATGCTTCTTGCTCTCGGGCGCCACCTCCCATTTCATCGCGAAATCGTGTTCGGTATCGACCGAACCATCTTTGGGCGGCAGGTCGCGAACATGACCATAAGAGGCGAGAACGATATAGTCCGGCCCAAGATATTTGTTGATTGTCTTGGCCTTGGCAGGAGATTCTACTACGACGACAGGCATGAATCCCTTTCCGGAACGTATTCTACACAGGCAATATGGGCGGTCCCAGATGTGGTGTAACAGGGGCAATTGTCAACTGTGACGCTGACAATCGTCTGACGGGTACCGGACTGTTGCATCGGTTCAGCGCCGCGACAAAAGCCCGCCGGGCTGCCGCTGGATCCGCCCCTCAAGCTCGAGTGTCAGCAATTCCGGCACCAGCGCCGCGCTGGACAGCGAAAGATCGCGCATCAGCTGATCCTCGGCCAGTGGGCTGGGTCCGAGCCGGTCGAGGATCATGCCATGCAGCCGCACGGTCTCGCTCAGAGCAGGGGCGCGTGCCGGTTTTTCGGGCGTGGGTGCCCCGGTCTGCGGGGCGCACACGGCTGGCCTGGCTGCAGGTATCCGGGCCAGAGGTTCTGCAGGTTTACGGATCTGGTCAAGCCTGTCGCGGCCGGTCCCAAGCGCCTCGAACACATCCCCCGCATCCCGCAGCAAAGCCGCACCATCCCGGATCAGATGATTGCAGCCGGAGGAGCGCGCATCAAACGGGTGGCCGGGCACCGCCAGTACCTCGCGCCCGAGATCAAGCGCCATCCGGGCCGTGATCAGCGAGCCGGACCGCGCCGCCGCCTCGACCACCAGCACCGCCCGGGCCATCCCTGCCACGATGCGGTTTCGGAGCGGGAAATGCCGGGCATGCGGCTGCAGCCCCGGCGGCTGTTCCGAGATCCGCAGCCCCTGGCGGGCGATATCCGCCGCGAGACCGGCATTTTCCTGGGGGTATATGATATCGACACCTCCGGCCTGCACCGCGATGGTGCCTGTCGCAAGCGTTGCGAGATGCGCTTCGGCATCAATGCCGCGCGCAAGGCCCGAGACAGTGCAGAACCCTGCCTCGCCAAGGTCCCTGGCCAGTCTGCGCGCCATGCGGACGCCCAGAGAAGACGCATTGCGCGCGCCGATGATCGCCACCAGCGGCCGCCGCAACAGGGTGGAATCGCCCTGCAACCAGAGGACGGGCGGCGCGTCTTCGGTCGCGGCCAGCATGTCGGGGTAATCCGGATCGCCATGGAAAAGCAGTCGCGCCCCGATCCTGCGTCCGGCCACGAGTTCTGCGCTGGCAACGCTTTCGGAACAGCTTTCATAGTCCTGGACCCCGGCGGACCGGGCAATCGCCGGCAAAGCGGCCAGTGCAGCGGCGGCGGAGCCATGTTCCAGGACCAGCCGGTGAAAGGTGACCGCGCCGACCCTGCGGGAACGAATGAGACGAAGAACATTGAGACGTTCCTCCTCCGTACGGGTGGGGTGGGGTGTGTGGGGTTCGAAAGCTGACCGTCCGCCATGTCACCTCGCCTCATTCGCAGATCCGACATTGGCGGCACCTGGTTAACGAAAGCTGAAGATTTACCCCCGCCAACGCGAATTTCCGGCGTTTTCGCAGAGAAGCCGTAAAATGCGCTGCAACCACGGGCGCCCTCCCCGATCTGGTCATACTGGCGCGAAGGAATGCGCCGATCTGGCCTCATGGCTTTCATTGATCCGCGCCCGGCGATCTGGTCGAATGCGCGCAAGAAAGCGGCGGGCGTATAGCCGCCGCTGCCATTGCCGCGCGCGCGCCGCCCGGTGCCCAGAGGAGCCTGCCATGAAAAACGCCGAAGTCGCCAAACGCCGCGAAGATGCAATTTCCAGAGGCGTCGGCATGTCGACGCAGATCTATGCCGACCGCGCCGAAAACGCCGAGGTCTGGGATATCGAGGGCAACCGCTATATCGACTTTGCCGCCGGGATCGCGGTCGTCAATACCGGGCACCGCCACCCGAAAGTGATCGAGGCCGTCAAGGCGCAGCTCGACCGTTTCACCCATACCTGCCACCAGGTCCTGCCCTATGAGAATTACATCCGTCTGGCCGAGCGTCTGAACGAGGCCGTTCCGGGTGATTTCAAGAAGAAAACCATCTTCGTCACCACCGGCGCCGAAGCCGTTGAAAACGCAATCAAGATTGCGCGCCGTGCCACCGGCCGTAATGCGGTGATCGCCCTTGGTGGCGCCTTCCATGGCCGGACCTTCATGGGCATGACCCTGACCGGTAAGGTCGAGCCCTATAAGAAGGGCTTCGGCGCGATGATGCCCGATGTCTTCCATGTTCCCTGCCCGCAGGAGATCCATGGCATCACCACCAAAGACACGCTGGACGGCATCACCAAGCTCTTCAAGAACGATGTCGACCCCGAGCGCGTCGCCGCCATCATCTTTGAACCTGTCCAGGGCGAAGGCGGCTTCTACCCGCTGCCGACCGATCTGATCAAAGCCCTGCGTGCCCTTTGCGACCAGCATGGCATCGTGCTGATCGCCGATGAGGTGCAGACCGGCATCGGCCGCACCGGCGCGCTGTTTGCGATGGAAGCACATGGCGTGGCGGCAGACCTGACCACCATGGCCAAGGGCCTTGGCGGCGGTTTCCCGATCTCGGCTGTAACGGGACGTGCCGATCTGATGGATGCAAGCCAGCCCGGCGGCCTTGGCGGCACCTATGCCGGCAATCCGCTTTCGGTGGCAGCGGCCAATGCGGTTCTCGATGTGGTTGAGGAAGAGGGCCTGAATGCCCGCGCAACCGAGCTCGGCTCGCGTCTGAAGCAGAAGCTGGAAGAGATCCGCGCCACCACGCCCGAGATCATCGACATCCGCGGCCCCGGTTTCATGATCGCGGCCGAATTCGGCAAGCCCGGCACCACCGACCCCGATGGCGATATCGTGAAACGCGTCATCGCCGAGGCGCTGAAGCGCGGGCTGATCCTGCTCAGCTGTGGCGTCTATGGCAATGTGGTGCGTTTCCTTGCGCCGCTGACCATCGCCGAGGCGCATTTCACCGAAGCGCTCGGGATTCTAGAAGCCTCGGTAGCGGCAGCCCGCCAGGGTTGATCCCTGTCAGAAAGCGATAATTGACTGAGGCTTTGCAGTCAGGGAACCTTATGGCATCGGGCCGCGTTTACCACGCGGCCCAAAACCAAAGCTCTCCAAAGCTCTGCGGAGCGAACCATATGAGGTTGTCATGAAAGCGATCGTCCTTGCTCTCTCGCTCTCCGGCCTGGCGCTTTCCGCCTGTGTCGAAACCACGCCTACCCAGAACACCGTGCTCGGCGGCGTTGCCGGCGCAGCAGCGGGCGCCGCTCTGTCCTCGGGCGACGATATGGGCAAAGGCGCGCTGATCGGCGCGGCTCTTGGAGCAGCCGCAGGCACCTATCTCGGCCAGACCTCGACCAAGGGTCAGTGCTATTACCGCAACTCGGCCGGCCAGCGCTACGTCGCAGCCTGCTGACCCTGAGGCCTGCTGACCACAAGGCGCATTTGCCGGTTTCGATGCCGCATTCGCCCGTCGGATGCGGTTCGGTAAGCCGGACACCGTATTTCCGCACCGCCCCGGAGCCACCTGGCCCCGGGGCGTTTCTGTCTGAACAGCACGCATCGACACGCCGCAGAGGCTGCGCGGGCGTGACATTGGGCCCGGCAGCTGCGGGCCCGCCGTCCAGACCGGCCACAAAAGCGCGGCCGTCCCAGCCCGCTCTGATTGCCCGAATCGGCGGCGACGGATCGGGCAAGACCAGCTTCATGCGGCTATTGTCGGTCTGATCGCGGCAGAAAGCGGTTCGGTCAGCGTCAACGGCGAGGAAGTGTTTAAGAACCGCCGCGCCGCACTTTCGGCGATCGGCATCCTTTTTCTGAACCCGGGCCATCGGATCCTCTTCCCAATCGTCGCCGAAGAGCTGGCCTTCGCGCGTCCCCGGCAAGAGATCAAACGCCGCGAGGCCTGCATGTGGATGGAGGCGCTGACCGGGCCTTTTTACACGCCCTCGCACTGGCAGCCGGCGCGTGCGAAACACGCGGCTTTGCTGGTGTTCGGATGGTGGCTCCGGCGGCCCGGCCATGGCCCGCTGATCGCTTTGCGGATGCTGCCCAGGCTGGCGTCGGGGAATCAGGTGACGATGACCACGCGGTTTTCCTAACTGCTCGCTGTGTTTGAGCAGCTCACGCGCCCGCTTGCACAGATCCTGCCCTGCAGCACGGTCCTCGCGCATGCAATGGCTTACTTGCGGTACTGGTTTGTCCGATGCTTGAATTTGCAGGATTGCTGGTTTTCCCTGTGCGACCCAGTTGATCGGGTTATCTGGGTGCTTTACCTGTTCGCTGCTCAGGTCATGGCCTGGATGCCGCATATCTCGCTGGCGCAGGCGGTTTTGTATTGCGTCGTGTTCCCGCCGGGAGACCCTCGTCGAAGCGGGGCTTGCGGGCCTGATCATGGCCTCGCTGGCCAAATCGCGCCCCGCGTCACTGCCGTCACGCGCCTGACCAGAGGCAGACGATTTCTTGCAAGAAATCGGCACGTTTCCTTGGAAAGGAAACGCGGCGCCGGACGGTGCGGCTTCAGCCGATCAGCGTCGCAATACGGCGCAGTGCGAAAGCATAGCCCTCGGTGCCGCAGCCGGCGATGACTCCATCGGCGCGCGACGAGACATAGGAATGATGGCGGAAGGCCTCGCGTTTGTGGATATTCGAGATATGCACCTCGATGACCACCCCCTCGAAGGCGTTCAGCGCATCAAGGATGGCCACCGAAGTATGCGAATAGGCACCGGGATTGATGATAATCGCAGCCGAGCTGCCCCGCGCCTCATGGATATGATCCACCAGCACGCCCTCATGGTTCGACTGATGCGCCACCAGCCCGAACCCGAACTCCTCCGCCAGCCGGGCCACCATCGCCTCGATATCGGCGAGTGTCTCGTGCCCGTAGATCTCCGGCTGGCGCTTGCCCAGCAGGTTCAGGTTCGGCCCGTTCAGAAGCATGACCTGTTTTGCCATCTCATTTCCCCGTCATCGGCCCTTCAGGCCCCGCTCACCGCATGAGGATAGCCGAGCCCGGGCAGCCGGGGCACCCCCCTCGCGACAATAAAAAATGCGGCCCCGTCCTCCGCGCCGCAGCGAAAGAACGGAACCGCCAGGGAGATGGCTTCAGCCTGCAAGTGGCCTGAGGCCGGGTGCAGCACTGCCTCCGGTCGCCCTCAGGCGACGTTTTCCAGAACCAGCTGAGGCTGGATGCCAAGCGCGCGCACCACTTCGCGGGTCAGCTCCGGGCGGTTCAGCGTGTAGAAATGCAGATCCTCGACACCGCCTTCGATCAGGCGGTCGCAGAGCTGGGTGCATTGCGCCAGGGCATAAAGCTCTTCACGCCCGTCGCGTGCGGCGCGGGTAAACGCCTCATCGAGCCTGGCCGGCACATCCGTCCCGCAGCGTTTCGCGAATTTCTTCGCCCCCTCCCAGGAAATGACCGGCAGGATCCCCGGAATGACCGGCGCCGTGATCCCCGCCTTCACACAGGCATCGCGGAAGCGGAAAAACGTATCCGCCTCAAAGAAGAACTGGGTCATGGCCGAGGTCGCACCGGCATCGATCTTGCGCTTGAGGAAATCGACATCTGCCTGCGTCGAGGCGCTGTCGGGATGCGGCTCCGGATAGGCGCCGACCCGCACTTTGAACTTGCCCGTCTTTGCAATCGCCTCGACCAGCTCGACCGAAGACGCAAAACCGTCAGGATGCTTTTCCCAGGCGGCCGCGCCTTTCGGCGCATCACCGCGCAGCGCCACGATCTCGCGCACGCCGGCCTCGTAATAGCTCTCGACAATCTCCATCGTCTCGGCTTTCGATGCATCGACACAGGTCAGATGCGCGGCGACATTCAGCCCGTAATTGCGATGGATGATCCCCACCGCCTCATGGGTCAGCTTGCGCGTGGTGCCGCCCGCCCCATAGGTGACCGAGACGAATTCCGGCTGCATCGGCGCCAGGGCCTGCACCGTATCCCAAAGCCGGAACGAGGCATCGAGCCCCTGCGGCGGGAAAAACTCAAACGAGATGCGCGGCGTTTTCGTCATGATCAGGTCTCCGTGAACATGCCCCTTGTCGCAGATTCTCTAATGTGAGACAAATTCATAATCCTCAGCATCTTTATGAAAACGACACATGTATATCGAGATCCGCCACCTGCGCACCATCCGCGCGATCCATACCGCAGGCGGCCTCGCCCGCGCCGCCGAGATGATGAACATGACCCAGTCGGCGCTGTCGCATCAGGTGGCGGGGCTGGAGGATCAGGCGGGGATGGAGCTCTTTGTCCGGCGCTCGAAACCGATGCGGCTTTCGGCGGCAGGGTTCCGGATGCTGAAGCTCGCCGAAAGGATCCTGCCCGAGATCGACGCGCTGGAAGAAGAATTCATTGCCCTGAGATCGGGGAAATCGGGACGGCTGCATATCACGCTGGAATGCCATGCCTGTTATGACTGGCTGTTTCCGGTGCTGGAAATGTTCCGCCGCGCCTGGCCCGAGGTGGATGTTGATATCCGTGCGGGCCTCGCCTTTGATGCCATGCCGGCGCTCAATCGTGAAGAGATCGATCTGGTGATCACCTCCGATCCGGGCAGCCAGAACGGTGTCACCTTCAACCCGCTCTTCGACTACCATCCGACCTTTGTGGCCTCGTCACAAAACCCGCTTGCGGCGAAAGAGTTCATCCAGGCCGAGGATTTCCGCGACCAGGTGGTGATCACCTATCCGGTCAGCCGCGACCGGCTGGATCTGTTCTCCGAGGTGCTGACCCCTGCCAAGGTGGAACCCCGTGGCCATCGCACGGCCGAGCTGACGGCGGTGATCCTGATGCTGGTCGGATCGAACCGGGGTGTGGCAGTGCTGCCCGACTGGGTGATGCGCGAAGTGCGCAGTTCCAGCGACTACGTCACCCGCCCGCTCGGGCCGGAACCGGTCCTGAAACGCATGTATGCCGCCACGCGCGAAGAAGACAGCACCCGCCCCTATATGGCGCATTTCCTGCGGCTTGCGCGGATCGAGGCGGTGCGGCTGCAGCGTGGCTGACCTGCAACTTTGCTGTTCTAAGCGGCTTTTCGCTGCAAAAGGCGGGTTTTCATAACCTGGCATTGACCGAATCGTCGTTGACTATTTTCCGGCCCCGTCAAAAGCTGAGCCACGACCACCTGTTTGCCGATTTGACGCTGACGGAGAGTAGTATGCGCGCAGATTTTTTGCCCGCTCTGGCGCTTATCCTGGCCCTGGCTGCGGCTCCGCTGCGCGCGGAAACCCAGACTGGCACGCCGACCGGCACGCCGGCCGCCGCCAGCGCCGCCACGGCACCCGGCGCCAAATTCATAAAGCCCGAAATCATCACTCAGGATCCGGGCGCTGAGGAACCGGTGCAACAGGCGGGTACCCTCGCAGAAGAAATTCTTTCCGCCGCGACGCTCGATACCGGCGATGACGCAACCCCGGTTTCGGAGCCCCCGGAAAGCGCCGCACGGCAGAGCATATCGCCAACGCCCGGCACTCTCACGCCAGAAGCCGGAACAGATGTGACCGGCACGACCTGGACCGGGACCCTTGAGCCCCTGGCGTCAGAGCCGTTTGCAACGACCTCCCTGCCGCAAGACCCCGCCATACCGGAAGATGTCCTTCTGTCGGCGGCGACCTCCGGCGTGACCCGGGCGGTGGCAATTGTCGAAGAGCTCAAGCGCGAGACCATTGAGGTTCGCGTCTCGATCTCACGACAGATGATGGAGGTTCGGTATAACGGCGAGATCCTTCATGAATGGCCGGTCTCGACCGCGCGGAAGGGCAAGGTGACGCCCAAGGGCAGCTTCAAGCCGCAATGGCTGTCGAAGAACCATAAATCCTCGCTCTATAACAACGCGCCGATGCCCTATTCGATTTTCTACAGCGGCAATTATGCGATCCATGGCACCGATCAGGAATCAAAACTTGGCCGCCCGGCCTCGGCGGGCTGCGTACGCCTCAGCCGCGCCAATGCGAAGATCCTCTTCGCGATGGTGCGGCAAGAGGGCAAGTCGAAGATGAAAGTCGAGATCCTCGACTGATCACAGGCGCGGCGTCCACGCAGTGTCCCCGCCGCGCCCTCGCCGGACAGTCGGCGGGCTCAGCGCCGCATCAGCCGGCGTCGCAACCGCCGCAACATATTGCGCACGATAAGCCGATGCGCAGGGCCGACCGCCAGCATATAGATCCTGCCATAGAGATTGTGGGTGATCACCGATGAGGTGATCGCCACCTCCTTCCCCGCGGTCGAAATGCAGGTCATCACATCGAGATGGCGGTCGCGTTCGGTCAGGACCAGCAGATGCGGCCCGGCGCGCTCCACCAGGAAAAAATCCAGCCGATCCCCGACCTCGACCCTGGCATGGCGGGTGCCGGAAAAACCGCCGATCCGCCGCACACCGAACCGCGCGGAAATCGCATCGCGGATCCGGAACGCCAGCTGCATCAGCGGCTGCGGCTCAGACATGATCAGGTTCCAGGCCTCCAGCGCCCCCAGAGCCACCGGCAGTTCTGCCCGCGCGCAATCGTAAAACCAAAGCCTGTCCCGCCCGGCAAGTGTCACGATTTCTGGCTGCATCTTTTCCCCTGCCGTCAGGCGCTGACCCATTCTGGGGCCAACAGAGCCACATCGCCATGGCCCAAAAGGTCGCAATTCCCGGCCCCACCCGCAGTTTCACGCTGCTTCCGGCCCTTTCCTTCCCGCGTCTTTCCCTGTAAGGCCCATCCGTTCCAGCCAATGCCTGACCCGGAGTCCGCCCATGCAGGGAAGCGCCAACCTGAACCTTATGATCAAGGCCGCCCGCAAGGCTGCGCGCTCGCTGGTCAAGGACTTCCGCGAGGTCGAGAACCTCCAGGTTTCCGCCAAGGGTCCGGGAGATTTCGTCTCGAAGGCCGATCGCGAGGCCGAACGGATCATCAAGGAAGACCTGATGGGCGCGCGCCCGTCTTACGGCTGGCTGGGCGAGGAAACCGGCGGCACCGAGGGCCAGGACCCGACGCGGCGCTGGATCGTCGATCCGCTGGACGGAACCAATAACTTCCTGCACGGGATCCCGCACTGGTCGATCTCCATCGCGCTGGAATATAAGGGCGAAATCGTCTCGGCCGTGGTCTATGACGCGCCGAAGGACGAGATGTTCTACGCTGAAAAAGGGTCGGGCTGCTGGCTGAACGACAATCGCCGCCTGCGGGTCTCGGGGCGGCGCAGCCTGCATGAATCGCTGTTTGTCACCGGCATCCCGCATGGCGCGCAAAAAACACTGCCCGCGACGATGAAAGACCTCTCGCTGGTCAGCCCCGGCACGGCCGGTGTGCGCTCGTCCGGGTCGTCGGCGCTTGATCTCGCCTGGGTCGCCGCCGGGCGCTATGAGGGCTGTTTCCAGCGCGAACTGAAGGCCTGGGATATGGCGGCGGGCCTTTTGCTGGTCAAAGAGGCCGGCGGTTTGGTGGAAGGCATCCGCGAAAACCAGGATCCGCTCGACAGCGGGTCGGTCATCGCGGCCAATGACCAGATCTTTAACCAGCTCGCAGGCCTGCTGCGCGGCTGAGACGCGCGACCCGGGCCATATACCCCCCGCAGAGGCGCATCCCGCCTCTTGCCGGGGCGTGGTGAAGCGGCCATTGTCGCGCCATCATGAGCCGCTTCCTTACGCCCCGCATTGCCGCCCTTCCCGCCACCGTGCCCTTTACCGGCCCCGAGACGCTGGAGCGCCGCAACGGCCGCCCCTTCCGCGCCCGGCTGGGCGCCAATGAAAGCGGCTTTGGCCCCTCGCCCCGCGCGCTGGCCGCGATGCAGGAAGCGACATCCGAGGCATGGATGTATGCCGACCCCGAGAATTACGATCTGAAGCAGGCACTTGCAGCCCGCCACGGCTGCACGCCCGGCCATATCACTGTTGCGGCGGGGGTGGATACGCTCTTGGGTCTTTTGTGCCGGATGGTGCTGCAACCCGGCGAGACGGTGGTGACAAGCCTTGGCGCCTATCCGACCTTCAATTTCCACGTCGCGGGCGCCGGCGCCGACCTGGTCCGGGTGCCCTATCTTGGCGCGCATGAAGACCCCGAGGCGCTGCTGGCGGCGGCAAAGACGCATCGCGCAAGGCTCCTCTATCTCGCCAATCCTGACAATCCGATGGGCAGCCATCATCCCGGCACCACGATCCGCGCACTTGCCGATGCGCTGCCGCCGGAAACGCTCCTCGTGCTGGACGAGGCCTATGCAGAGCTCGCCCCGGATGAAGCCATCCCAGATATCCCCGCCGACCATCCGCAGGTGATCCGGTTGCGAAGCTTTTCAAAGGCCTGGGGCCTGGCGGGGGCGCGGGTCGGCTATGCGATTGCCGCGCCCGATCTTGCCGGAAGTTTCGACCGGATCCGCGATCATTTCGGCATGGGGCGGATCAGCCTCGCGGGCGCGCTGGCCTCGCTGCAGGACCCGGACTGGATCCCGACCATCCGCGCCCGCATCAGCGCGGCCCGCGACCGGATGGGCGCAATCGCCCGCGAAAACGGGCTGGAGCCCCTGCCCTCGGCCACCAATTTCGTCACGATGGATTGCGGTCGCGATGGCGATTATTCGCGCCGTGTTCTGGCAGAATGCGAAGCACGCGGGTTGTTCATCCGCATGCCTGGTGTAGCGCCTCTGGATCGCTGTATCCGGATCAGCCTCGGGCCAGAGCCGATGATGGATCTGGTCGCCGAAGTCCTGCCCGAAGCCCTGCGCGCCGCGCAGGGGGCATAACCTGAGGGCCTATTCCGCGGCCACTTCCGGCCGTGCCGGGCCAAGCGAAGGCGCAGAATTCACCTCACGGGGCTGGGCATGCAGGACCGGAGCCACGATGGCTGCAGCCTCGGGTGCTGCAAAGGGCGCGGCGGCCACAGGCATGGCGGGCGCAGGCTCTGCCGGCGATGCCGCAGGCGCCACCGCAGCCCGCGTGAACACCGGAGCGCGCGGCGCCTCGGCAAGAATTTCACGCCGGAAGACCAGCATGTTCTGAAAGCTGGTTTTCGTGCCGGTCAGACCCGAACGCTCATCACAAGGCAGGCTGTCGGCGCGCACGTAATCCCAGCCCTCGGCGCCCAGTTCATTCATCACGATGCTCAGGGCCAGCGCGAAACGCTCCTCCGTGGATTTTACGCCACGCGCCTTCTCACCCCTGCGGGGCGCCGGAACCACCTTATATTCGAACCGTTGCATCCTGCTCTCCGGCTTTGGTTTCTTGCAGGCAGTTTAGTGAATCTTCCCTGGTAAGTCCAAATCACAAAACGTTTTTTCCGCAACCTGCCCCAATACCGCATCAGGCAGCCTATGTTGTGGGGCGCGCATCAGCGCCCCCCAGGTGATGGTAGAATGTCAACTCGTTGCCGGGGTCAGGAGGACAGCTTCATCAGGACCAGCCCCCCAACGATCATACAGGCGGCAAGAATACGCAGCGCCGTCGCCGGCTCGTGCAGGAATATGATCCCGACCACAAAAGCCCCGACCGCACCGATCCCGGTCCAGATCGTATAGGCGGTGCCCAGAGGCAGCACCCGCATCGCCAGTGACAAAAGCCCGAAGCTGAACACCATCGCCACCAGCGTGATGACGCTGGGCCAAAGCTTCGTAAACCCATCCGAGAGCTTCATGCTATAGGCCCAGAGAACCTCGAGCACCCCGGCAACAATCAGAAAAATCCATGCCATTACGGCCATGCCTCCAGAAGAGCCGGGCCGTCCCGGGCAGAACCTGAGGCAACGGGGTCGTCCCCATGCCATCGGAGCGACGGTTTCACACCCCTGGGCTGAAAATTAACACAGGCCCCGGGGCGGTCAAGCCATGCCGGAGCCTGTCTGTTTTCTGTTGCCCGAAGGCAACCACCCTTTGGCCGTGCCTCAGAGGCCGAGCTTTTTCATCACCAGATCGTTGACCGCACCGGGGGCCGCCTTGCCGCCGGTGGCCTTCATAACCTGGCCTACGAACCAGCCCGCAAGTTTCGGGTTCTGTTTGGCTTTTTCAACCTGGGCGGGGTTTTCAGCGATGATCTGATCGACCGCCGCCTCGATAGCGCCGGTGTCCGTCACCTGCTTCATGCCGCGGTCCTCGACCAGAACCGCCGGGTCGCCGCCCTCGGTCCAGACGATCTCGAACAGATCCTTGGCGATCTTGCCCGAAATCACATTCGCGGAAATCAGATCGACAATACCGCCAAGCTGCGCCGCCGAGACCGGGCTTTCGCCGATCTCCTGGCCTTCCTTTTTCAGCCGGCCAAACAGCTCATTGATCACCCAATTGGCCGAGAGCTTGCCATCCCTGCCCTTGGCGACCGCGTCGAAATAGCT
The DNA here is from genome assembly GCF_030052995.1 of Gemmobacter sp. 24YEA27. Classification (NCBI taxonomy): domain Bacteria; kingdom Pseudomonadati; phylum Pseudomonadota; class Alphaproteobacteria; order Rhodobacterales; family Paracoccaceae; genus Gemmobacter; species Gemmobacter sp. 24YEA27. Next base: position 2,148,266 of record NZ_JASJPW010000001.1, on the reverse strand, counting down.
GGCATTTTCCAGCTCCGCCGTCAGGACGCTCGCGTCGTAATCGGTCAGCCCGTAATCCGACATGAACCGCGCCTTTTTGGCATCGGGAAGTTCCGGCATCGATTCCGCGATCCCGTCGACCCAGGCCTGTTCGATCTCCAGCGGCAGAAGGTCGGGGCATGGGAAATAGCGGTAATCATGCGCCTCTTCTTTCGAGCGCATCGAGCGGGTCTCGTTCTTGTCCGGATCGTAGAGCCGGGTTTCCTGCACCACCTCGCCACCATCCTCGAGAATGGCGATCTGGCGGCGGGCCTCGAAATCAATCGCAGCCTGGATGAAGCGCATGGAGTTCATGTTCTTCAGCTCGCAGCGCGTGCCGAGATGGCTGAAATCCTGGCTCGCCTGGTATTTCTCATACTGGCCGGGGCGGCAGACCGAGACGTTGACATCGGCCCGCAGATTGCCGTTTTGCATATTGCCGTCACAGGTGCCGAGATAGCGCAGGATCTGGCGCATCTTTGCGACATAGGCTGCGGCTTCCTCCGGCCCGCGGATATCCGGGCGCGAGACGATCTCCATCAGCGCGACACCGGTGCGGTTGAAATCGACAAAGCTCAGGTTCGGGTCGATGTCATGGATCGACTTGCCGGCATCCTGTTCAAGATGGATGCGTTCAATCCGCACCAGGCGGGCCACGCCCGGGCCCATTTCGACCAGAACTTCGCCCTCGCCCACGATCGGATGATAGAGCTGGCTGATCTGATAGCCCTGCGGCAGGTCGGGGTAGAAGTAGTTCTTGCGGTCAAAGGCCGAGCGCAGGTTGATTTCGGCCTTGAGGCCCAGCCCGGTGCGGACCGCCTGTTCGACGCAGAATTCATTGATCACCGGCAGCATGCCCGGCATCGCGCAGTCAACAAAGCTGACATTGGTGTTCGGCTCGGCACCGAAAGTGGTTGAGGCGCCCGAGAACAGCTTGGAATTCGAGGCGACCTGGGCATGGATCTCCATCCCGATCACCAGTTCCCAGTCATGTTTCGCACCGGCGATGACTTTCGGAACGGGGGGCGTATAGGTCAGATCGAGCATAGTCCACCTCTGCGGCAGGTCGGGATCGGGTCAGTTGACAGAATCACGCGCTGCGGGAGGCCGGAAAGCACCCCGTTGAGCGGTCCCGATGGTGTTTAGGGCGCGCGCGGGCCGGGGGCAAGACCCGGCTGGCCCCGAGCGGATCGGCTCTCGCGCAGCAAAGCCAGGCTGAGATCCCGGGCCAAATGAGGGGAAAAAGGGCAGCAGAACGCGGCTTCGGGCGGGATCCCGCCAGGCGGAGTGGCGGGATCCCGCCGGTTTTTCGCACAGAACTTTGCGTTTCCGGGCTTAGCCGCTTATTGCCGCACCGTCGATTCCTGCGGTTTGCCTGTTATCCGGCTCGCCCTTTCGGCATTGTCCCGAGGCCATAAAAGGCAAGAAGTATGAAAATCTCCAGGCTGGGTCTGCGTGCCCTTGCGGCAGTAACGGTTGCCCTGTCTCTGAGCGCCTGCGTTCAGGCCGGTGGCAGAACCAAAGCAGTTCCCTCCGAGAGTTTCATCGCCACCTCGCAAATGGGCTGGGAGCGCTATTCCGGATCAAAGGAATGGACCTATGAGGCCCTGGCGGCCGTGTCCCAGAAGGATTCCGAGCTTTCGGCGCGCGTGCCCTCTGATATCGCAACCTGGTGCCCGGCCTATAAATCGGCATCGGTCGAACAACGCCGCGCCTTCTGGGTCGGGCTGATGCATGCGGTTGCGAAACATGAAAGCACCTGGAACCCGAAAGCTTCGGGCGGTGGCGGGCGCTATATCGGGCTGATGCAGATCTCGCCGCGCACGGCCGCCTCGCATGGCTGTGACGCGCAATCGGTTTCGGCGCTTAAAGATGGTGGCGAGAACCTGAGCTGTGCGGTCGAGATCTTCTCGAAAGCCGTGGCGCGGGACGGGGTTGTTGCCGGTGCAGGCAATCAGGGCATTGGCCGCGACTGGGGCCCGTTCCGCAAATCCGAAAAACGCGCCGAGATGGCTGCCTGGACCTCGGCTCAGCCCTGGTGCTCGGGGTCGGCGAAACTCTGACCCGGGCCGTGCTGGCGCTGAAACCCGGGCCGTGCTGGCGCGGAAATGAAAGCGGCCCCTTGCCGTTTTGCGTATCAGCACTCTGAACGCCAGCCCTTACCCGGCAGCAAGCATCCGACCGGCCATTTCCGACAGATCGCGGCTGAGGCCGGGCGTGGCGAGGATGCGGCTCAGCGCAGCGCGGATCAGGCCCTGGCGCGTCGCGTCATAGCGCGGCCAGGTCTCGAAAGCGGTCGACATGCGGGCCGCCGTCTGCGGGTTCAGCGGGTCCAGCTGCAAAAGCCAGTCCGCCAGTAGCCGGTAGCCCGCGCCATCGGCGCGGTGGAAGCCCGCGTGATTGGCCGCAAAGGCGCCGAACACCGCGCGGAAGCGATTGGGGTTCTTCAGGTCGAAATCCGGTCGCTGTGTCAGCTCATCAACCAGCGCCGCCACCCGCTCCGGTGCGGCGCAGCTGATCTGCAGCGAGAACCATTTGTCCATGACATTGCGGTCGTCGGACCAGCGGGTCGCGAAGGCCGCCAGTTCCGCCTGGCCCGCGCCAATGTCCAGAAGCGCCGCCAGCGCGCCGATGCTTGCGGTCATATTGCTGGCGGCGGCAAAGGCCGACCTCGCGGCCGCTCCGTCCTCTATACGCGACAAAAACGCAAGCAACGCATTGGTCAGCGCCCGCCGCCCCGCGCCGGCGGCGTCGGGGATGAAGGGGCCGGTATCGGCGAGCCCCCGGATCAGCCCGGGCAGGTCAGCTTTGAGGGCCACGGCCAGCGCCTTCACGGCGTCGCGGCGGGCGGCCCGGATCGCGTCGGGATCGGGGTCGATACCCTGATCATGCAGCGCCTGGGCCAGATCATCCTCGCCCGGCAGGCGCAGCAAAAGCGCGCGGAAGGCAGGATCCAGCCCCTGATCGCGGATCAGCGGCACCAGAGCCTGGATCCAGCCGGCCAGCAGATCATCTTTGCCGCGCACCATATCAGTCAGCATCTCGCGTGCGAGCGAGCGGCCCGCCTCGTAGCGGTTGAAGAGGTCACTGTCATGCGCGAGCAGGAAGGCGCGCTCGGACGCAGTGGTCTCGCGCTCCAGAACCACGGGCGCCGAGAACCCGCGCAACACAGAGGCCACCGGGCGCGCCGCAAGCCCGTCGAATGTGAAGGATTGCCCGGCATCTGTCATCTCGAGCACCCGGGTCGGCACCACCTCGGACCCGTCCGGCGCGAGGAGCCCGACCGCAATCGGATCACCTTTGACGTCTTCTGTGCCTGGCCGGGCGTCGCCGGAGTTTGCTGGCGGAAGGTCAGCGTATAGCGCCCGTTCTCAAAGCTTTCGCAGAGGTTCAGGCGTGGCGTGCCCGCCTCGTGATACCAGCGGGCGAACTGGCTCAGATCGCGGCCGGTCACATCCTCAAAAACCTTCAGCCAATCCTCGATCGTCGCGGCATCGCCGTCATGGCGGGTGAAATAAAGATCAAGCGCCTGATCCCAGGCGGCATCGCCGACCAGGGTTTTCAGCATTCCGATCAGCTCGGCGCCTTTTTCATAGACGGTGGCAGTGTAGAAATTGTTGATCTCGACAAAGCTTTCGGGCCGCACCGGATGCGCCAGCGGCCCCTGATCCTCGCGGAACTGCCGGGCGCGGAGCAGCGCCACATCCTCGATCCGTTTCACCGCATGAGACCGCATATCACCCGAGAATTGCTGATCGCGGAAAACCGTCAGCCCCTCTTTCAGGCAAAGCTGGAACCAGTCGCGGCAGGTGATACGATTGCCGGTCCAGTTGTGGAAATATTCATGCGCAATGATCGCCTCGATCCGGGCGAAATCGTCATCGGTGGCGGTCTCGGGCTGGCCAGCACGAATTTGGAGTTGAAGATGTTCAGCCCCTTATTTTCCATCGCGCCCATGTTGAAATCATCGACGGCAACGATGTTGAAAACGTCGAGATCATATTCGCGCCGGTAAACCTCTTCGTCCCATTTCATCGACCGGATCAGGCTGTCCATCGCCCAGGCACAGCGATTTTCATCGCCCGGACGGACCCAGATCTCCAGATCGATGGCGCGGCCTGACCGCGTTGTGAAGCTGTCGTGATGCGCCACGAGATCACCGGCCACCAGCGCAAAAAGATAGGCGGGTTTGGGCCAGGGGTCATCCCACTCCGCCCAGGACCCGCCGCGCCCCGCCGGATTGCCGTTGGACAAAAGCACCGGCAGATCGCTTTCGATGCGGACATGGAACCGCGCCATCACATCGGGACGGTCGGGGTAGAAGGTGATCTTGCGAAAGCCCTGGGCCTCGCATTGCGTGCAATACATGCCGTTCGACATGTAAAGCCCCTCAAGCGCGGTATTCGAGGCCGGATCGATCTCGACCAGCGTTTCCAGCGTGAAGGGCCATCGGGCAGAAGGTCGGCGGGAATGGTCAGCCCGGTCTCGTCCGGGGTCAGATCCAGCAGCGCGCCGTCAAGGCGCAGCGAGATCAGCCGCAGATCTTCGCCGTCAAGCCGCAGCACATGGCGGCCCTTCGCCTCGGGATTGGGGCGCAGATGCAGCTTTGCTGCAACTTTCGTGGATTTCGGCGCAAGCTGGAAGGTCAGCCCGACCCGGTCGATCAGATGGCTGAAGGGGCGGTAATCGGCCAGCCAGACGGTGCGCGGGTCATGGGCCCTGCCCGAAACGGCACCTGCGGGGAGGTCCCGGCGACGGGGGCTTCGTCGGGGCTGGAATGATCGGCGGTCATGGCGATTTCCCTTTCCTTATAGATGAATACCTGGACCCGCGCCCCGGCGGTTACAAGGGGGCGGCGCGGAGTTCAGGCCAGGGTTCCGCTCTGGCAGCGGCTCAGGGGGCGACGATCTCTGCCTTGTGAAGCGCTGCCCGCAGAACCGCATCGACATCAGCGCTCATCGGAAGGGCGCGGGCGAGCACGGTATCACAGGGGAACCAGGCGGCCTCTTCGGCATCATCCGCCGCCAGCACCTCGCCCGAGAGGTAGCGGCAGATCACCGGGACGAGGAAATAATGCCATGCGGCGTCCTCTGCCGCCTCTGCGCGCGCGGGCACCGGCGCCTCTGCGCCCGCGCGGACCGGCCCGATGATATCAAGCCCGGGCAGCTGGCGGGTGACCGCCGCGATGATCCCGGTTTCCTCGGCCAGCTCGCGCAGGGCCGCGTCGCAGACGCGCTCGCCGAACTCCACCTTGCCGCCGGGATAGCCCCAGAGCCCCTGGTCAGGCGGGTTCCGGCGCCGCACCAGCAGCACCCTGCCCTCATGCACCACCACGGCCAGCGCGGCCAGGCGCGGGGTTGAAGCGGGAGGCTGGATCCGGGTCATGGTGAAACGCTCCTTCAGCTGCACCCCTGCCAGACGCTGCCCGGCCTGGCAGAATGGCGGCAGAATCAGGGGGGAAGTCCATGGCAGAGCCGCGCGAAAACCGCGATACCGCGATCTGCTGACGCGGGCCGTTGTAACGAACGTTATGATGGCAGCCGATAAGGCTGCGGCGCTGTGGCGGCAGGGGATGCGGTGCTTGTGGCGATCCGCGCCCCGCGCGCCATGCCAGACGTCAGGTCAGACGCGGCCAGCCCCTGTTGTCTCCCTGTCATCCCCGGGCTGTCACCGCCGGGGATCAAAGCGTCAGCGCAAGCGCTCCCAGCTGATCGGCGGCCGCGCCCCAGCCGTCGTGAAAGCCCATTTTCTCATGCTCTGCCTTTTGCGCCGCTGTGCGGTGCAGCGCATTGGCGCGGTAAAGCGAGCCCGCACCGTCGGGCAGCACCTCCATCACTGCGGTAAAGCCAAAGCTGCCATCATTCGGATGCCAGCCGCCGCGCATCAGATCGGTCCAGACGAGACGTCGTCCGGGAACCACCTCAAGCACGCAGCCATGACCCGGCATCTCGCCCTGCCCCGGCACATCCATCACCGAACGGAAAGAACCGCCCGGCCGCAGATCCAGGCTGACATCGCGGGTGACAACGGGGCGTGGGGCGAACCAGGCCTCGATCAGGGCGGGCTCGGTCAGACAGCGCCAGATGCGGTCGGGCGCGGCCTGAAAGCGGCGCTCGATCCGCAGATCGGTCCCGGGATTGAACTGCATGGTATCCTCCCTGCAAATCTGTGTGGAAAAAGCCTCGCATATTCGCAGCCGGGGCAGCAGTGGTCCCCGGCCGGTAAGCCGGTTTCAGCCGATATCCAGCGCCAGCGCGTGGATACGCCCCGGAATATCGTCAAGCGCCGCCAGCACCGCGCGATGCCTGGCGATCCGGCTCATCGGCGCGAAAACACCGGCGCGGATGCGCACCGCGAAATGCGTCTCGCCGGTGCCATCATCGCCGGAATGCCCGGCATGGCGATGGCTTTCATTCAGCACCTCCAGCTCATCCGGCGCGAAAGCCGCGCGCAGCTTTGACTCGATTTCGTCAATCACAGGCATTTTCGCCCACCCCCTCTTCAATCCGCCGCTAAATCACCTAAACTTGGCCGCCCGAGTCGGAAAGGCAGCATAAGGCCCTCTATCCAATGGTCAGTAAGAACCCATTCGAATTCGATCTCCGTGTTTCCACGGATAAGAAGCGTAAATCCGCCGGTCGCCGCGCCGGTGTCTCTGCGGCTGCAACCTCGACGCATCGCTGTGACTACCCTGATTGCGACAGAGGCGGCGAGTTCCGTGCCCCGAAATCGCGTGAGCAGCTCGACGAATTTTTCTGGTTCTGTAAGGACCATATTCGCGAATACAACCTGAAGTGGAATTTCTTTGACGGCACCTCGGATGAGGAATTCAGACGCATCGTCGAGAAAGACCGGCTCTGGGAACGTGAGACCAAACCGTTTTCCAAAAAGGATGACGGCAATGCCTGGGCCCGGATGGGGGTGAATGACCCGCTGGAGATCCTTGGCGAGAAGGGCACCCGTTCGGCGCCCTCGACCGCCTCGACCGGCGCCACGCGCAAATTGCCGCCGACCGAGAGGAAGGCACTGGAGATCCTCGACAGCCGCGACACCATGACCAAAACGGAAATCCGCAAGCAATACAAAGGCCTGATCAAGGTTCTTCACCCGGATATGAATGGCGGAGACCGCAGCCAGGAAGAGATGCTGCAAGAGGTGGTCTGGGCCTGGGATCAGATCAAGGACAGCCGGCATTTCCGCGACTGAGGCAGAGTTGAAAGCCATCGCCACAGGCTTTTGCGGCCGCAAGCCAAACAAGGACGGGCAGACAGAATGAGCCGAAAGCAGAATGCTGCGGTCATGGCGCTGGCGACCTTGCTTGCGCTGGCGATTGGCGTCGCCTTTTCGGAAGAACCAGCGCGGACTATGCACTTGCTTGGCCTCACCTCGACGCCCTGGTTTCTGATTGGCTTCGCGGCAGTTGCCGCGGCGCTTTTCACCCCACTCTGGCGGCGGTCCGGCTGGTGGCCGAAGATCGCTTCGACGCTCATTGTCCCGGTTTACGGCGTCAGCGCCATGATCGCGGGGCTGAGCTTCGATCATCTTACCGCGCCGCTGAGCGGGATGGGCCAGATTGGCGCGAAACTTGCGCCATCGCTGCCCACCGCCATGATTGAACTGCTGATTGCGTTGCCGAAGGCGGCGGCGTCGCTCCTGTACTATGAAAGCCTGTCGCTGCTCGTGCTGATTGCCGCCGTTGCGATCTGTGAGTGGTGCCCGGCAGACAGAAACCGCGCTACGCCAGGCTGAGAAAAGGCCGGCGCCCATCTTCCATCCTCCGCTGGCGGGGTTTGCAGAGCTGACGCCTGGGCCATCACCGCTGACGCTTGCCCCAATGCCGGTTACAAGTCTCCCGACCAAAGCCGCTCTTGCACGTCTGTGCGTAATGTTCCATGAACTCGGGACCGCCTGAAATTTGCCCGAAATCTGGACGTAACCATGCCCGAGAATGCGATCAAGCCGACCGAAGAAATCTCTGTCCGCGAGGTGTTCGGCATCGATACCGATATGCGGGTCAAAGGCTTCGCCGATCGTACAGATCGCGTGCCCGAGATCGACAGCACCTATAAATTCGACCCCGATACCACGCTCGCGATTCTGGCAGGCTTTGCCTATAATCGCCGGGTGATGATCCAAGGCTATCACGGCACCGGGAAATCGACCCATATCGAACAGGTCGCCGCGCGGCTGAACTGGCCCTGTGTGCGCGTCAACCTCGACAGCCATATCAGCCGGATCGACCTGATCGGTAAGGATGCGATCAAGCTGGAAGACGGACGTCAGGTCACGAAATTCCAGGAGGGCATCCTGCCCTGGGCCCTGCGCAACCCGGTGGCGATTGTGTTCGACGAATATGATGCCGGCCGCGCCGATGTGATGTTCGTGATCCAGCGTGTTTTGGAGCATGACGGCAAGCTGACGCTGCTCGATCAGAATGAGATCATCACGCCGCATCCGTCCTTCCGCCTGTTCGCAACCGCGAATACGGTGGGCCTTGGCGATACCACCGGCCTCTATCACGGGGTGCAGCAGATCAACCAGGCCCAGATGGACCGCTGGTCGCTGGTCGCCACGCTGAATTACCTGTCACATGATGCGGAAACCGCCATCGTCCTGGCGAAAAACCCGCATTACAACACGGCCGAGGGCCGTAAAACCATGAGCCAGATGGTGACAGTGGCCGACCTCACCCGTACTGCCTTCATGAACGGTGATCTCTCGACCGTGATGTCGCCGCGTACCGTGCTGAACTGGGCCCAGAACGCGCAGATCTTCCGCAATGTGGGCTATGCATTCCGGCTTTCCTTCCTGAACAAATGCGATGAGCTGGAGCGCCAGACCGTTGCCGAATTCTACCAGCGCTGCTTCAATGAAGAGCTGCCGGAATCCGCTGCCTCTATGGCGATGAAGTAAGAAAAGACGGGGGGCTGCCTGCCCCCGCGGCCTTCGGCCTCCCCCGGGGATATTTCAAGACAAGTGAAAAGAAAGCCTCTTTCATCTGTCCTTAAATATCCTCGGGGGAGGGCCGTGCAGCGGACCGGGGGGCAGACAGCCCCCCTCCCCGGTCTGCGGTATTTTCCTTGCATCTCCACCCGCGCCGGTGACAGGGTCCATCCATGAGCAAACCCGCCGATAATCCCGCCGATCCGTTTAAAAAAGCCCTTGCCGAGGCCACGAAAGTGCTGGCCGACGATCCGGAGATGACCGTCTCTTATTCGGTCGACCCGCCCGGCATGAACCGCGATGGCGTCCGGCTGCCGCAGGTTTCGCGGCGTATGACGCGGGATGAGGTAATGCTCGCCCGTGGCACGGCGGATGCTTTCGCGATGCGGCGCAAGTTTCATGATGAGAAGACCGCGTCGAAATATGCGCCGGTCGGACAGCTGGCCCGCGATATTTACGAGGCGATGGAGACAGCGCGCTGCGAGGCGATGGGCGCCCGGGTGATGCCGGGCACGGCCACCAATATCGATGCGAAGATCGGTCAGGAAGCGGATCGCAAGGGCTATTCGCAGATCGCTTCGGCCCAGGATGCACCTTTGCCGGTCGCGGCGGGCTACCTGGTCCGCGCGCTTGCCACCGGGCGGAAATTGCCGGGCGGCGCCGATAACGTGATGAATCTCTGGCGCGGCTTTATCGAGGAACAGGCCGGCGGTACGCTGGGGAGCCTCGATGAGGTGCTCTCGGATCAGTCGGCCTTCGCGCGGCTGGCGCGCCAGGTGATCCAGGATCTCGGCTATGGCGATCAGCTGGGCGATGACCCGGATCGCCCCGATGACGACGAGGCCGGCGACGAGGCCGAAGAGGATCAGGACAGCCCCGATCAACAGGACGGTGAAGAGGAGCAGGGTGAAGAGGCAGAGGCCTCGCCCGAGCGGTCCCAGGAAGAACAGCAGGACGAATCTCAGGCTCAGGTCCAGATGGACGACAATGCCGAGATGGAGCTTGGCGATGAGACCGAGATGCCCGAGGGCGAGGCGCCGCTGGAGCCGCCGCTTCCCGCCCCTCATTCCGATGCCGATCCGAATTACACCGTCTACACGACCCAGTTTGACGAAGAGATCCGCGCCGAAGAACTGGCGGAACCAGCAGAGCTGGAGCGCCTCCGGGCCTATCTCGATCAGCAGCTTGACCCGCTGAAAGGCGCGGTGGGGCGGCTGGCGAACAAATTGCAGCGGCGTCTGCAGGCGCAGCAGAACCGCTCCTGGCTCTTTGATCTCGAAGAAGGCGTGCTGGATGCCGGGCGGCTTGCACGGGTTGTCGCGAACCCGACCACGCCGCTTTCGTTCAAATGGGAAAAAGATACCGAGTTCCGCGACACGGTGGTGACGCTGCTGATCGACAATTCGGGATCGATGCGCGGCCGGCCGATCTCGATCGCGGCGATCTGCGCCGATGTTCTTGCCCGCACGCTGGAGCGCTGCCAGGTCAAGACCGAGATCCTCGGTTTCACCACCCGCGCCTGGAAAGGTGGCCAGAGCCGTGAGAAATGGCTCGCCGAGGGTCGTCCGCAGCAGCCGGGCCGGCTTAATGATTTGCGCCATATCATCTATAAAAGTGCCGATGCGCCCTGGCGTCGGGTACGCCCGAACCTCGGCCTGATGATGAAAGAGGGCTTGCTTAAGGAAAACATCGACGGCGAGGCGCTGGAATGGGCGCATCGCCGGATGCTGGCGCGGCCCGAGGCACGGCGGATCCTGATGGTGATCTCGGATGGCGCGCCGGTTGACGATTCGACCCTGTCGGTGAACCCGGCGAGTTTCCTCGAGAAACATCTGCGCGATGTGATCGCGATGGTGGAAAAACGCCGTGCGGTGGAGCTGATCGCGATCGGGATCGGCCATGATGTGACGCGCTATTATCAGCGCGCGGTCACCATCACCGATGTCGAGCAGCTGGCGGGCGCGATGACCGAGCAGCTGGCGGGGCTGTTTGACAAGGATCCGCGCGCTGCCAAACGGGCGGGGATGCGGAAAACCGGGTAAGGGGGCGCTGCCCCCGTCCCGTTCCGGGACTCCCCCGGGATATTTAGAGACAGATGAAAAGGGCTTCCGCGATGTTTCAGAGCTTCGACAATCCGGCCTCGCCGGAAGAGGGGCCGGGGCGGCTGGCGGCTTTGCGCAAAGCGATGGTGGCGGAGGGGCTTTCGGGCTTCATCGTGCCGCGCGCCGATGCGCATCAGGGGGAATATGTCGCCGATTGCGATGCGCGGCTGGCCTGGCTGACGGGGTTCACCGGATCGGCCGGGTTCTGTGTGGCGCTGACGGATCGGGCCGGGGTCTTCATCGACGGGCGGTATCGGACCCAGGTGAAGGATCAGGTCGATCAGGGGCATTTCACGCCGGTTCCCTGGCCGGAAATCCAGGCCGGGGAGTGGATCCGGGGCGCCGCTGTTGCTGGCGTGATTGGCTTTGACCCCTGGCTGCATACGCGCGATGAGATCCACCGGCTGAAACGCGCGCTTGAGGGCAGCGCTGTGACGCTCAGGCCCTGTGACAATCTGATCGACCGGATCTGGGCCGACCGGCCGGGCGCGCCCTGCGTGGCAGCCTTCGCGCATCCTGAAGCGCTTGCCGGCGAAAGCGCCGCCGACAAGCGCCACCGGATCGGGGCGGCGCTGGCCGCGCGCGGTGAGGCGGCGGCTGTGATCACCCTGCCCGATTCGATCTGTTGGCTTCTGAACATCCGGGGCGGCGATGTGCCGCGCAATCCGGTGGTGCAGGCTTTCGCCGTGATCTTTGCCGATGGCCGCCTCAGCCTCTTTGCGGAACCCGCGAAGTTTGATCCGGAGCTGCGGGCGATTCTGGGCCCAGAGGTCACGTTGCGCCCACCCGCCGCTTTCGCGCCGGCGCTGCGCCTGCTTTCCGGCCCGGTGCGGCTTGATCCGGGATCTGCACCGCTGGCGGTCTGGTCTGAGCTGGAGGAGGCTGGCATTGCGGTCAGCGCAGGTCCCGACCCCTGTCTTCTGCCGAAGGCGCGCAAGAACGCGATCGAAATTGCGGCCACCGCCGAAGCGCATCTGCGCGACGGTGCGGCGGTTTGCGAGTTTCTGTGCTGGCTCGATGCCAATGCCCCCGGCGATCTTACCGAGATCTCGGTGGTCGGAGCGCTGGAAAGCTTTCGCCGTGCGACCAATCTTCTGCATGATATCAGTTTTGATACGATCTGCGGCGCCGGCCCCGATGGCGCGATCATCCATTACCGGGTGACGGAAGATACCGACCGCGCTTTGAGCCATGGCGAGTTGCTGCTGGTGGATTCCGGCGCGCAGTACAAGGATGGCACCACCGATATCACCCGCACCATCGCGATTGGCGATCCGGGTAATGAGGCGCGCAATTGCTATACAGCAGTGCTGCGCGGCATGATCGCGGTCTCGACCGCGCGCTGGCCGCGCGGGCTTTCGGGACGCGACCTCGACCCGCTGGCGCGGCAATTCCTCTGGACGCGCGGTCTCGATTACAATCACGGCACCGGGCATGGGGTCGGCGCGTTTCTTTCGGTGCATGAGGGGCCGCAGCGGATCTCGCGGATCTCGGAAGTTCCGCTCGAGCCGGGGATGATCCTCTCGAACGAGCCGGGCTATTACCGCGAGGGGGCTTTCGGCATCCGGCTTGAAAACCTGATCGTGGTGACAGAGGCCCCTGCCCTTGGCGACAACCGTGACCAGCTTTGTTTCGACACGCTGACCTGGGCGCCCTTTGACCGGAGGCTGATCCATGCGGCACAGATGTCAGCAGAGGAGCGCGCCTGGCTCGACCACTATCACGCAAGGGTGCTGGCGCTGATCGGGCCGCGCGTCACCGAACCGACCCGCGAATGGCTCAAAGCCGCCTGTGCGCCGCTCTGATACGCGGCGCTGATCAGCTGCCGGCAAGCAGGCGGATCCGTTCCACCATGGCGCGCAGCCCGTTAGAGCGCTGCGCCGAGAGGTTTTCCTTCAGCCCGATCCGCGCGAATTCCGCGAGCGCATCGACTTTGAGCACCTCGGCCGGCGTGAGGCCCGCGTAAAGCGCGTGCAGGATGGCGATCAGCCCGCGGACGATCATCGCATCCGAGTCGCCCTGGAAATCGAACCGCTCCGGGGTGATCTGCGGGCGCAGCCAGACCTGGCTCGCGCAGCCCTCGACCTTATAGGCGGGAACGTGGAAACTGGCATCCAGTGCCGGCATCGCCTTGCCCAGCTCAATGACATGGCGATAGCGCTCTTCCCAGTCGTCCAGGAATTCCAGGGTCTCGGCAATTTCCTCGAATGCGGGCGTGGCCATGGCGGTTCTCCTTCTGCCCGACTGGCCTAGCCGCGTGCGCGGGCAAGGTCCAGAGCGCTCATTGGACAACGATGCGGGCAAGGTTCTGCTGCGGCGGCTTTTCAAAGCGCGACTTTCGCGATACCGAAGGGATGGATGATGGAGAGTGACGGATGATCCGCAAAGCGACCGCTGTTTGCCTTTTGCTGACGCTAGCCGCCTGTGGCGGAATGAGAGACAGCCGGCTGAACCCGTTTAACTGGTTCGGGACATCAGAGCCTGCGGAAAAGGTGGTGATCGAAGAGACGCCTCAGGACCAGCGCGAACGGGTCCAGACGGTGCTTGATATGAAAATCGAGCAGGTCTCTTCGGGCGCAATCGTCCGGGCGACCGGGCTGACGCCGACCCAGGGCTGGTGGGAGGCGTCGCTGGTGCCGCAACCGGTAACGCCGGAAGGTGTCCTGGTGCTGGATTTCCGCATCTCGCCCCCGTTCAAGGCGCAGCCCGCCAATACGCAACGCTCGCGCGAGGTGACGGTCGCGCTGCATCTGTCGAATATCAAACTTGCCAATGTGCGTAAGATCGTTGTCCAGGGCGCGAATGACGCCCGTTCCGCTGGTCGCTGAATGGAGGATGGGGGCTGCCTGCCCCCACGGCCTTCGGCCTCCCCCGGGGATATTTAGAGACAGAAAATAGCCCCCTCCCGCGAAGAGAGCATTGATTTTCTGTCCTTAAATATCCTCGGGGGGAGGGCCGCGCAGCGGACCGGGGGGCAGACAGCCCCCCTTCTTCGTCAGCCAGCTAACAAAGCTTGAAGAAGATTGCTCAGATCCGGATCGTACGGATTTCCGTGCCTCTGGCGGTCAGGGCGATCTCGCCTTTGCACAGGCGCAGTGCCTCGTCACCGAAAACCTCGCCGCGCCAGCCTTTCAGCGCTTCGACATCGCGCTTGCCTGCGGCAATTGCATCCAGATCCGACGCGGCCGCGATAAGCCGGGGCGCTACCCCCAGCTGTTCGGATTTCGCTTTCAGCAGCACCCGCAACAGATCAGCCAGCGCGCCGTTGGTCTGCGGCTGATCGGGTTGCTGCACCACCCTGGGCAGATCTTCGGTCCGCGCTTCCATCCCGGCCTGGATCGCTGCGAGGATTCCCTCGGCAATCTCAGGCTTTCTGCCCTCGCGCAGCAGGAGCCGCGAGCGACCGAGTTCCTCCATCGAAGTCGGACGGGTCGAGGCGAGTTCCAGCAGCGCATCATCCTTCATCACCCGCGAGCGCGGCACGTTCTGGCCCTGCGACCAGCTCTCGCGGAATTTCGCCAGTTCGCGCACAATGGCCAGGAACCGCCCGGATGAGGTGCGGGTCTTGATCCGCTTCCAGGCCTCATCCGGATGCACCGTATAGGTGGCCGGATCGGTCAGCACAGCCAGCTCTTCCTCGACCCAGGGGGCGCGGCCGTTTTTTTGCAATTGTGCCGCCAGCCATTCATAAATCACCCTCAGATGGGTGACATCGGCCAGGGCATATTCCTTCTGTGCCTCGGACAAAGGCCGGCGCGACCAGTCGGTGAACCGCGAGGTCTTGTCGAGATTGGCCCGCGCGATTTTCCTGACCAGCGTTTCATAGCCGACCTGCTCGCCGAAACCGCAGACCATGGCAGCGATTTGCGTATCGAACAGCGGCACCGGGAAGACACCGCCTTCGACGAAAAAGATCTCCAGATCCTGGCGCGCCGCATGGAAGACCTTCACCGTCGCCTCATGGCGGAAGAGGTCATAAAGCGGCTCCATCGACATCTCTTCGCCGATGATCGGGTCAACGAGGACCGCGTCTCCGTCCTTGCCCGGTAGCGCCATCTGAATCAGGCAGAGCTTTGACCAATAGGTACGCTCGCGCAGGAATTCTGTGTCGATGGTGACATAGGGGGCTGATTTGGCCGCTGCGCAAAATGACGCAAGCTCTTCGGTCGTGGTAATGGTGCGCATCTGTCCTCGCGTTTGCGGGGGCGTCCCGCCGGTGATCTGATGACAGGAACGGGTCCGGCCGCAGAAGTTCGATCCGCGTTCCACTTGCCCCGGTCAGTCTGCTCTTGCCGCATATGCTGCGCCAAAGCGTCAGTCTCTGGCCGGGAGAAGGCCTCAGGCGCAAAACCTGAAAGAAACCGGAATTTCCTTTTTCTAATCGTCGCAAACCTGATTGGAAAGAGGAATAGCATCGCCCCCCACCGCCGGTTTTTTCGGGGCGTGGAGCCGCCCTCAGCCGCGCGCGCCCGCCACACGCAGCGCCCCGAGCAATGCCGACATATCTTCGGGCAGCTCTGACCGGAACTCCAGCCGCTCGCCCGTCACTGGATGGCTGAAGCCAAGGCTTGCCGCATGCAGCGCCTGGCGCGGAAAGGCGGCGGCGGCCTGCGCGGCCTCGCCCAGCAGTTTCTCCGACAGTTTACGCCGCCCGCCATAGGTCGGATCGCCGATCAGCCCATGGCCCGCCCAGGTCAGATGCACGCGGATCTGATGCGTGCGCCCGGTCTCCAGCCAGCATTCGACAAGGGCCGCCTGGCCTGAAAACCCCTCGACCACCCTTGCGCGCGTCACGGCATGGCGGCCCTCGGGCGGCCAGGTCACCGCCTGTTTCTGACGGTCGGTGCGGTGTCGGGCGAGGTTCGTCGCGATCCGGATCACGCCGCCGGGTTCAAAACTGACACCGCGCGTGCCGCGCAGCCGCGGATCCGACCCTTCCGGTACGCCGTTGCAGATCGCGAGGTAATGGCGCGTGACCGTATGAGCCTCGAACTGCGCCGCGAGCCCGTGATGCGCCCGGTCGGATTTCGCCGCGACAATCAGCCCCGAGGTTTCTTTGTCGATCCGGTGCACGATGCCGGGGCGGCGTTCGCCGCCGATCCCCGAAATGCGGTCGCCGCAATAATGCAAAAGCGCATTGACCAGGGTGCCCGAGGGCGTGCCCGGCGCCGGATGCACCACCATCCCTGCCGGCTTGTCGATCACGATCAGATCGTCATCTTCCCAGATCACCGTCAGCGGAATCGCTTCGGCAAGGGTTTCCACGGGCTCGGCCGGGCCGATACGGATCTCCCAGATCTCGCCTGATGCCGTCTTCGCCTTCTGATCGGTGACCACCACCCCGGCGCGGCTCACCGCGCCGGCCTCGATCAGACGCGAGAGCCTTGAGCGCGACAATGCCGCTTCCTCTGGCACAGCGGCGCTGAGCGCCTTATCAAGGCGCGGCGCGGCATCCGGGCCGAGGGTGACGGTAATCAGCCCGCCCTGAGCCGGGCCTTCCGGGGCCATACCGGCATGATCGTCGTCGTCGAGGAAAGATTCAGGTGTGAAAGGTTCAGTCATGGCTCAGGCCCCGAAGGAGAATGCGGAAGAAATTGCGCTGCCGCCCTCGCTGCGTTTCCTGAAGGCGCTGGTGATCGTGCTGATGCTGAGCATGATCGCGGGTGTCATAACCGTGACCCTGCTGCTTGTCACGCGCCTGCGCGCGCCTTTATCCGATACGCCTGCGGTAACAGCGCCCCTGCCCGCCGCCTTGCAGCTGCCTGCGGGCGAGGTCGCGGCCTCGGTGGTGCCCGGCCCGGACTGGATCGGCGTTGTCACAGGCGCGGGCCGCATCCTGATCTTCAACCAGGATGGCAGCCTGCGCCAGGAGATCGAGGTCACGCCCGCCCCCTGACCGGCGCCATATGGTGGTCAGACGCGGCGAGAGGATCACTCCGGCACCACCGTCTCAAGATAGTGATCCATATGCGGCTGCCACAGCGCGGGTTTGAACAGAGCCGCATGTCCGGCCTTCAGGGCGAAAAACCGCCCCTGCCCGCCTGCGGCGCGAAAGGCCTCGAAATTGCTGCGGCAATGGGTGATGCGGTAATACTGGTCCTGAGTGCCATGCAGCCAGAGCGTCTCATGCGCCCCGCCGGCCCCGCGCGCGAACAGCATCGGGTTGACCTGTTCCAGCGCCGGACAGGCCCGCCCCAGCCAGCCGCCATTGAAATTGACCGCACCACGAAACAGGCCTGGCCGCATCCCGGCAAATGCAATCGCGAGGATACCGCCGCGCGATACGCCGCCCGTCACCATCCGCCCGGGGTCGATATCCGGCCACTGTGACAGCCCGCGCATCACCGCATCAAGGTCCTCCACCGCCCGCTCAAACCCGGCTAGCGCAACCTCTGCCTCACAGGAATAGCCCGAGCCATCGGCGGCAAGCCCCTCCGCGTAGCACCCTCCCGATTTCCCACGGCCGCGCCGCTGTGGGAAGGCCACCATCCAGCCCCGGGCGGTGAAATAGCCGCTGATCACCGCCGGGCTGACCGTGCGCCTGAACAGGACCGGGCTCTGCCCGCTGCCGGTCGAGCCATGGTTGAACACCATCACCGGATACGGCCCTGGCCGCGTTGGCCGTGCCACAACGACCTCCAGCGCCACCCCCGGCTCGCCTGCCGGCAGCATCACCTTTGACATGCGCGGTTTTTCCACTCTGACGGCTCCTCCTCTTTTGCCGGGATTTTCTGACCCTGGTTCTGGCCCGGCGCGCCGCGCGACACCATCCCCCGCCCGCACCCTGACATTCCCGTGAACCGATCGACACAATTCTTTTTATCGGGATCCAAACGCCCCATCTCACGTTCATCTTCCACAGATCGCTCCCTTGTAAGGAGGGTCCCTGGATCATAAGTCAAATCATCCTCCGGGGGCTGATGGCACCGGAAGAGAAAACAGGGGGCAAATGCATGAGCACCTATACCAACCTTCCCGCACCGAGCCCGGAACAGGGTCTGAACCGCTATCTCCAGGAAATCCGCAAATTCCCGCTCCTCGAACCCGAGCAGGAATATATGCTGGCCAAGGCCTGGACGGAACGCCAGGACAGCAAATCGGCGCATCAGCTGGTGACCTCGCATCTGCGGCTCGCCGCCAAGATCGCCATGGGCTATCGCGGCTATGGCCTGCCGCAGGCCGAAGTGATCTCCGAGGCCAATGTCGGCCTGATGCAGGCGGTCAAACGGTTCGACCCGGAAAAAGGCTTCCGGCTGGCAACCTATGCAATGTGGTGGATCCGCGCCTCGATCCAGGAATATATCCTGCGGTCCTGGAGCCTTGTGAAAATGGGCACCACCTCGGCACAGAAAAAACTGTTCTTCAACCTGCGCAAGGCCAAGGCCAAGGTCGGCGCGCTGGAAGAAGGCGATCTGCGCCCCGAAAACCTCGCCCAGATCGCAAAGGATCTCTCTGTCAGCGAAGATGAAGTGGTTCAGATGAACCGCCGCCTCTCGGGGTCGGACGCCTCGCTGAATGCTCAGATCGGCGGCGATGGCGAAGGTGCCACGCAGTGGCAGGACTGGCTCGAGGATGAAGACAGCGATCAGGCCGGCGACTATGCCGAAAAGGATGAGCTCGACACCCGCCGCGAGATGCTGTCTGAGGCAATGTCGGTTCTGAATGACCGCGAGAAAGACATCCTGATGCAGCGCCGCCTCGCCGATGAGCCGGTCACGCTTGAGGAATTGTCGGAAAGCTACGGCGTCTCGCGCGAACGCATCCGCCAGATCGAGGTCCGCGCCTTCGAGAAACTGCAGGCGAAAATGCGCGATCTCGCCCGCGGCAAAGGCATGGCGATCCCCGCCTGACCTCTGGCCTTGCACTGAGCAAAGGCCCGGCCCCCGCGCCGGGCTTTTTTCTGCCTGAAACGCAGCCCTCCAGGATCGCCCCTGCCAAAAGACTGCGCTCGTCGGCAATCTTCCACAGCCCGCCCCCATTCCGGCAACATAAAAGCCGGCCCCGCCTCCCGCCTTTCATCTGTCCCTAAATATCCCGGGGGTGAGCGGCAAAGCCGCGAGGGGGCTGGCCCCCTCTACCCGATCAGCCGCGCCACGATCCCCGGCAGATCCTCATAGCGATCAAGCAGCGCATCCGGTGCCAGCCGCGCGATCCCCGCGCCCTCAGGTCCGAATGTCACCAGAACCGAAGGCACCCCCACCGCGCGCGAGGTTCTCAGATCGGTCTCGGTATCCCCGATCAAAAGCGAGCGCGCCACCACCCCGCCCGCCTGTTCCACCGCCAGATGATAAGGTGCCGGATCGGGCTTTCGCACCGGGAGTGTATCCGCCCCCACCAGCGCGCCGAACAGATCGCGCACTCCAAGCTGGCGCAAAAGTTCTTCTGCCAGCGCGAAGGGCTTGTTGGTGCAAACCGAAACCTTATAGCCGGCCATGCGCAACGCCTCCACCGTCTCGACCGCGCCGGGATACATCCGCGTCTGCACCGCAATCGCGGCACGGTAATGGCGCAAGAGCTCGGGATAGAGCCGCTCCATCGCCGCGTCTTCCGGCACCTCCCGCCCCAGCCGCCCGAACCCAAGCCGCAGCATCGCCCGCCCGCCATGAAACGCGGTCAGACTGTCGGCTGATGTCAGCGGCGCACCTTCCCCCATTTCGGTGAAACAGGCATTGGCCGCTGCCAGCAGATCGGCGCTGGTATCGGCGAGGGTTCCGTCCAGGTCAAAGACCACGCAGGCGCCATCGTCACGCGTTCCATGCCGGCGGGCGCCTTCCGGCGCTTTCCCGAGTGAAAGCCGATCTTGCAACATGCCGCAATCCTCTGTGACCGCCGCCCCCCTTGGCGGGCCTGCCCGGCTTCGGTAGAACGGCCCTTAAACAAAAGGAAGGGGCAGAATGCAGGTCTCGCTCATCATCCTGGCGGCAGGCCAGGGCTCGCGCATGAATTCGGATCTTCCGAAGGTCCTGCATAAGGTCGCGGCGGCACCTCTTTTGCATCATGCGATGGCCGCCGGGGCCACGCTGTCTCCGGTCGCGACCATCGTTGTGGTGGGACATGGCGGCGATGAGGTCGCGGCATCGGCACTGAAATTCGACCCTGATGTGGTGATCACCCGCCAGGAGGAACAGAACGGCACCGGCCATGCGGTCGACCAGGCCCGGGCAGCACTTGAAGGCCAGCCGGGCGATGTGATCGTGCTTTACGGCGACACCCCCTTCATCCGCGCGGAGACGCTCGCGGCGATGCTTGAGGCGCGGGCAAGGAATGCCGTGGTGGTGCTCGGCTTCCAGGCCGCAGATCCCGGCCGCTATGGCCGCCTGATCACCGAAGGCGACAGCCTCGAGCGCATCGTCGAATATAAGGACGCGAACGAGGCCGAACGCGCGGTCACCCTGTGCAATTCGGGCGTGATCTGCGCCTCGGCGAAAGACCTCTTCGCGCTGATCGCGGAAATCGGCAATGCGAATGCCAGCGGCGAATATTACCTCACCGATGTGGTGGGGATCGCGCGCTCGAAAGGCCTCACCGCCACCGTGGTTGTCTGTGACGAGGCCGAGACGCTGGGCGTCAATACCCGCGCGCAACTGGCCGCAGCCGAAGCCGCCTTCCAGGCCCGTGCAAGGGCAGAGGCGCTGGAGACCGGCGTTACGCTCACCGCGCCCGAGACCGTGTTCTTCGCGCTGGACACCATCATTGGCCGCGACGCGATCATCGGCCCGAATGTTCTGTTCGGCCCCGGTGTCACCATCGAATCCGGCGCGGAAATCAAAGGCTTTTGCCATCTCGAGGGCTGCCATGTCTCGCGCGGGGCCGATGTCGGGCCGTTTGCGCGCCTGCGCCCGGGTGCGGAGCTGGCGGAAGATGTTCATGTTGGCAATTTCGTCGAGATCAAAAACGCCATCCTCGATGAAGGCGTCAAGGTAGGCCACCTGACCTATATCGGCGATGCCGATGTGGGCGAGTTCACCAATATCGGTGCGGGCACCGTCACCTGCAATTATGATGGCGTGATGAAACATCGCACCCGGATCGGCAAACGCGCCTTTATCGGATCAGACACGATGCTGGTCGCACCGGTTACGGTGGGCGATGACGCGCTGACGGGATCGGGCTCGGTGATCACCGAAGATGTGCCCGCCGGCGCCGTGGCTCTGGGCCGCGCGAAACAGGTCAGCAAGCCCGGTCTCGCCTGAAACTGATGGAAAAACTTCGCGCGATCAAAGCCGCGAAGAGCAGAGGATAATCCCATGTGTGGCATTGTTGGTGTTCTGGGCAATAACGAAGTGGCGCCGCTGCTGGTCGAGGGGCTGAAGCGGCTGGAATATCGCGGCTACGATTCCGCCGGGATCGCCACGGTGAACAGCGGGCGGCTGGACCGCCGCCGCGCGGTGGGCAAGCTGGTCAATCTTTCGGATCTGCTGGTGCATGAGCCGCTGGCGGGGAAATCCGGCATCGGCCATACCCGCTGGGCGACGCATGGCGCCGCGACGGTGGTGAATGCGCATCCCCACCGTGCGGGCGGTGTGGCGGTGGTCCATAACGGCATTATCGAGAATTTCCGTGCGCTGCGCAGCGAGCTGGCGGCGGATAGCTATGTCCAGGAATCCGAGACCGATACCGAGACGGTTGCGCTGCTGCTGAAACGCAGCATGGACAAGGGCGCAACCCCCGTCGAGGCCGCGCGTGAGACCCTGCCCCGGCTGGAGGGCGCCTTCGCGCTTTGTATGCTGTTTGAGGGCGAGGATGATCTGATCATCTGCGCCCGCAAGGGCAGCCCGCTCGCCATCGGGCGCGGCGAGGGCGAGATGTTTGTCGGATCAGATGCGATAGCGCTGGCGCCGATGACCGACCGCATCACCTATCTCGAAGAGGGCGACTGGGCGGTGCTGACCCGCAAAGGTGCCGAGATTTTCGACTCCGCAGGCCGGCGTGCCAACCGGGCGGAAACCCGCATCCAGCTGGGCGCCACGCGCGTGGAAAAGGGCGGCTACAAGCATTTCATGGCCAAGGAAATCGCCGAACAGCCGGTCGTGCTGGCCGATGCTTTGCGCCATTACACCGGATCAAGTGCCAGCCCGGCGCTGAACCTGCCCGAGGGCCTCGATTTCACCAATATCGACCGGGTGGTGATGGTGGCCTGTGGCACGGCAAGCTACGCCACCCATGTCGCGAAATACTGGTTTGAGCAGATCGCCGGCATCCCGGCGGAAATCGACGTGGCGTCTGAATTCCGCTACCGCGAGCCGGTGCTTTCCGACCGCTCGATGGCGCTGTTTGTCAGCCAGTCGGGCGAGACCGCCGATACCCTGGCCGCCTTGCGCTATGTGAAGGAAAAGGTGGCGCAGGTGGTCTCGGTCGTGAATGTGCCGACCTCGTCCATCGCGCGCGAAAGCGATCTGGTGCTGCCGATCCTTGCGGGCGCCGAGATCGGCGTCGCCTCGACGAAAGCGTTTTCCTGCCAGCTGATGGTGCTGGCGCTGATGGCGCTGAAGGCCGCCTCTGACCGGGGCAGGATCACGGGCGAGGAGCTGACCGCGCGCATCGTCAGCCTGCGCAATCTGCCGGGGCTGCTGAATGCGGCACTGGCGCTGTCAGACCAGATCGCGACAGTGTCGAACGAGCTGGCAGAGGCCCGCGACATTCTCTTCCTCGGGCGCGGGCCGATGTATCCGATGGCACTGGAAGGTGCGCTTAAACTGAAAGAAATCAGCTATATACACGCCGAAGGTTATGCGTCAGGCGAACTGAAACACGGCCCCATCGCACTGATTGATGCCAATGTGCCGGTGATCGTGATGGCGCCCTCGGACCCGCTCTTCGACAAGACGGTGTCGAATATGCAAGAGGTGATGGCGCGGCATGGCAAGGTGCTTTTGCTGTCGGATGCGGCGGGCATTGCCCATGCCGGACAGGGCACCTGGGCGCAGCTGACGCTGCCCGAAGTCGACCCGGTCTGGGCGCCGATCCTCTATGCGGTGCCGGCACAGCTGCTGGCCTATCATACCGCGATTGCGAAAGGCACCGATGTGGACCAGCCGAGGAACCTCGCGAAATCGGTGACGGTCGAGTAAGCGCCGGAGCATTCAGCCGGCATAGCGCTCCAGCCGGGCGGCAAGCTGCCCGGCGACCAGGCGCTGGAAGCCCAGCGACAAGGCGACGACCAGCGCGAGGCTTGCAAAGACAAGGTCGATCCGCATCCGTCCATTCGCGTGCAGCATGACCGCGCCCAGCCCCTCTGATCCGCCGACCCATTCGCCGATCACCGCCCCCACCGGCGCCAGCACAGCGGCAAGCCGCAGCCCCGTGGCCAGGTCCGGCAGCGCCGACGGCATCCGGATCCGGATCAGCATCGCCCATCGCCCCGCCCCCATCACCCGCGCCAGATCCAGCCGCGCCTGGGGCACGCGGGTCAGCCCGTCATGAAAGGCGCTTGCGACCGGGAAAAATGTCACCAGTGCCACCACCGCCAGTTTCGGCGCCATGCCATATCCCAGCCAGAGCGTCAGGATCGGCGCCAGCGCGAAAATCGGGATGGTCTGCGACACCACCACCACCGGGCCAAGCCAGCGCCGCAGTCGCGCCGAGGCCGCCATTTGCAGCGCGAGCCCGCACCCGATGACCGCGCCCAGAGCGAAACCCGCAACCGTCTCGGTCAGGGTCTTCAGGAAAGCTGTCGCAAGCACCCCCTGATGGGTCCAGAGCGCCTTCGCCACCTCCCCCGGCGACGGCAGCAGAAAGGGCGGCAGGCCGGTGGCAAGGATCACCCCCTGCCAGAGCGCCAGCAGAACCAGAACGGTAACAGAAATCCGTATCATGCCAGCGCCACCAGCCGCCGCGTGATCGCAGCAGCGGCATTCGGTACCTCTGGCGCGTCGCCAGCGCGCGGTGCCTTGCCGGCGGGGGCTGTGATTTCCTCAAGACCCGCCGGCGTCATCAGCAGGATCCGGTCCGCGAGCCGCGCGGCCTCGATCGGATCATGGCTGATCATCATCACGGTCCGGTCGCGCAACAGGCGCGCCGCAAGATCCTGCATCCGGAGCCTCAGCCCGATATCCAGCGCCGAAAACGGCTCATCCAGCAACACCAGCGGCCGGTCCTCCATCAAAACCCGTGCCAGTGCCACCCGCTGCCGCTGCCCGCCCGAGAGCTCGGCCGGGCGCTTTGCCGCATGGGGGGCAAGGCCGGTCTGTTCCAGCACCGAAGCGAGCCGCGCGCGATCCGGCGTCTCGCGGCGCAGTGTTGCGCCCAGCGTGATATTCGCCGCCACCGTGGCCCAGGGCATCAGCCCCGGATCCTGCGCCATCAGCGCGACCGGCATATGACCGGTGATCTGACCACGGAACTCCGCCGCGACCGGCAGCCCGCCGATCAGCCGCATAAGCGTGGTCTTGCCCACGCCCGACGGGCCGAGCAGCACCAGCCATTCGCCCGCCACAAGTTCCAGCCGTAAGGGCGGGAAAAGGCGCTCGCGGCCGATCCAGGCCTCGCCCGAAAGCCGCATCACGTAAGGCCCGCGCGCCAGAACCCCGCCTCAAGCCGCGTCGCAACACGGAAATGACGCTCTAGCTGGCGCCAGCGCGGCAGGGTCTGCGCGGCCTCGCCCAGCCGGTCGCGGAGGGCCATGTCAAAAAGCGCCCCCGCCTCGCGGCAGATCTGCTGATAGGTCTCGCCGCCATAGGTCCCGATCCAGTCGCGATAGGGCGTTTCACCAGCGGTTGCGATCAGCCGCGCGCCGATCTCGCCATAGCCCAGCACGCAGGGCAGCAGCGCGGCCAGCAGATCGAGGAAATCGCCGCTCAGCCCGGCATCCAGCACATAGCGGGTATAGGCCAGATTGCCGGTCGCCTCTTCGGTGGCGGCAAGATCTGCCGCCGATATCCCGGCTGCCGCGCAGAGCCGGATATGCAGCGCCATCTCGTGATGAAGAAGGCCGTGGACCGTCGCGCTGGCCGCCTGCATCTCGGCCAGATTGCCGGCCTTGACCACGGCAAGCGACCAGGCACGGGCGAAATGGATCAGGAAAACATAGTCCTGGCGCATATAGCTGAGAAAATCCGCGCGTGGCAGCGAGCCATCCTGCAGCGCGTCGAGAAAGGCGTGCCGCGTATAGGCGTTCCAGTCCTCGGGACAGGCGGCACGCAGGGCGGCAAATCCGGATCCGTAATCAGGAAGGCTCATTCTGCTGCCCCCGGGTCAATCGCCAGGCGCGAGACCGGCAGGATGCTGTCTGTCAGACCCGATTGCTGCAAAAACGCTTCGAATCTCGCATAGCGCCCATGATCCAGCGCCGCCGGTGAATGGGCGAAACGCGGCAATGTGTCGGCCCAAGCTTTGGTGTTGAGCGGGTCGGACAGATCCGGCGCGGTGGCGGCAAAAGCCTCGAATGCGGCCTCGGGGTGGTTGATCATATAGGCCGTCGCGCGCTCGATCGCGGTCAGGAAGCGGGTCACGCGATCCTGGTCAAACCCGGTACGGGCCACAAAGATCAGCTCATCATAAGCGGGGATCCCGGCCTCTTCGGGGTAGAAACAGCGCCCGTCGCCGCCCGCCAGCCGCATCTGCGTCAGTTCGAAATTGCGAAACGCCCCGATGACCGCATCAACCTGGCCGGTCAGAAGCGCGGGCGTCAGCGACCAGTTCACATTGACCAGTTCGACATCCCCCGCCGTCAGCCCGGCGCTGGCCAGCATCCCCGACAGCAAAGCCGATTCGACGCCCGAAACCGAATAGCCGATTCGCTTTCCCTTCAGATCGCCAAGGCTCTGCACTGGCCCGTCTGCCGCCACCATCAGGCAATTGAGCGGGGTGGCAATCAGAGTGCCGACACGAACCAGCGGCAGCCCTTCATGGACCTGGAGATGCAGCTGCGGCTGATAGGAGACCGCCAGATCGGCCTGGCCCGCCGCGACCAGTTTCGGAGGCTCCGTCGGGTCGGCAGGCGCGATGATCTCGACCTCAAGACCCTGCTCTTTGAAAAAACCCTTTTCCCGGGCAATGATCACCGGCCCATGGTCCGGGTTCACATACCAGTCAAGGATCAGGGTCATACGGTCCTCTGCCCGGGCGGGGCCGGTAATTGCGGGTCCGGTCAGCGCGACAGCGGCCAGCAGGGCCAGGGCGAAACGGGTCATATCTCGGTCTCCGTCAGGGGCGGATCGGCGATCAGCGCGATCTCATTTGGGAAAATCGGGTGGAGCTGCGCCGCCGCGCGCCAGGCCCGGAGGCCGGAGCGGCAGCCCAGAACGATGCGCTCATGTGGCGCGGGCGTGGCCCCCGTGATCTGGTCAGGCGCGAAGCGATGGGCATCCGGGGTGACGCCAAGCGGTGCCTCGGCGCGGTCGCGCAGCTCGATCACGTAATCGCCGGGGCGGATCGCAGACCTGGCGATGAAAGGGAAAGCCGTCTCCGGCTCGGGTGCGGTGTCAAAGCGAAAGCTGCTGAACCGCCAGCCCGCCATGTCAAAGCGGATCAGCTGGCCAAGCGGCGATGGCGTGATCCCCGCCAGATGCGCCAGCGCCATCTGCGCCATGAGCGTGCCGAGCATCCCCACCACCGGACCAAGCACGCCGGCACTGGCGCAGGTCGCAAGGGTTTCCGGCAGGTCGGGGAACACCGCCCTGAGCGAAGGCGCACCGCCGCAAAACCCTCCGACATAGCCCGAAAACCCCAGCGCCGAGGCCGATACCAGCGGCTTCCCGGCGCGGTGGCACAGGTCGGAGAGCAGATAGCTCGCGGCGAAACTGTCAGCGCAATCGAGGATCAGATTGGCCTCTGCCACCAGGTCGGGCGCATTTTCAGGATCGCAACGCGCGACCAGCGCCGTCACCTGACAGTCAGGGTTCAGCAGCCGCAGTGCATTTGCGACAAGTGCGGCCTTCGGCGCGCCGATCCCGCCTGCATAAAGCGGCTGGCGGTGCAGGTTGCTTTCCTCGGCGCGGTCCGGGTCGATCACGGTGATACGCCCGATTCCGGCGCCGGCCAGATATTGCAGCGCCGGCACGCCCAGCCCCCGGCCCCCACGACCAGCAGATGCGCCTGGGCGAAAGCCGCCTGCCCCCCGGCCCCGATCCCGGGCAGCAGGGTCTGGCGCGCATAGCGGCTCATGCCGTCACCTCAAGCCAGTGCCGCACCTGTGCCTCAGGGTCGGGGTTCAGCGTGATATCGGTCACCACCGAAACCAGATCCGCCCCGGCGGCAAAGGCCTCTGCCGCGCGCGCAGGCGTCATCCCGCCGATCGCCACCAGCGGGATATCCCCGATCCGCGCTTTCCAGACGGCGAGCTTTTCCACCCCCTGCTGATGCCATTTCATCTGTTTCAGGATCGTCGGCCAGACCGGACCCAGCGCGATGTAATCCGGGCCCAGCGCCAGCGCGCGCGCCAGTTCTTCTTCATCATGGGTCGAGATACCGAGCCGCAGCCCGCCGCGCCGGATCGCTTCAAGATCGGCGGCATCAAGATCCTCCTGTCCGAGATGGATCCAGTCACAGCCTTCCTCGATTGCGAGCTGCCAGTGATCATTGACCACAAGGATCGCCTGATGCGCGCGGCACAAAGCCTGCGCTGCGCGGATCTCAAGACGCGTCTCGTCCTCGCTGCGATC
Source organism: Gemmobacter sp. 24YEA27 (assembly GCF_030052995.1). Taxonomy (NCBI): domain Bacteria; kingdom Pseudomonadati; phylum Pseudomonadota; class Alphaproteobacteria; order Rhodobacterales; family Paracoccaceae; genus Gemmobacter; species Gemmobacter sp. 24YEA27. The sequence goes on along the minus strand of NZ_JASJPW010000001.1, from coordinate 2,120,602 downwards.
CTTGACCCGCAGCTGCACCAGCCGAACCCCAAGCGGCAGCATCCGCCCCACCCAGGCAGCAGAGTCGAAAATCGGATAGAAACGCGGCAGGGTCATGCGAGAAACGCCCTCCCCAGCACGGGTGTCGAGGGCGCGGCCATATCGCGTGGCTCCATCGGCTGCGCGAGATAGGCCATCCTGCCCGCCCGGATCGCCCCGGCCATGGCCCCGGCCATCCGCGCCGAATCGCCGGCCTTCGCCACCGCCGTATTCAGGAGCACCGCATCAAAACCCAGCTCCATCGCCCGCGCCGCATGGGAGGGCAGCCCGATCCCGGCATCGACCACCAGAACCTGATCGGGAAACTCTGCCCGCAGCACGCGCAGCCCATATTCGTTCATCAGCCCCCGCCCCGAGCCGATCGGCGCCCCCCAGGGCATCAGCACCTCACAACCGGCCTCGACCAGGCGCGCACAGACGCCAATATCCTCGGTCGTATATGGAAAGACCTTGAACCCGTCGGCAATCAGGATGCGGGCGGCTTCAACAAGGCCGAAGACATCAGGCTGCAGCGTATCGGTATGGCCGATCACCTCGAGCTTGATCCAGTCTGTCGCAAACAGCTCGCGCGCCATATGGGCCGTGGTCACGGCCTCCTTCACCGTATGGCAGCCGGCGGTATTGGGCAGGATCTTCGCGCCAAGATCTGCCACAAGCGCGCGGAAGTCACCGCCACCTCCCTGCTCGCGGCGCAATGAGACCGTAGCGATCCCGGCCTCAGAGCTGCGAAACGCCTCTTCCAGGATCTTCGGCGATGGATATTGCGCCGTGCCCAGCATCAGCGAGCTTTCAACAGCAGTCCCGTAGAATACCGGCATCTCAGCCCCCCTGCATGGCGGCGAGAACCTCGACCCGGTCGCCCTCTTGTATTTCTGTTTCCAGCCGCGCGGCTTTGGCGATGAAGACCTCATTCACCGCAGTCGCCACGGCCGGGCCAAAGCCCTGTTCCTCAAGCAAAGCGGCCAGGGTTGTCGCCCCGGTCCGCCTTGCCTCTCCATTCACGAAAACTCTCATATCCTCACCTCATCCATGAACTCGGGCTGCGCGCCGGTCTCGAGATGTTCCGCTACCATCCGCGCGCAGGCGGGCGAGAGCAGGAATCCGTGGCGGTAGAGACCATTGGCAAAGATCATATCCCCCCGGCGCCGGATCCTGGGCAGATTGTCGGGGAAAGCGGGGCGCGCGTCAGAACCGGTCGCGATCAGCTCGGCCTCGCCAAAACCGGGATGGATCGTCCAGGCCGCCGCCATCAGCTCCATCATCGACCGCAGCGTGACCGGCCCGCGCCATCCGCTTTCGATCATCGTGGCGCCAAGCATGAAATGCCCGTCGCCGCGCGGCACGATGTAAAGCGGGATACGCGGATGCAGCAGGCGGACCGGGCGCGAGAGGCTCACGCCCTCGCAGCGGATCAGCAGCATCTCACCGCGCACACCGCGCAGATCGCTGAGACTGTCGCGCGCCGCGAGCCCCCGGCAGTCGATGGTCAGCGGCGCCTCTGCCGGCTCGGGTGTTACCATGATCCCCCGGGCCGCGAGCCGGCGGGCCAGTTCGCCAAGCGCCGCGCGCGGGGCCAGATGCGCTTCGGTTCTGAAGAAGAGCCCCTCGCGGAAACGGCCTCCCAGATCGGACTCAAGCTGCGCGATCCCGTCCCCGCCAATGGCCTGGTGCCCTTTGGTCAGCCGCGCAAAACGCGCCAGATCGCCCCGGTCACGCGGATCGGCCAGAACCAGCGTCCCGGCCCCGGTAACCAGCCCGGTATGGGATTGCCACCAGGCGGCCGCGCCGGCCCCAAGCCGTTCAACCGGCTCCTCTGCCGATTCCGCCTCGCAATATGGCGCCAGCATACCACCGGCCCACCAGGAACAGGCCTGCGGCCCGGGGCCGCCGGCCGGGTCAGAAATCGTGACCTCATGACCGCGCGCCGTAAGTTCGCTGGCCATCACAAGGCCCATGACACCGGCCCCGAGAATATGGACGCGGCTCATGATTGCGGCCAGAGCGCGTGGAAATGATGCACCGGCCCATGGCCGGAACCGATTTGCAGCGCATCCGCCGCCCGGATCGCCCCCTGGAGCCAGCGATGCGCCCGCGCCACCGCATCGGGGACAGCCATCCCCTGCGCCAGCCCGGCCGCAATCGCTGCGGCATAGCTGCATCCTGTGCCATGCGTATTTTTGGTCTGCTGGCGTTCTGCCGTGAACACATGGGATACAGGGCCGATCAGCAGATCGCGACACTCTTCCCCCCCGGCATGACCGCCTTTCATCAACACCCAGGCCGGCCCGAGCGACAGGAGCGCGCGCCCCTGCGCTTCCTGCGCCTCATGGCTGCTGGCCGGGGCCTCGCCCAGTAGATCTGCCGCTTCGGGCAGGTTCGGGGTCAAAACCGTCGCGAGCGGCAAAAGCGCCTCGCGCAGTGCTGCGACAGCCTCGGCCGCGAGCAACCGGTCACCGGATTTCGCCACCATCACCGGATCAACCACCAGGGCCAGATCGCGCCCTTTCAGCGCCGCCGCCACGGTCGCGACCAGTTCCGGATCGCCCAGCATCCCGATCTTCACCGCACCCACGGCAAGATCATCGAACACCGCCTCCAGCTGCGCCCGAACCAGCCGCGCCGGCAGGGCCATCACCGCGGTCACCGCCCTTGTGTTCTGGGCCGTGATCGCAGTGATCACGCTGGCGCCATAGACGCGCATTGCCGCGAAACTTTTAAGATCGGCCTGAATCCCCGCGCCGCCGCCGGAATCGGACCCCGCTATGGTCAAAGCTATCGCCGTCATCATGCCCCCAATGACCGGCGAAAAGATTTGGGGACACTGATGCCCGGGCAGGCCACAACGGGCCGCCAGAGACACGATCAGACCACCCGTTCCCTCCGCCGGTATGAACCGGATCAGGTTCGATGGGTTAGCCTTGCGGCCTCTCAGCCCCGGTTTCCCGGGACACCCCAACGAGTAAGTTGCCCAATCGTTAAGCGGAGCATTTTCGTTTGGCAACCGGCAAAATCCCGCTTTCTGCGCGAATGAGGCTGCTTACGGGGCCGCTGTCTGTTCCGCTTTGCGACATGTCGCAAACAGACAATCCCGCCCGCCGCACTGTGATCAATTCAGCCTCGCAAGGTGCCGCTGGCGACAGCGGAGAATTGGGAAGCCGGTGCGGTCCCGCAAGGGGCCAAAGCCGGCGCTGCCCCCGCAACGGTAGAGGCTGAGAGGCGCGACAAGGACCACTGGGCGGAGGAGCCCGGGAAGGTGTCGCGACCAGGGTTGAAAAGACCGCTCGCCAAGCCCGGAAACCAGCCTTGCACGAGATGTCGAGCCGCGGTGGGCGGCGAAGCGGCAACCGGCTCGCGGGTCCATCCCCGCGCGGGCCCTTCGCCGCCTGTTGTCCATCGCACGTCAAACCTGCCCGTGCGACCCGCCCGGGCTAACGCGAAGGACAGCAAATGCTGAGCCAGTCCGAAACCCTTTCCCGCCTGCTGGCACGCCGGAGCGGCTATGCCTTAGAGCGCGATTTATATTGTGATCCCGGGGTGTTGGAGGCCGATCTTCAACATATTTTGTATCGTGAATGGCTCTTTGCCATTCCGGGCTGCGAGCTGGAGAAACCCGGCGCCTTTGCCACGCTGCAGATCGGCGCCTATCCGGTGGTGATCATCAAGGGCAAAGACAATCGCATCCGCGCGTTCCACAATGTCTGCCGCCATCGCGGTCAGCGGCTTTGCGCGAAGACCAATGGCGCGACGACGAACCTTGTCTGCCCCTATCACCAATGGACCTATGACCTCGAGGGCAAGCTTATTTTCGCCCGCGATATGGGCGAGGATTTCGACCCTTCGAAGTTCGGGCTGAAGAAGGTGCACTGTGTCGATCTTGGCGGCATGGTTTTCATCTGTCTCGCCGAAGTGCCCCCTCCCATTTCCGACCTCGCGCCGAAGCTGATGTCGTATCTGGCCCCCTCGGGCCTTGCCGATGCAAAGGTCGCTTTCAGCTCGACCATCGTCGAAAACGGCAACTGGAAACTGGTGATCGAGAACAACCGCGAATGTTATCATTGCGGCGGCGCGCACCCGTCTTTGTGCCGGACCTATTCCGACAACCCGCGTATGACGGCGATGGAGGGGCCTGATTCGGCCTCGCCCGACATTATCGAACACTGGAAGCGCTGCGAGGCGGCCGGCCTGCCCTCGCGCTTCACCAACCACCCGCAGATGCAATGGCGGCTCGCCCGCATCCCCCTGCTGAACGGCGCCGAAAGCTATACGATGTCGACTAAGGCGGCGGTGGCGAAACGCATGGGCACCATGCCCTTCAACGATGCCGGCAGCCTTCTGTTCTTCCACTACCCGAACAGCTGGAACCATTTCCTCGGCGATCACGCCATCGTCTTCCGCATCCTGCCGATCAGCCCGACCGAGACGCAAGTGACCACGAACTGGCTGGTCCATAAGGATGCGGTCGAGGGCGTCGACTATGATCTCGAAACCCTCACCCGCGTCTGGCTCAACACCAATGACGAAGACCGCCAGGTGGTCGAGGAAAACCAGAAGGGCATTCTCTCTCCCGCCTATGAGCCCGGGCCCTATTCCCCGATCCAGGAAGAAGGGGTGATGCAATTCATCGACTGGTATGCCGGCATCATGACGGAACGCCTTGGCCCCGTTTCCGGCACCGGCCCGGCACTGGCGGCGGAATAAAAATGGGAAAGCAACAACTTAACTGGTCTGTGAAGCCCTGGGATGATGCAGAGCATCTTGAATGCGCCATGGTCGTGCCCGAGACGCCGGATACCGCCACCTTCACCTTCCGCGCGCCCTCGGGGGCCTGGTTCGACTATCAGCCGGGCCAGTTCGTGACGCTCGACCTGCCGGTTGATCCGAAAAAAGGCGCCAGGGGCAATGTCCAGCGCACCTATACGATCTCGTCTTCGCCATCGCGGCCACTGTCGATCTCGGTCACGGTGAAAGCCCAGGCGACGTCTGTCGGCACGCGCTGGATGCTTGATCACCTGAAGCCGGGGATGAAGATCAAGGCTTATGGCCCGGCGGGGATCTTCAGCTCGCACCGGCATCCGGCAAAGAAGCATCTCTTTATCTCGGCCGGATCGGGCATCACGCCGATGATGTCGATGACCACCTGGGCCTGGGATTCGGGCGAGATGCCCGATATCGTCTTCGTCCATGCGGCAAAGCGGCCATCCGAAATCCTGTTGCGCAAGCGGCTCGAAGGGTTTGCAGACCGTGTGCCGGGGCTGAAGCTGCGCTTTACCGTCGAGGAAAGCGACCCGTTCCAGACCTGGACCGGCTATCAGGGCCGGCTGAGCCAGATCATGCTTGGGCTGATGGCGCCGGATTATCTGGAGCGCGAGGTGTTTTGCTGCGGGCCGGAGCCGTTCATGCAGGCGGTGCGCGACATGCTGGTCTCGCTCGGCTTCGATATGGAACATTACCATCAGGAAAGCTTCGGCGCGCCGGTGTCGACGGAAGCCGACGCCCCGGTGATCGACGATGTGATCCCCGATTCCGAGGCCGGTGCGCAGATCACCTTCGCCGCCTCAAACGTGACCGCGCCCTGTTCCGAGACCGATACCGTGCTCGCGGTGGCGAAACGCGCCGGGCTGAACATCCCCTCGGGCTGTACCTTCGGCCTTTGCGGCACCTGCAAGGTGAAAAAGACCGCAGGCGATGTGCATATGGTCCATAATGGCGGCATTTCGGATGACGAGATTGCCGAGGGCTGGATCCTCGCCTGTTGCTCGAACCCGATGGGCAGGATCTCGGTCGAGGTCTGAGAGCCGCGCGGCCTCACAGAAAATAACGCATCGGCAGCCTTGCCGGTGCGTCTGAGACGGGTACTCTCCCCGCCGGTCACCGCGCGCAGATATGGGAGAACACCGATGGCGAAACCGATCCTGATGGACAGAGCCGCGCTGAACGACTTTGTCACCCGCGATTTCGGCCAGGTGGCAGCGGATTTCACCGTCGATGCCGTAACCGATCAGGGCATCCGGTTGCGGCTGCAAGTGGCCGAGCGCCATCTGCGCCCGGGTGGCACTGTATCCGGCCCCACGATGTTCGCTCTTGCCGATGTGGCGGTCTACCTTGCCATCCTGTCGAGGATCGGGCCGGTGGCGCTGGCGGTCACCACGGGATGTTCCATCGATTTCATGCGCAAGCCGGCCGCCGGGCGCGGGCTTTACTGCGATGTGCGGCTTTTGAAACTTGGGCGCGTGCTGGCGGTGGCGGATGCGCTGATCTTCTCGGACGGGGTCGAGGATCCGGTGGCGCGGGCGAATATGACCTATTCCATCCCGCCCGCCCCCGCGTCCGCACCCCCGGCCGCTCCGGCTGCCTGAAACACCGCGAACCAGGAACTGCCCCCCGGCTCCTGCCCCCGGCCCTGCCGCCTTCGAATCAATCTGGTGACGACCCGGCGGGCGCGACCGGCGCCTGCATTGCCTTCCCCTGGGTCAACCGGCTTATCCCCAGAGATGTGCACCATTCTGTCCACGACGCGGCACGATCAGGGGCCGCCCCTGCTCCTGGATATTGTGCAAGGCGAAATTTTGTGCAGCCCGAGTCTGTGGGTTTAGAGGCACACATTTCCCCCCGCGCGCCCGGCAAAGCAACGATTTCCTCTGATTTCAGCGGCTTTTCAACTCTGAGTCGTTCCCGTCACGGGTAGCATTTCAATAACACAAGATGTTGACAGCAGAGCAAATCAGGGATCAATATGCAGATGTTCCGGGAGCAAACCTGCAGCCTGCGACGCGTCCGAAATCCGGGGAAAACCGGGCATTTCCGGGCGCAGCCAGCGGCAGGAACGGCCAGGGGAAACTCCGGGGGGAAACCTCCGGGAAGACCATAGCCGCGGCAGGATCCCAGGGCAAAGTGAAGGCAACAAAACCGTGCGACGGGCGCGAGGACATCACCCGGCGGAGGCTTTCCGCTGGCCGTTTCTCAGCGAACCGCAGCCACATGGGACAGTAGAAGGATCAGGCAATGACCATCACCGTTTACTCCAAACCCGCATGCGTTCAGTGCACCGCAACCACCCGTGCGCTCGATGCCAAAGGCTTGTCCTATTCCATTATCGATCTGACCGAAGATGCCGATGCGATGAACCGCGTTGTGGCGCTCGGCTATCGCCAGGCCCCTGTCGTCATCGCCGGTGACGCGCATTGGGCGGGCTTTCGTCCCGATATGATCGGCCGCCTCGCCAGCTGAGGGGTTTGTCCGTGCCCGGGCTCGTCTTTTTCTCATCTGCCTCGGGCAATACCCTGCGTTTCGTCATGCGCTTAGAAGAGATCAGCGCCGGCCGCTATGGCACGGCGCTGCGTATCCCAATATCCCCGCAGGATCCTATGCCGGATCCGGGCGGGGATTTCGTTCTGATCTGCCCGACATTCGCCGATGGCGAGGGGCGCGGCGCGGTCCCGAAACAGGTGATCCGCTTTCTCAATGACCCCGACCGGCGCGCCGGTCTGCGCGGTGTGATCGCCGGGGGCAACCGAAATTTCGGCCAGACCTACGCTCTTGCGGGCCGGGTTATCGCCAGTAAATGCAGTGTGCCGGTTCTCTACAGCTTCGAGCTGGCCGGCACGGAAACCGACATCGCCCGCGTCCGGCGCGGGCTTGATCTATTCTGGGGGATGGAATGCTCGACAATGGCGTGAAGCCGGCGCTGGACTACCATGCGCTGAACGCGATGCTGAACCTCTATGACGGAGAAGGCAAAATCCGCTTCGACGCCGACCGCATGGCGGCGAAGCAATATTTCCTGCAACATGTGAACCAGAACACGGTTTTCTTCCACAATCTGGATGAGAAGCTGCGCTATCTGGTTGATGAAGGCTATTACGAGCCCGATGTGCTGGATCAGTATTCGCGCAACTTCCAGCGCCAGATCTGGGATGCCGCCTATGAGAAGAAGTTCCGCTTCCCGACCTTCCTTGGCGCGTTCAAATATTACACCAGCTACACGCTGAAGACCCGCGACGGTCAGCGCTTCCTTGAGCGTTACGAGGACCGCGTGGTCATGGTCGCGCTCGCGCTCGCGCGTGGCGATGAGGCGCTGGCGATGTCCTTCATGGACGAGATCCTTTCGGGCCGCTTCCAGCCCGCGACGCCGACCTTCCTGAACGCAGGAAAAATGTCGCGCGGCGAGCTGATCTCGTGCTTCCTGCTGCGGCTTGAAGACAATATGGAATCGATCGGGCGGTCGATCAATTCGGCGCTGCAGCTGTCGAAACGCGGCGGTGGCGTGGCGCTGATGCTGACGAACCTGCGTGAGGCCGGCGCCCCGATCAAAGGGATCGAAAACCAGTCCTCCGGCGTCATCCCGGTGATGAAACTTCTGGAAGACAGCTTCTCCTACGCGAACCAGCTTGGCGCACGTCAGGGGGCCGGCGCGGTTTACCTCAACGCCCACCACCCCGATATTCTGCGCTTCCTTGATACCAAGCGCGAGAATGCCGATGAGAAGATCCGCATCAAGACGCTGTCTCTTGGCGTGGTGATCCCGGATGTGACATTCGAACTCGCGAAGAACAACGAAGATATGTATCTCTTCTCGCCGCATGACGTGCAGAAGGTTTACGGCGTCCCCTTCTCGGAAATCTCGGTCACCGAAAAATATGACGAGATGGTCGACGATAAGCGGATCAAGAAGAAGAAGATCAACGCGCGGGAATTCTTCCAGACCATCGCCGAGATCCAGTTCGAGAGCGGCTACCCTTACATCATGTTCGAAGACACGGTGAACAAGGCGAACCCGATCCACGGGCGCATCACCATGTCGAACCTCTGCTCGGAAATCCTGCAGGTCAACGAGGCGTCGACCTTCCACGAGGATCTGAGCTACGACCATCTTGGCACGGATATTTCCTGCAACCTCGGCTCGCTGAACATCGCGGCGGCGATGGACGGCCCGGACCTGGGCAAGACCGTCGAAGCGGCCGTGCGCGCCCTGACCGCCGTGTCGGAAATGTCGGCGATTGACTCGGTCCCGTCGATCCGCCGCGGCAATGATGAAAGCCATGCCATCGGGCTGGGCCAGATGAACCTGCATGGCTATCTGGCGCGCGAGCATGTGCATTACGGCTCGCCCGAAGGTGTCGAATTCACCAGCGTCTATTTCGCTGCTGTCGCCTATCACGCGATCCGCACCTCGAACCTGCTGGCGCGTGAGCATGGGCAGAGTTTCAAAGACTTCGACAAGTCGAAATATGCCGATGGCTCGTTCTTTGACAAATATACCGGGCGCGACTGGCTGCCGGTTTCGGAGAAGGTCACCGCGCTGTTTGAGGGTGTGACGCTGCCGACCCGCGCGGATTGGGAAGCGCTGAAAGCCGATGTCATGGCGGGCGGGCTTTACAACCGCAACCTCCAGGCCGTGCCGCCGACCGGGTCGATTTCCTATATCAACAACTCGACCAGCTCGATCCACCCGATCGTGGCGAAGATCGAGATCCGCAAGGAAGGCAAGATCGGGCGCGTCTATTACCCTGCCGCCTTCATGTCGAATGAGAACCTGGAATATTACCGCGATGCCTATGAGATCGGGCCGGAAGCGATCATCGACACCTATGCGGCGGCGACCGAACATGTCGATCAGGGCCTGTCGCTGACGCTGTTCTTCCCATCTGAAGCCACCACGCGCGATATCAACAAAGCGCAGATCTATGCCTGGAAGAAGGGCATCAAGACGATCTATTACATCCGGCTGCGCCAGACCGCGCTGGAAGGGACCGAAGTGCAGGGCTGCGTTTCCTGCACACTGTAAGGACTGGTTGAGCTGCCCGGGGGCCCTGCCCCCGGACCCCCGGGATATTTTCAGACAGATGAAAGGTTCTTCCGCGATGAAGGATCATGTGATGCCGAAGACCATTTTGAAAGCGATCAACTGGAACCGGTTGCAGGATGAGAAGGACCTGGAGGTCTGGAACCGTCTGACGGTGAATTTCTGGCTGCCAGAGAAGGTGCCGCTGTCGAATGATATACAGTCCTGGTCGACTCTGCGCCCCGAAGAGCGCGAGCTGACGATCCGGGTGTTCACCGGGCTGACGCTGCTGGATACGGTGCAGTCGTCAGTAGGGGCGATCTCGCTGATGCCCGATGTGGTGACGCAGCATGAAGAGGCCTGCCTGACCAATATCGCGTTTATGGAATCGGTCCATGCGCGGTCCTATTCCTCGATCTTTTCGACCTTGTGCTCGACAAAGGAGATTGACGATGCCTTCCGCTGGTCGGAGGAGAACCCGCATCTCCAGGCCAAGGCGCGTATTATCCTTGAGAAATACAAGGCCGGGGAAGATCCGCTGAAGCGCAAGATCGCGAGCGTCTTTCTCGAGAGCTTCCTGTTCTATTCCGGCTTTTATCTGCCGATGTACTGGTCGAGCCGTGCAAAGCTCACGAATACTGCCGATCTCATCCGCCTGATCATCCGCGACGAGGCGGTGCATGGCTATTACATTGGCTATAAGTATCAGCGCGGTCTGGAGAAGCTGACCGAGGCCAAGCGCGAAGAGCTGAAGGATTTCGCCTTTGCCCTGATGTTCGACCTTTACGAGATCGAGCAACGTTATACCGAAGAGCTTTATGACGGCATCGGTCTGACCGAGGACGTGAAGGCCTTCCTGCATTACAACGCCAATAAAGCGCTGCAGAACCTTGGCTATGAGGCCTTGTTCCCGCCCTCGGTCTGCGAGGTCAATCCGGCGATCCTTGCGGCGCTGTCGCCTGACAGTGAAAACCATGACTTCTTCTCGGGCTCTGGTTCGAGCTATGTGATCGGCAAGGCGGTTGCGACCGAAGACGAAGACTGGGACTTCTGAGACCGTGGTCTCAGGACGTCTGCCCCCGGCCCGGACATCCGGGGATGGGCCGGGGAGACAGCGATGGCGCGCGCGCGACCAGCGCCGGCTCGTGCATGACATCGACGTTAATGACCCACTCGGCCTGGTCGGCGGCCAGATCGCATCGGCCTTGGTCAGCGAGGCATCCTTCCCAAACAGGCATGGTGCATGCCCCGGCTCGAACATGGCGCCAGAAGCGCAGTCGCCGCCCCGCCCATGAGCTGGTAAATGGTGGCGATCAGGCCGCGATCGGGAGGGGGTAGATCAGTCAAAGGCGCCTCCTGCGCGTCAGGGGGGGGCGAGGGTCAGCCCAGGCACCGAGGGTGCGGCCCGTGGATCATCTTCGATCACCGCATCGATGCGGTCTGGTCCAGAAAAGGATATCAGGATGGTTTCCGGGTCTTCCGGCGGCTGCCAGACCGCGATCAGGGCTTGCGCGCGGGCAGCGCCGGGCACATCGGCACCCCAGCCCGTCACCGTGGGGAAACTAAGAACCTTCACGGAAGCGCAACTGCCACGCAGTGTGAAGCTGGCGGATAAGCATGGCAAGATAGCGGTACAGACCCACATCGTAATTGCGTTTGTCGCTCCCGCCTTGATCACCCACATTGTACCAGCAGAAACCGCAGTAGATGACTGGTTCGGCGAAAATCTCCAAAATCACGTTGAAAGGCATTAACCGAACCCGAGCCAAGCTGGCAGACGGGAAGGTTCGCGAATACCACTCTGCTTCGAGAGGGCGCGGCGCTACCCCGTTCTGGAATGACCGAATGGTTTATTCAGAGGGGCCGCCAGAATACCTCGCGGCTCTATCAAGCAAGCGGCCGAAGTCATCGCCAGATATGCAGCTCTATTGCCCGAAATGCAGACGCAATCGAGAAGTAGCCGGGGGCCGCATGGAAAAGATAGAGAACAGTTTTGCAAAATGAACTGCAAAACGGACTATCCTGAAATCCGTTGAATGCTGGTCGGGGCGGAGAGATTCGAACTCCCGACCTACGGTACCCAAAACCGTCGCGCTACCAGACTGCGCTACGCCCCGAACTGGCAGTCAGATAGCGGTTTCCCACCGGCAGGGAAAGCCCCGATTGCGATAAAAATGCGTTTTGCACCATCAGCTTCGGATCTGTGGCGCAAGTCATGGCACAGGAAGGCTGACGGCCGCACCTCTTTAGCCGAAACAATGCGCACAGGAAGCTCTGCATGCACCGGTTGGAAGCCTGTTCATACAGCAATAAGCGTAAACCTCGGTTTCCCGCGCCACCAGACGAGATAGACATATAAGGCACTGAATATATGATATAATATCCTCCGCGTGGGGTCTTCTTCATGTTACAGGCGACCTGACAGGCAGCTGTTTCAGTCCGGCGCTGAGCAGGTTGTTTTATACTGTATCAGAACCTCCGACCGCTCATGTGCCCCGGCTGCCGGGTTTGGCCTGCACGAAACGCTACCTTCCGTTTATGCTGCGAGCAGTTGCTGCAGTCTGGCCATATTTCCTGCGGCCAGCGGCATGCAGATGCGAGCTCTTGCGCATTAGACGCCGAGAAAGGCAGTTGAGCAGCACCTGCAATGGCTTTTGCCTTGCCGAAAGCCTTTACGATCCGTTTGCTGTGCCTGAGGGAGAGGGCGTAGCCCTTGCGCCGGATGAGCATGGAGAACAGTTCGGTGGTGCATACCGCCGGCGAACTGACGAGTGCCAAGGTCACGCCCGACACTCTGCACGAGCACCTTGGCCCCTGCATCCCTGGGGTGGATCTGGGGCCGCCGGTCCATTGGAGGCGGCAATGCACTGGCCTGAAACGGGCAGGCCTGCTCTGGGCACGTTTCCGTGCAAGCCCCGCCCTGAGGATCGGAGCGGCGCGGATTGCTTGGTCGGGCGCTATGTCGAAGTGCAAAGGTGGGACGAGCTGTCCGTTTCGGGCGAGAACACGGTTCCGCCGGGGCCCTGGCAGTGGATCGCGGCTTACCCGGCCTATCGGTTCAGCCTGCGCGAAGTGGTCCGGACCGTCGAGCTGCATGGCGACTGGCGTACGCCTCTGGCGCCCATGGAAATGAGGTTTGGAAGGGCAAGGGCTGGCAAGGCAGTGACAGCTCACGGCCAGGTGGAACACATCCTGATCAACCATGCCGCCCCCTTTGGCCGCGTCGGGCGCAGGATTTCGCTGCGGTCTGACAATTGCCTTCGCCACCGGACCCGAACAGAAGGCGCCTTCGCTTTTCAGATCCGCTGCGAAAAGCCCGCGCCGGTCGCGGCTACACGGCACTGACAGAACAGCGCCCTCATCGCCTCCGCTTCGACGCGCCCGCCGCAGGCGGCTCGGGGCGGATCAGGATCTTCAATACACCGCCGCCCGGATCGGTCTGATGCCGCATGCAAGCCGGCAACGTCACTCAGATTTTAAGGCAGGCCTCGCAGATAACTCTGCTACGCGTGCGGGAAAGACGGTGCGTGCGGGAAAGACGGGGCGCGCGGGAAAGACGGGTCTGAGGCTGCGACACGGTCAGCGGCAGGGCCAGGCACCGGCGCGGATCAGCGGATGGCGCATCTCGCTGCCCGGAACGATTCCGGCCTTCTTTGCCAGACCACCATTGATCTCGAGCACATAGAGAACATTGTCACCGCCCGGAATCGGCGTCTCATCGCCCGGGACGGCGTTTTCATGCACCACCGTCACCCGCCCCTGAGCATCTGCGAAAATGATGTCCAGCGGGATCAGCGTGTTCTTCATCCAGAACTCGGCGCGACGCGGTGTCTCATAGATGAAGAGCATCCCGGCCTCGGGCGCGAGGCTTTCGCGATACATCAGACCCTGAGCGCGGCTGGCGGCCGTGTCGGCGATTTCAACGGAAAAACTCTGGCGTTCCCCCTGCCCTTCTTTCGCAGGCGGGCGCAGGTCGATGCGCGACAGGGAACAGCTCTGCGCCGCCTGGGCTGCGCCGGCAAAAGGCAGGCCAGGCACAGCCAGACCGCTCAAAATCACCCCGGCCAGGATGGCCGAAAGCACAGTACGGGAGATCCAGCGACGCCTGTGACCAGACGCGTCGCACCCCGGCGCTGCAGCCAGATTGTTGTCCGAATTTTTCAGGGGGATATTCGTGGATTGCGACAAGACTGTCCAGCAGGGCGGCAGCACCGCCACCGCCCCCGCCGTCATCCGGCTTCGCCCGCCTGGGCGACGATTGCACGTTCCCAACTCAGCACCTGCACTGCCATTCTGCCGCGCCGGCCCTCAATTACCTTGAGCGCCACCGCCTCGCCTGACATCAGATCCGCAAAACCAGAGACCCGCAAGACCTCGATATGGATGAATATGTCTTCCGCCCGCCCGAAAGCATTGGCGAAGCCAAATCCTTTGGCCTTATCGAACCATTTTACACGTGCAGGCTCCATCGGCAGAACGGATAAATCCGCTACCGAAAGTTCACCCGCCAGTTCCCCCAGGGGCACAACAGGCCCTTCCGGAGGTTCAATCGCAAGAACTTCAACCGCTTGTACACCGCGTGGTGTAGTCTGGATCCTGACTGTGACCCCTGCTCCATCCGCGACTGAACTCTGCCCAAAGTTGCGCAGAACATTCGCGTGCAACAGGATATCGGCATTGGTAATATCGCTGACGATGAAGCCAAAGCCTTTAGCCGGATCAAACCACTTCACCCGGCCCTGCAACACCTGCGTGGCCTTATCTTCTTCAGTCATAACAAGGACTATCTCCCCAGATTAAGCCCTTTTCGGTTGATGAAGGCTTAACCCCGCCTGATCAAGAGGAAATCGTATGATCAGACAGAATTGTTTACCTTTTCCCGCGATTATCAGGGGTTGAGCCTCAGGACTGTCCAATCACCTGAACCGCTTGCAACCTTTTCGCCGCCCTCCACATCGCCGCCCCCGATGCGGCTCCAGCGGAACCGGTCATGCAGGCGGAAGGCGCCATCTGCCCAGAATTCGATCTCCAGCGGCGTGATGCGAAATCCGCCCCAGAATGGCGGGCGCGACGGAATCGGCCCTTTCGTCACGGTAACCTTTGCCACTTCGGCCATCAGTGCCTCACGCGAGGACAAGGGCTGTGATTGCCGGCTGGCCCAGGCGCCAAGCCGGCTCGTCAGGCTGCGGCTCCGGTAATAGTCATCGGCCACCCTGCCTTCCTCGCGCGTGACCGTGCCGCGCACGCGGATCTGCCGGCGCAGGCTTTTCCAGTGCATAACGAAAGCCGCCTTGCCCGAAGCCTCGATCTCGCGCCCCTTTACCGAAGTATAATTTGTATAAAAGACAAAGGATTCGGCCGCGATCTCCTTCAGCAGCACCATGCGTACATCCGGGAGCCCCGCCTCGTCGACCGTCGCCAGAGCAATCGCATTTGGATCATTCACTTCTGTCGCCTCGGCCTCGGCCAGCCAGCTGCGCGCGATCGTAAAAGGATCGTCGCCTTTGAAAATTCCGGTCCGTTCCATCGATGCCCGCTCCTGTTCTTACGTCAACGGTAACGGTCTCCCGCCCTTGCGGCAGGCCGCCTTTCCGCCTAAACGTCAACGCTATCAAACCGTAAAGGTGTGCGAGGGACCAGGAATGTCAACCGGACTGATGGCTGGCAAACGCGGGCTGATCATGGGCCTTGCCAATGACAAATCGATTGCCTGGGGCGTGGCCCAGGCACTGGCGGGAGCGGGGGCAGAACTTGCCTTCTCTTACCAGGGTGAAGCGCTTAAAAAACGGGTTGAGCCACTGGCTTCCAGCCTGGGCGAACCGCTTCTGTTCGAATGTGATGTGGCAAGCGAAGAATCGCTCGATGCTTTGTTCGACGGGCTTAAGGCAAAATGGGGCACGATTGATTTCGTGGTTCATGCCATTGGCTTTTCCGACAAGAATGAATTGCGCGGGCGTTATGCCGATACAAGCCGCGCCAATTTTGCAATGTCGATGGATATTTCGGTCTATAGCTTTACCGCTGTGGCCCGGCGTGCGGGTGCAATGATGGGACGGGGCGGCGCCATGCTGACCCTCACCTATTACGGCGCCGAAAAGGTGATGCCGCATTACAATGTGATGGGCGTGGCCAAAGCGGCGCTGGAGGCATCGGTGAAATATCTGGCCGAAGATTTCGGCCGCGACGGGATCCGCGTCAATGCGATCTCGGCCGGGCCGATCAAGACGCTGGCGGCTTCCGGCATTGGCGATTTCCGCTATATCCTGAAATGGAACGAGCTGAATTCGCCCCTGCGCCGCAATGTGACGCAGGAAGAGGTCGGGAAATCCGCGCTCTATCTGTTGTCGGATCTGGGCAGCGGCACCACGGGCGAGAACCTGCATGTCGATGCGGGCTATCATGTCGTCGGCATGAAGGCGATCGATGCACCCGATATCGACGTTGTGACCGGCAAGAAGGACTGAGATGGGCCTCAGCGCATTCCTCGCAGCCTATGTCCTGCATCTGATCGCCGCGGCCTCTCCGGGCCCGGCGGTTCTGATGACGGCGCGAACGGCTGTGACCGAAGGCATGCGCACGAGCTTCTTTCTCGCCTGCGGCATCGGCTTCGGGGCGGTGTTCTGGGCACTGGCAGCGCTTTTCGGGCTGGCGGTGCTGTTCAGACTCGCCCCGGCGCTGTTCTGGGGCTTCAAGATCGTGGGCGCGCTGTTCCTTCTATGGATCGCGTTCAATATGTGGCGTCACGCGCCCGAACCCCTGGGCGATAACAGTGATCATCCGCCGCGTGGCGCGCTGGCCGCGCTCTGGCTTGGGCTTGCCACCCAGTTCTCCAATCCCAAGGCCGCGGTGTTTTTCGGCGCGATCTTTGTCGGCACCGTGCCGCCGGGCACCACCTGGCCCTGGCTGACCGCGCTTTTGATCGCGGTCTTCCTCAATGAGGTGCTCTTTAACCTTCTGATCGCGCGGCTCTTCTCGCTTGAGCGGACCCGCCACGCCTATGCCCGGCTGAAAACCGTGATTGACCGGTGTTTCGGTGGCATACTCGCCCTTCTCAGCTTTAAAATCGCCGCTACCTGACCAGAGGACGCCAATGGCCGCTGACCGCCTGCCACATGAGAAAGGGTTCCATATCAGCTGGGACCAGATTCACCGCGATGCGCGGGCTTTGTCCTGGCGGCTGGATGGCAAGGGCCCGGGCGAAGGCGGCCAGTGGCGCGCCGTGGTCGCGATCACACGCGGCGGGCTGGTGCCGGCCATGATCGTGGCGCGCGAGCTCGATATCCGCGTGATCGATACGATCAGCGTGAAAAGCTACAACCACCAGGCGCAGGCCTCGGCGGTGGTGACCAAGTCACCGCAGCCCGAGCTGATGCAAGACGGCTCCGGCATCCTTGTGGTCGATGATCTCGTCGACAGCGGCAAGACGCTGGAGCTGGTGCGCAGGCTTTACCCGAAAGCACATTTCGCCACCGTCTATGCCAAACCGCATGGCAAGCCGCAGGTCGACACCTATGTCACCGAGGTCAGCCAGGACACCTGGATCTTCTTCCCCTGGGATATGGCACTGCAATATGTGCAGCCCTATCGCGGCACCGACTGATCGGGAACGGGGGCGTTCCGCCCCCTCTTGCGCCAGAAAGGCGCAATTCACCCCCTGAGAGTATTTAGATCAAGAGGAAATCCAGCCTCTTCCTCTTGACACAAATACTCCCGGGGGGAGGCCCGGAACGGGCCCGGGGGGCAGGCAGCCCCCCGCTCCACATCAGCCATCAGGCACAGGAGCCGGCCATGTCTCTTCCCCTCAATCCAAATCTGGGTGCAACCGAACTGCCGCCGGTGATGGAGGCGCGGCGCTGGATCCAGGGCAAGAGCTTTCCCGCGAACCGCCCGCTGATCAATGTAAGCCAGGCCGCGCCACTGGAGATCCCGCCGCTGGAATTGCGCCAGGCCATCGCCGATGCCGCGCTGAATGACCCTGACGCGCATCTCTATGGGCCCGTCCTGGGCATTACGGCCTTGCGCGAAGAGATCGCGGGCCAGTTTTCCCGCGCCTATTCCGGCACGATAGCTCCGGACCAGGTTGCGATCACCCAGGGCTGCAACCAGGCTTTTTGCGCGACCCTCGCCGCGCTTGCCGGCCCGGGCGACGAGGTCATCCTGCCCACGCCATGGTATTTCAATCATAAAATGTGGCTGGATATGAGCGGCGTGACCACGCGCGTGCTGGAAACCGGCGCCTCGCTGATCCCCGACCCGGCAGCAGCGGCGGCGCTGATCGGGCCGAAGACCCGTGCCATCGTGCTGGTCACGCCGAACAACCCCGGCGGTGTCGAATATCCGTCCGCCACGCTCAGGGCCTTTTATGATCTTGCCCGCGCGCATGGCATCGCGCTGGTGATCGACGAGACCTATCGCGATTTCGACAGCCGCCATTCGCCGCAGACCGGCGGACGCCCGCATGATCTTTTCGAAGATCCCGCCTGGGGCGAGACGGTGATCCAGCTTTACAGCTTTTCGAAAGCCTACCGGATGACCGGCCACCGGGTTGGTGCGATTGTCGCCTCTGCAGCACTTCTCACGGAGATCGAGAAAGTGCTCGACACCATCGCCATCTGCCCGAACCAGCTGGGCCAGACCGGCGCGCTTTGGGGGATGCGCAACCTTGGCCCCTGGGTCGAGGGCGAGCGTCAGGAGATCCTGAAGCGGCGCGCAGCCATGGTCGAAGGCTTCAGCGCCCTGACCGACTGGGTGCTGATGGGATGCGGCGCCTATTTCGCCTGGGTGGAACACCCGTTCGACCTCGCCTCGGATGATCTGTGCCGCCGGCTTGTGGATGACTGCGCCATCCTGATGCTGCCCGGCACCTTCTTTACGCCCGAAGGGTCCGAGGCCGGCCGCCGCCAGATCCGCATCGCTTTCGCCAATATCGACTGCGACGGCATCGCCGAAATGTTCCGCCGGCTGCGCGACTTCAGACCCTGACACGCCCGATTATCGCCTCCCGCGAAAGCGTGACGCCCCTGCCCTTGCCCCACACCCCGCTTGCCCTTAGACAGGCGCAAACGTTCTGACCGGAGCCCGCGACATGGCCAAAAGCCCTGATGATCAGCCGAAGAAGAAGAACAAGGGCACCTCGGCCCTGACCTGGCTGATGACCGGCATGCTGATCCTCGGGCTTGGCGGCTTTGGTGTCAGCAATTTCGGCGGCACCATCAATTCCATAGGCTCGGTCGGCAAGATCGACATTCCGGTGCGCGATTACGCCCAGGCCGTGCGCGACGAGGCGGCGAAACTGTCGCAGCAATTCGGCACGCAAATCCCGGTGCAGCAGGCGATCACCTTTGGCATCGACCGCCAGGCGCTTGCGGGCCTCGTGACCCGCGCGGCTCTGGACAATGCGGCGCTTTCGGCAGGGCTCTCGGTCGGCGATGCGACTGTCGCGCAGGAAGTCATGAAGGAACGGGCCTTTATCGGCAGTTCCGGCACCTTTGACCGTAGCGTCTACCGCGAGGCGCTGAGCCGTGCCGGCTGGCGCGAGGCCGATTTCGAGGAAAGCCTGCGCCGTGACGCAGCCCGCGCGCTTTTGTCCGGCGCGGTGACCGGCGGCTTTGCCGCGCCCGGGGCCACCACCGATGTGATCTATAAATGGGTGGCAGAGCGGCGCGGCTTCTCGCTGATCCGGCTGACGGAAACCAGCCTCACCGCGCCTTTGACTGAACCCGATGAAGCGGCGCTGAAGGCCTGGTATGACGCCAATATCGCGGATTTCACCCGCGGCGAATCAAAGCGGCTGCGCTATGCGGTTCTGCTCCCGGAAACCATCGCCACTGGCCTGCCGGTCGATGAGGCTGCGATCCGCAAGATGTATGACGCGCGGATTTCGGAATTTGTGATCCCGCCGCGCCGGCTTGTCGAGCGGCTGGTCTATCCCGATGAGGCGGCGCGCGAAGCGGCCCTGGCGCGGCTGACGTCCGGCGAAGCCACATTCGAGGATCTCGTCACCGCGCGCGGCCTGTCGATGGATGCGGTCGATATGGGCGATGTCTCGGAAACTGAACTTGGTGCGGCGGGAGCCGAAGTCTTTGCAGCCACCGAAGGCGCTGTTATTCCGGCAGAAACCTCGCTTGGCCCGGCCCTCTTCCGCATCAACGGCGTGCTGCCGGGCGAAGAGACCACATTTGAAGAAGCGCATGACGATCTCGCCCAGGAAGTGAAGCTGGAAGCCGCACGCCTTGAGATCAATCATAAGATCGACGAGATCGACGACCTCCTTGCCGGCGGTGCCAGCCTTGATGAGCTTGCCACCCAGACCGGGATGGAACTCGGCCAGATCGATTATGTCGCCACCGGTCCGGGCGCGCAGACCGGCAACAAGCTCGAAGGCTACCAGGCCTTTCGCGCAGCTGCCGGTGCCCTGAAGCAAGGCGATTTCCCCGAAGCGGTGACGCTGGATGACGGCGGTGTCGTGGCGCTGGAATTCGTCGAGATGGTGCCACCGACGCCGATCCCCTTTGACGAGGCGCGGTCTGAAGTGCTGGCGGCGCTGCAGCAAAGCAACCTTCGCGCCGCACTGGATGCGCGCGGGCTGGAACTGAAAACCGCCGCCGAAAGCGGCACTGATTTCGCGACGCTGGGCACGGTCGAGACCGTGGCCGAGACCTCGCGCGACGGGGCCACGACGGAAAACATCCCGGCCTCGGTGCTGGAAGCCGCCTTCGCGATGAAGGCCGGCGATATCCGACTGATCGAGGAAGGCAGCTTTATCGGCCTGTTGCGGCTGGATCACGTGACCGCGGCTGCGGAAACCGGCGATGAGGCCGAAGCGCTGAAAGCCGCGATCTCGTCGCAGCTGGAACAGGCAGTCGCGCAGGATGCTTTCACCGCCTTCACCACCAGTGTGGCGGACAAAGCGGGCATGACCCTTAATCAAAACGCCATCAACCAAGTGAATTCGGGCCTGCAATGAAACTGGAACCCTCTTTCGACGCCTTCGAGAAAGCCTGGGGAGAGGGGAAAAACCAGCTGATCTGGGCCCGGCTTGCTGCGGATCTGGATACGCCGGTCTCGCTGATGCTCAAGCTGGGCGAGGCGCGCAAAGACACGTTCATGCTGGAATCGGTAACCGGCGGCGAGGTGCGCGGGCGCTATTCGATCATCGGCATGAAGCCCGATCTGATCTGGCGGTGCCGGGGGGAAGCCTCCGAGATCAACCGCTCGGCGCGGTTTGATCCGGATGGGTTCACCGCGCTGGAAGGCCATCCGCTCGACACGCTGCGCGCCCTGATCGCCGAATGCCATATCGACATGCCCGATGATCTGCCGGCGGCATCTGCCGGGCTGTTCGGCTATCTTGGCTATGACATGATCAGGCTGGTGGAACATCTGCCGGATGTGAACCCGGATCCGCTTGGCCTGCCCGATGCGGTGCTGATGCGCCCCTCGGTCGTGGCGGTGCTGGACGGGGTGCGCGGCGAAGTGATCGTGGTAGCGCCGGCCTGGTATGAAAAGGGTGTCACCGCGCGGGCGGCCTATGCCCAGGCGGCTGAGCGGGTGATGGATGCGCTGCGCGATCTTGACCGGGCGCCTGCCGTACAGCGCGAGATCGACGGTGTGGCGATTTCGGGCGAGCTGACCTCGAATTTCAGCCATGACGGCTATAAAGCAGCGGTCGCGAAAGCGAAGGATTATATCCGCGCCGGTGATATTTTCCAGGTCGTGCCGTCGCAGCGCTGGACGATGGATTTCCCGCTGCCACCCTTCGCACTTTACCGCTCGTTGCGGCGCACGAACCCGTCGCCCTTCATGTTCTTCTTCAATTTCGGCCCCTATCAGGTGGTCGGTGCCAGCCCCGAGATCCTGGTGCGACTGAGGGATGGTGAGGTGACGATCCGCCCCATCGCCGGCACCCGCAAGCGCGGCGCGACGGTGGAAGAGGATAATGCGCTGGAGGCCGATCTGCTGGCCGATCAGAAAGAGCTTGCCGAACATCTGATGCTGCTGGATCTGGGGCGCAATGATGTGGGGCGGGTCGCGAAGATGGGCACCGTGCGCCCGACCGAGAAATTCGTGATCGAGCGCTACAGCCACGTCATGCATATCGTCTCGAATGTGGTGGGCCAGATCCGCGAGGGCGAGGATGCTTTGTCGGCCTTGCTGGCGGGGCTGCCTGCAGGCACGGTCTCGGGCGCGCCGAAAGTGCGGGCGATGGAGATCATCGACGAGCTGGAGCCGGAAAAGCGCGGCGTCTATGGCGGCGGCTGCGGCTATTTCGCGGCCAATGGCGAGATGGATTTCTG
This sequence comes from Gemmobacter sp. 24YEA27, assembly GCF_030052995.1. Classification (NCBI taxonomy): domain Bacteria; kingdom Pseudomonadati; phylum Pseudomonadota; class Alphaproteobacteria; order Rhodobacterales; family Paracoccaceae; genus Gemmobacter; species Gemmobacter sp. 24YEA27. Next base: position 2,098,486 of record NZ_JASJPW010000001.1, on the reverse strand, counting down.
TATCGCCCTGCGCACGGCTGTCCTGAAGGATGAGAAGCTGTATATCCAGGCCGGCGGCGGCGTGGTCTATGACAGCGACCCCGAGGCGGAATACCAGGAAACCGTCAATAAATCCAATGCCCTGCGGCGTGCAGCCCAGGATGCGGGGTTGTTCACGCGGCGCGGCAACGGCTGAGCTTTTGACTGATAGCAGATGCGGGGGGCCAGCCCCCCGCGCGCGTTCCGCGCTCCCCCGGGATATTTCAGGACAGAAAATGAGGCTCTTCAGCGCGAATAGCGGATGAAGGGCGTCACTTTTGCAATGCGGTCATAGAGCTGGCGGGCGGTGGTATTGAACTCCTGCGTCAGCCAGTAGACGCCGGGGGCGCCTTTTTCATCGGCGATCCGGTAGACCGCTTCGATCAGCTTGCGCCCAAGGCCGGTGCCGCGCGCCTCGGGGGAGACATAGAGATCCTGCAGATAGCAGACATTGTCGATCTTCCAGCCATGGCGGTGGAAGAGGAAATGCGTAAGCCCCATCGGCCTGCCATCGACCAGCGCGATCAGGCCCGAGAAATCCTGCGGATCATCGCCGATGAGGCGGTCAAAGCTGGATCGGTACACCTCTTCCGGCACCGAGGTTTCGTAGAAACTCAGGTAATCGGCCCAGAGGCGGCGCCATTCGGGTTCATCAGAGGCGCGGAGCGGGCGGATTTCGATCTGTGCCATGGGCTGGGTCCTCGCTGGAATTCACCCGCCCACCCTGCCCCTGCCCGCCCTGCGATGGGCAGCGCCAGATTCTGCGGGATGATAGCGCCAGCAGCCGGCGAATCCGCTTGACCACCTATCTTTGCAAATGGATCTTGCGATTTGCAAATACGGAGCCCGATATGGCCACGCAAAAACTCTATGCCGGGGTCAAGCTGCGCGAGATCCGCGGGCGGCTGAGCCTGACGCAAAAAGCCTTTGCCGATAAACTTGGCGTTTCGCTGCCCTATCTGAACCAGATGGAGAACAATCACCGCCCGGTTTCGGCGGCGGTGGTGCTCGCGCTGGCGCAGGAATTCGGCCTTGATGTCACCGAGCTGACGGTGGGCGAGAGCGAGCGGCTGGTTTCCGATATGCGCGAGGCGCTGGCCGATCCGGTCTTTACGGCGTCAAATCCCCCGCTTGCGGATCTGCGTCTGGCGGCCTCGAATGCGCCGGCTCTGGCGCGGGCTTTTCTCGACCTGCACCGTGCTTACCGGCAAAGCCATGAGCGGCTGGCCTCGCTTGATGAGGCTTTGGGGCGCGAGGATATCGGCCTGAAACCGAGCCCCTGGGAAGAGGTGCGCGACTTCTTCCACTATTGCGACAATTATATCGATGCGGTTGACCGGGCGGCCGAGATCTTTGCCGGATCGGGAGAGCCAAAGCGCGATGTGGTGCGGCTGGCCCAGGACCTGCTGCGCCAGCGCGGCGTCTCGCTGCATTATGAGACCGGCGTGCCGGTCCGCCATTACAACCCGTCAACGCGGCGGCTGGTGATCTCGGGCCAGGCCCAGGATGCGACGCAGCGGTTTCAGCTTTTGCACCAGCTGGCGCTGATCACCCAGAATGACCTGCTGGAGGCGACGCTGGATCTGGCGCGGTTCTCGACGCCCGAGGCGCGCGATATCGCCAAGATCGGGCTTGCGAATTACTTTGCCGGGGCCACACTTCTGCCCTACCGCGCGTTTTTGCAGGCCGCACGCGAGACACGCCATGATCTGGAGCGGCTTGCTGATCTCTTTGGCGCCTCGATTGAGCAGGTGGCGCATCGGCTCTCAACCCTGCAGCGGCCAGGCGCCAAGGGCATCCCCTTCTTCTTTGTCCGGGTCGATCAGGCCGGAACCATCACCAAGCGCCATTCCGCGACGCGGCTGCAATTCGCGCGGTTCGGCGGCGCCTGCCCCTTGTGGAACGTACACCAGGCCTTTGAAACGCCGGGGAAATTCCTGCGCCAATTTGTCGAGACGCCCGATGGGGTGCGCTATCTCAACCTCGCGCGCGAAGTCTCGAAACCCGCCGGCGCCTTCCTCGCGCCGGTGCGCCGCTATGCGATTGGCCTCGGCTGCGAGATCCAGCATGCACCGGATCTGGTCTATTCAGACGGTCTTGACCCGCGCGGGCGGTTCGAGCCGATCGGGATCTCCTGCCGGATCTGCGAGCGGATGAATTGCCACCAGCGCTCGGTGCCGCCGCTGGAACGCCGGCTCAGGGTCGATCCGAATACCCGCGATCTGCTGCCCTATGAGATTGCCGACTAAAGGAGATTGCCGACCAAAGCCCATGCGGCTCAGTTGCCGTAAAGCGTCAGCTCGGGCAGGCCGGTCAGCGGCAGGCCAAGCGCCTGATAGGCCGAAAGCGACATCAGCGCGCCGCCACTGCCCGGGCGCAGTTCAACCGCGAGCGTTTTGCCGCCGGGGGCCACGACCCGGCCCTGACCTTTGGTCTGGACCAGCACGCTTTGCACCCAGAGGCCGGTTTCAGCGGGCGGCCCGAGGGCCACCACGGCCTTGCCCAGTTCGCGTTCGCCCGAAGCGACCGGTTTCGCAAGGGCCGCCGCCTTTTCCGCATCCGAGGTTTTGTCCAGCGCCGCAGCGCTGTGACCGCTCGCCCCGAGCGCGGTGGTCGTGACCGCCGGCGCGAATTCGGTCGCAAGGCCCGGATTCGCCGCAGGGGCCTTGCCTCCCTTGCCGAACCCTTCGAAAACGGAACATCCCGGCACAGCCAGGGACAACGACAGGAGGAGAAGGGCGCGTTTCATCATAACGCCAGAATAGGCGTCCCGCCCCTTGCCTGCAACTCCCCGATTGGCAGGCGACTGCACCCAGATTGCAGCTTGTGGCACAGGCCCGCCGCCCCTACTTTAAGCATATGAACAACCCGGCCCCGCTCATCGACCCCTTCGCGCGCGCCATCCGCTATCTGCGGGTCTCGGTGACGGATCGCTGTGATTTCCGCTGCACCTATTGCATGGCGGAACATATGACTTTCCTGCCCAAGGCCGAGCTTCTGTCACTGGAAGAGCTTGACCGGCTTTGTTCAGGCTTTATCAGACTTGGCGTCTCGAAGCTGCGGGTGACAGGCGGCGAGCCGCTGGTCCGTCGCGGCATCATGACGTTTTTCGAAGCGATGGCGCGGCATTTGCAGACCGGCGCACTGGAAGAGCTGACGCTGACCACCAATGGCAGTCAGCTTGCCCGTTTCGCGCGGCCTCTGGCCGATCTGGGGGTCAGGCGGATCAACGTCTCGCTCGACACCCTGGTGCCTGAGAAATTCGCCGCCATCACCCGTTGGGGGCGGCTGGCGCAGGTGCTTGACGGCATCACGGCCGCAAAGGCCGCCGGGATGCGGGTCAAGATCAATACCGTGGCGCTGAAGGGCTTTAACGAGGACGAGCTTTTCCCGCTTTTGGACTGGTGCGCCCGCGAAGACCATGACCTCACCTTCATCGAGGTGATGCCGATGGGCGAGATGGGCGAGGAAAACCGCCTCGACCAGTACTGGAGCCTGCGTGCGTTGCGCGCCCGGCTGGCGGAACGCTTCACACTGACCGATCTGCTGGAACGCAGCGGCGGCCCGGCGCGCTATGTCCGGATCAATGAGACCGCGCAGAAGATCGGCTTCATCACCCCGCTCACGCATAATTTCTGCGAAAGCTGCAACCGGGTGCGGCTGACCTGTACCGGCGAGCTTTATATGTGCCTCGGCCAGGAGGATATGGCCGATCTGCGCGCGCCGCTGCGGCTACATCCGGACGATCCGGCGCCGCTGGAAGCCGCAATCCGCGAGGCGATTGCCCGCAAGCCCAAGGGCCATGATTTCGACTACGGCCGGCAGTCAGACGGCGCCGCCCTGGACGGCTCTCCCCCAAACGGTGCCTCCCCGAACAGTGCAAAGGGTCTGATCCGGGGCCAGATGAGCCGGCATATGAGCCATACTGGCGGCTGATCAGGTTGGGCGTCGACCAGGTCCCGCCGCTATCCCTTTACCACATATAAAATTCCCCCGTTCGACAGCACGAGGGAGAGCTGCCGGACGAGGGAAAGTCTGAGGCGGATTCCCCCGCCATTCAGGACCGGTTGTGAAATCGTTATCCCAACTGCAAAAGCGCCAAGGCGTTGCCTTCGGAGGGCGATGTTATTTGGTCAGGATCAGCTTGCCCTGGCGCGTGATGCGCAGGGTATAAACCTGGCCATCCAGCACGATCTTTGCCAGGGACCCACCATCTGTCAGAACACGCGCGTCATGCACCGGGGTCGCGTCATTTTGCAGCCAGGGGGTCAGGGTGGCCTCGGTATGGGCGTTCATTTCACTGCCCCTACCCGTTCGATCAGAGCTTCCAGTGCCGCCGAAGGGGCCGTTCCGGCCGCTGCCTGGCGCAGCATCTCCGCCAAAGGAAGCCGGTCGCCCGTTGCAGGTCGGGTCATGGTCTTCTCCATCGCCTGTGAGAGAGTTTATGGCTGCGCTCACAAGGAGCCTGGCTGATCTGCGAACATTCCTGACTGATTTACTTTGTCATGTCAAGCAAGGATGTCATCGGCGTTGTTCCAGAAGTCCTCGGTGTAGCGTTGTTGTAGCGTGACAGCGAAAGCTGCACTGTTTGACACCCAAACCTGCGCCATTCGACTTCTAAAAAACGGGGCCTGAGCGCCCTGCCCGGCCCCGGTTAAGCGCCCCTTAAAGCCAGCCTTAAACGGCTGCTACTCCCCGGCCTTACAGAGCACACGAACGGCGGCTACGCGGGACAAAGCCGCCGGTCGACATAGCTCAGTTTGTGCCGTTTAATGCGACCATAATGATGTGGCAAAGTGGTGTTAGGCATGAAGGTTGAAGCGGAAACACGACCGAAAACAGCCGCACGTCAACGTGCTGACGAGATCAAGGCGTTTCGTTGCAAGAACCTGATCGCTGTTATCGAAGACCCCTCCGAGATCAGAAACATCGGCACTGTTATTCGAAACGCCAACGCTCTCGGCGCAGAGAAGGTTTATATCATTGATCCACGCAAGAAGCTGCCGAATGATTGGGGTGACATGCGGGATGAGAAAGCGCTCTCCTCCACATCGGTCTCCGGTGTCAAATGGACCTTTGTGAAGAGATTTGACAGCACTGAGGCATGCTTGGCTCATCTTGAGCGCAACGGCTTCGTATCAATTGTCACCTCGCCCCACGTCAAAGGGCGGACAAATATCCTGTTGAGCGACGGCGATTATACCGCACACCATAAGCTCGCGGTATGGTTCGGGAACGAAAGCAGGGGGATCAGTGCACTAGCCGTAGAACACAGCGACATGTGCGTATCTGTTCCGATGTTTGGCATGATTGAAAGCCTGAACCTTGCTACCAGTTCAGGTATCGTCCTCTACGAGGTGACACGTCAGCGGCGCGCCTATCAAAGCGTCTTCAGCAGACGGGACAGGAAGGGCCGAAGGGAGACCCCTCTCCCTCTGGTCATGGACAGGGACGCTCCTTAACCAACGACCGTCCGCAATGGGCTTAGGCTGTGTGGAAACTCTCTCGCGCGAGGACACATGGTGCCTGTGATCGAGGTAATTTCTCTGGACGGCGATAGATTCTGGTCGGACGCTGTTCGGCCCGCCGCTTTCAGGCCTTCACCGCGGTCATCAGGCCTTGGATCCCGATCAGCTCCACCATGCGCTTGATGTTGTAGGCGAGAACGTTCAGAGCAATTTCGGTCTTCACGTTCCTTAGCCTCCTGGTCAGGAAGTGAGACGTGCCCATCCAGGCCTTGATGGTGCCGAACGGATGCTCAACCGTGCTGCGGCGCACCGTCATGGGTTCTGAAGGGCTGATCAGTCGGGCGCGTGCGGCTTCCACAAGATGCTCGTGCGCCCACCGTGTGATCCGGCGTTCCTTGCCGGTCGTGCAGCGCGCTTTTACAGGGCAATTGCTGCATTCTCCGGTCCAGTAGCGCCGAAGCTCCAACCCGTCCTCCTCTGTCGTATAACGGTAAGTCAATGCTTCCCCTGCAGGGCAGCGATACACATCCGTATCGGCATCGTAGGCGAAGTCGGCCTTCACATACAGGCCTTTGGCCCGGTTGCCCGACGTCTCGGGGCGCGGAATTGTGGTGGTGATCCCCGCCTCGTGGCAGGACAGGATCTGCCGCCCGCTGAAGTAGCCCTTGTCAGCCAGCACATGCATCTCGTTGCGGTGAAGAGCCTCTTTTGCAGCGCCTGCCATCGGCACCAACAGGTCGCGATCATGGCCTTGGTTAGTGACATCCTGCGCGACGATCAGATGCGTTTCGGTATCGACGGCGGTCTGAACATTGTAGCCAACCTTCCCACTGTTACGGGCACTGGTTGCCATAGCGCGGGCGTCAGGATCGGTCAGGGAGATCTGGCCGTCCGGAGCACTGGCCAAGGCCCGATCCAACTCCTGCAGATGCTGGATGTGCTGCCGCACGCGGCCGTAACGTTTGGCCAAGTGCGCGACCTTCTCGGCCCGAACCTCGCCTTCTTCCTGCCGATCAACGCGGACCATCTCCGCAATGTAGCGTTCTACGTCCGCCTCCAGATGGGCGATGCGGCTGGCGATCTTGCCTTTGGTGAAGTTCCGGTCGCGGGAGTTCACCGCCCGGAACTTGCTGCCGTCGATGGCAACGCATGCGCCCTTCAGCACACCGATGCGCCGGCAGAGTTCCACGAACTGGGCGCAGGTGCGGCGGATGCCGGGGCCGTTGTCGCGACGGAAATCGGCGATGGTCTTGTGGTCGGGAACCAGGCGCCCCGTCAGCCACATCAGCTCGACATTGCGCCCGGCCTCTCGCTCCAACCTTCGGCTCGACGGAATCCGGTTGAGGTAGCCGTAGATGAACAGCTTGAGCAGAACAGAAGGATGGTAACCGGGGCGACCCGTGCGGGCATGGGCAGCGCGCACGAACCCCAGGTCAACAAGGTTGAGTTCCTCAACGAAGAAATCGACCACACGGACCAGATGGTCCTCATCGATCCAATCTTCGAGACGGTCCGGAAACAGGACCGTCTGACTGTAGGGGGTAGTAACATCTGGACACGGTCACAGAACCCAGTCGGCTTGGTGAACCCTTTGAAATCCTGACAGAATGAGACCGCTTGAGGCCTTACCGTTAGAGACGAGAGATGAAATCTGAGTGGGCAAAATGAGCGATATGGGGCTGGTGATCGCTCACCTGATCGACAAACGTGCGGCATCTAGTCGACATTGTCGCGCAACGGCTAACATACAGAACTAAAATGGCTTTTCACCAAAGCATCTCGAGCGATTCCGCTGGCAATGATCTGAGGCCGATCACCCTACGACGCGGCGAACTGTGACCGCTGGTCACTCTTTCAGATAGGCGGGACATACCGCAGTTAATTCCCAAAGAAATATGGCCCGCTCGAGCTATAGAGCTGCGAACGGGCCTTCGTTCGAACTGTGACCGGAAATTCGACAGTTTGAATGTCAGGATCACTGTCGTCAGCTAAGCGTCAGGCGGCTTCCTGACAGTTCGAGATCAGGAGCTCCGCCGCCCCCTCGCTGTCGCAGCGTTTGATCGTGTAGGTGGTTTTTACCTCGTCAATGTCGAAGGCCGCGAAGACCGCCCTGACCTCCGGAACATCGTTAAGCGAGAGGATGAACCGGCCCCGGATCCCGGCCAGTTGGTCGGCGAGACGCTGGAAGTCCGCCCGCTCGAACATCCGTTTCCCGTAATCATCCTCGCAGCCCCAGTAAGGCGGATCCACATAGAATAATGTGTCCGGCCCATCGTAGCGCGGGATGAAGGCCGACCAGTCGAGACATTCGATCACCACGCCCGAAAGGCGGCTGTGCAAATCTTCGAGCATGGGCTCCAGCGTTGAGAGATTGATCCTATCACCGTGGTGGACTGGCATGCGGCCTCAGGTCTCGCGGATGGTGATGCTGCGGTCGAGCGGCTGATGCCGATCTACTACAATATCATCAGCGTCAATGCCGCAGCGGGCACCTTCCTGCCGGCGGGTGGTGATGCCATCCATCCGAACAATCTCGGCTATGCGATCCTCTACAGCCTCCTGTGCCAGATCACGGGCGTCAGTCCTGATGGGCGCAGTGGGCGGACCGACAGCGCAATCCGACATTTTGCCCGTCGACGCACTCCGCTGGTTCATCCCTCTGTGTCGCCCATCGGGGCGCAGCTGGTGGGGATGCCGGGACTTGCACGGGACTTGCCGCTGATCACCGGCGAGGTGGCGCGCGGCATCATTGGTGGCGTGAGCCGCAACCCGTATTCTGAGCGCGATGCCCCTTTGTGGTTTTGCCCGGATGTGATCAATTATGCGGCTGTCGCCAACGATTATATCCTTGCCGGCGGTGCAAGCGACGAGTTCGGCCCATATCGTCAGATCAGCGGTGGCAGCCCCTACGGGCAGGGTTTCTCGATACCGGGTACAGGGACGACACCGGTGCCGATGACGCTGACACTCATCGTCGGGCCAGGTGGCGCGTCTGTCCGGTTTAGCAATGCCGCCGCCAACGCATATTTGCCGCTGGATATCGATGGCGTCATTTTGACGCCGACCAATGCCATCCAGCTGCCAAATGATACCGACAAGCCAATGGTCTATCACCTGATCACGTCAGGAGTTTTGGTCTCTGCTTATCTGGTGCTGTCTGGCAACCTGCGCGGCGTATAAGGGTTCGCCCCGTGGCGTCCTTGTAGGTGCCCTGAAAATCACTGGGTCCAAAATTGGACTGAGCAAGATCTTGTAGCATCTTCTCGATGTCACGCAAAACGTGGCTATGCTGCTTGCCGCAAAGCTCAGCGATCTCGCGCGACGACATGATGAGTGGTGCACCCATCTGCGCCACGCGCGCCGGTTGTCTCAATTCGCCTTGTTCTCTTCACACATTGGCCATCATGGCTTCGGAATACGGGCCGTCACCTATTTGAAAGGCCCGTTTTCATGTCCTTGTTTTCGCGCATCGCGCTCGCCGTGTGCCTCGCCCTCGCGACCCCAGCCGCCGTTTCAGCGCAAGACGTTCGACCTGCTGAAGCTGCCGCATATATCGGGCAATCGGTGACCGTGACCGGCACTGTCAGCCAGGTTCACTACGACAAGAAGTCGGGCAACACCTTCATCAACATGGGCGGACGGTATCCCAATCACACCTTTTACGGGATCATCTTCGCCAAAAGCTCCGGCGCTTTCTCCGGTGTCGGTTCACTGCAAGGCGCAACCGTCTCGATCACAGGCACGGTAAAGGATTACCGCGGCAAGCCGCAGATCGTGGTAACCAGCCCATCCCAGATTGTGGTTCGCTGATAGGATACACCGCAAGCCTCGGTTGATTTCCATCCGCAGTGTACGGGCCACGGCAAGGAGCGCGTCTTTATCGTAGCGCTCCCGCCACCCGGTGGCTTGCAGTACACATCGTCTTTTCCTCGGAACATGCAAGCGGTTCAGCGATTGTGTCACACCGGCATTCCGCCGACAGACAGGATGGCACACAATGAACGCTCATATGAGAATACTGTGCGGCGCCGCCGCAGTCGTTTTATCGGCCGCTTCGGCACAGGCAGACTGCACAGCAGAATTGGCCGCACTGGGCTACAGCCCTGATGCCGGTACTTCTGGGCAAGGCATCTCAAAGGATGGATCGCTTGCGCCGCTTGAAACCGGCGAAAACGGGGCCTCATCCGGCGATCAGCCTGCCGACTCCACGATGTCTGAGGCTCAGCCGGAAGCGGACGGCAATACCGGATCCACGGAAGGCATCGCCAAGGATGGCACAACGGCTCCTCTCGAGACCCCGGACGATCTGGCAACCTCAGGAGATGATGCGCAGGCTCAACAAGAGGGCGAGCCCACTGCTGCTGAAACAGCCAAAACCGACGGCGCGTCTGGTGAAACTGCCGAAAAATCTGAGGCACATATGGCAGCGGTAGAGAAAGCCCGTGCTGCCCTCGCGGCCGGCGACGAAGCTGGCTGCATGGCTGCTGTCGAAGAAGCCAAGAAGTCGTAACGCTTAGGCTGCTGGGCGCCGTTGCTCAGCAGCTGCCCGAAGCCAATAGGTTGAAGCGCTGAGACTGCCTATTCGGCGCTTAGCCAAACACACACGCGCTGGTTGACTCCTCGATCCCCGCCCGCCGACCATGGCGGGATTGGAATCAGGGAGGAATTTATGTCCATCGACGCCACACTTAAGGTTTTGACCGATAGAGTTCAGCAGCATGCCAATACGATGCTGACTGAAGAAGCCGTCAAAACTGCGGTTGTCCTACCGTTCCTCCAGTCACTGGGATATGACGTTTTCAACCCTGGCGAGGTGATCCCCGAGTTCACCGCTGACGCCGTCGGGAAGAAGGGCGAGAAGGTAGATTATGCGATCAAGCTGGATGATCAGATCCGCATCCTGATCGAGTGTAAGCCGATCAGCACCAACCTCGACAAAGTGCATTTGGCTCAGCTCTACCGGTATTTCTCCGTCACAAGTGCGAAGTTCGCCATTCTGACCAATGGACGCTTCTTCCACTTTCACAGCGATCTTGAAGAGCCGAACAAGCTCGACACCCGCCCTTTCTTCACCTTCGACATATCGGAACCAAACAGCCAGGTTCTGGCTGAACTAAAGAAGTTCGAGAAGGCCGGCTTCGATGTGGATGGCATCCTCGCGAACGCTGAGCGCCTTAAGTACACCTCCGCCCTCAAGGCGGAGATCAACAAGCAGATCGACAGCCCCAGCGAGGATTTCATCCGCCTTCTGGCTTCGAGCGTGCATGAAGGCCGCTTTACCGCCGCTGTCATCGACCAGTACCGCGGACTGGTAAAATCCGCCTTCCGTGAAGTGATCCGGGAATCTGTTCAGGATCGACTGTCGTCAGCCCTCGCAAAAACAGAAGCCCCAACGGAGCCGCTTGAAGAGTCCGCAGCCCAACCCGAAGGCGAGATCGTGACCACGCCGGAAGAGGCGGAAGCCTTCCTGATCGTCAAAGCCATCGTATCGGCGGTCATGAAACCCGCTCGCGTGGTTATGCGAGATCAGAAATCGTACTGCGGGATCCTAGCCGACGACAACAACCGGCGTCCCTTAGCGCGTCTGCATTTCAACCGTTCAATAAAGTATCTTGGGGTTTTCGACGGTGAAGCCGAAGAGCGCATTGCAATCGACGATTTGGACGACATTTACAAGTATGCGGAACGCTTGCGCCAAACCGCCATCAAATACCCTGCCCCCTGAGAGGATTTCTTATGCGCCCTACTTTAACTCTTGCCGCGATGGCGCTTCTCGCGGGGTGCGTAAGCACCGAGACGGCGGTCCATTCATTTAACGGCGCGACCGCCGAGATCGAGATGTATGGAGACACCTTTGCCTACGGCACGGAAGAGCAAAAGCAAGCTCAGATCGACGCCGCCGCAGTGAAAGCTCAAGCGACGTGCGGCAGCAAGGTTCAGTATCTTGATCGTCGGATGGATCATCAGCCCCAAAACGGAATGTACCATGTGGCAGCCAAGAACATCGCCATCTTCAAGTGCGTTAAGTGATTGACCTCAAACGGGAACCCAGGTGATTCCTCGGTTCCCGGCCTCTTTCTGGATGGCATCAAACCACTTCTGTACGGCTTCACCCGTGTAAAACTGTGCCGGGTCGAACGCATCAGCGCTAACACGCAGGGGTGCCTCAGGAGCAGAGGATGCCGCCGAGCCACCCGAACTTGATCCACTGCCGGCCCCACCACCACCGCCTCCCCCAACAGAGGTACGGCGCATCGCGGCAACTTGCGCAAGGCCCGCGCCAAGCGCGCTGTATGCCAAGGCCTGACGCAGGAATGGCCGCCCTATGAGAGCTGGATCGGCTAGGATTTCAGTATAGGCACGATACGAGTTAATCAGCCCCTGAGCGATGCTGAACGCCTTCATGACAGCGAAAAGCTTATCACCGCCGGCCTGAGCTATTGCTGCCATGTTTCCGAAGAACCCGGAGTAAAAGCCGAGTTGCTGATTTTGCTCTTGCTGACGCAGCTCCGAAATGCGCGCCTGATGCTCTGCCTCCAACCGCTCAATCGCCCCATGTTTCCCACCAAGGAAATCAAGCTCCTGATCGGTATAGCTGTTGATCAGCGCCTGGCGGGTGCCGTACCACTCTTCAATCAGCTCCCGCTCGGTCGCAAATTCCGTGATCAGCGCCTCAAGGCCTGATTGGCGGTCTGAACTCCCTCCACCGCCACCACCGCCAATCTTGGAGTTGTCGCCCAGATCCACCGTGTTTTCGCGCCAATTCGGCTTGACCCCACCGAGCCCCGGAATAACCGGGTTGCCAGCGGCATCCACCGCGGTAGCGGTCAGAGCACCTTTTGCCCGTACCGCGTCCCAAAGCTCAGTGGCGAGGGAAGCCGCATTTGCGATGGCCGTGCCGCCCAGCCTGATAGCCGGTCAGGATCGACTGCCGCGCCACATCCTTTGCAGTGTCAGCCAGGCCGGTAATCATCTCCCCGACATTCTGGCTGATCCATGCCTCAGCGCGGGGATTGGTCATGTCGAAGCGGAAAGAAACCCGCGAGCCGGCGGGCGCATTGATGGTGGTCGCCGCCAGCGCGCCCCCCTGAGCATAGGCAGATGTTGCGGCGGCCCGATATGCCTCGAAAGCGGCGGGCTCGATGTTCAGCGCGGAAATGGCCCGGTCAACGTCCTGCCGCTCCAGCGCTTCCTTCAGACCGATCCAATCGATGCTGGCCCGGATATCTTCCCAAGCCGTGATTACTGCCCGCTGCATCTCCGGCGACAGTCGCGCGATCAGGTCGCGGAACAGCTGCGACTGGCGGTCACGGCGAGCCATCAGCGATCTGCCCAGATCGTGAAATAGACCGGCTGCCCGCCTGCCGGGAACGGCTCAACCTTGACGATGATCGCAGTCTCGCCGCCAGCGGTGATGAGGTCACCCTCCTGAGGCATCAGCACCTTCGGCACCGCAATCATGAACTCGAAATCCGTTGTAACGACCGTTTCGCCAGAGCGATATTTGCCAGATCCTTCACCGAACTGCGGGACTATCTCGGTTGCGGTATCGTCTGGGACATCGAGCCAAAGCTGTTCCGGGTCAGGTGTGCCGGGGATCGTGCGTGTGATGGCCAGGGTATTGCCGACATCACCAAGCCCGGCCCGCACGTCCGCGTCGATGGCGCTCCAGTTCTCGGCCATGTCGAACTCCACAAAACAAATGGCCTCGCAGCTTGCGAGGCCACCTTGTCGATTTTCGGGTCGGTCAGTCCTTGATGACGTGCCAGACGCCACCCTTTCCATCGCCCATTACATCACCGGCCTTGGTGTCCTCGACGTAGAGGTAGGTCGGTTTCCCGTCATAGGCCCACTGGTGGGTGCCGTCTTTGCGCTCAACAAGCGTCCAGCCTTCGCCCTTATCTTCGCCCGCCTTTCCCAGGTATGGCGGCCATTTCGCAGCGCAGTCGTCGTAACAGGAGGATTTCCCACCCGTGTCCTTGTCGAAGGTGTAAAGCGTCATCTTCGCGTCGTCGGTCATCACAGCCTGTGCGAACGCTGGCGCGCCAAGCGCAAGCACAAGAGCTATGGACGGCCAGATTTGAGAAGCTTTCAATGTCATCACTCCGGAGCGGGTTGCATCGAAGTACGCACACGTCAGGCCTGCGGAACCGTTGCTCCCTACGGAGGCTCAGTCTCCCAACCAGAACAGGTTACTGCCGCTCCGGAAGGCGGACAAATCACCTTTCGCTTATCAATGAACGCCACGGGCTGGATTACGCCCAGCTCCACCCGTTCTCAGCGCCAACCGGCTCGATCAGCCCTATCAGCAGGCCCTCGATATTCTCCGGCAGCTTCCCGGCGACGGTACCCGGCTTGCCGCCCGTAAGCGTCCAGGACAGTTTCCCTGCCACGGTGAGCACCTTGTCCGGCGGTGCGGAATTCAATGACCCTGGCGTCACCGCCTCGATCAGCGCAGCCTCAGAGATGGCGTGTTTCACAGCCTCCGTTGGCGGGTCGAAGGTGACACCAGGCAACCAGCGGTCATTGAACTGAGCAGCGATGGCCCGCTGGCCGCCTGTTCCAGCAGCGAGGATGCCAGCACCATGTTGCCTTGCCCCTCGGCCTTGTCCGCCATGCGCTGGAGGGCCCGCAGCCGCACGGCGCGGTGGCTGATGCCGATAGAGGCGGTGTCCTCAAGGAAGGTCTTGCGGGTTTCCTCGAAAATGGCCCGCCAGCGCTTGGACAGGTTGCGCCCCGCGCGCTTGTTTGGGTCATACCCCTCGACCGCTTGGCGGCTGACGTCGATGCCGAACTCTTTCTTGACGGCGGCCGTGACTGCAGATGGTGGATCGAAGCAAGCCACCGCCTGCACGATATAGGTTTTCACCTCGTCGGAGAGTTTGACTCCATCACCGGCCATGTCAAAGTCCTGTCAACCAACGGAGGAATGCAGAATGGCCAGCAAGTGTCCAAAGTGTGAGAAGATGATGACTTACATTCGTGGCGACACAATGGACATCAAGGTCGGATCAGCCAGCTACAAGGGTGTCACGTATTCGTGCCCTTATTGCTTCAACGCAATTAGCGTCCAGATGGACCCGATTGCGCTCAAGGCTGACACCGTGAGCGGGGTCGCAAAAGCGCTAGGGCGTTAAAGCCTCATACACGCCCCGCAGCACTGCGCGATATCGGCCATCGCGATCTCTGGCCCGGCGTTGGTGGGATCATGCCGCTCGGACGTGCTTCCATGTCCGATGCGCTGCAACATCGTAGATCGTTGCCTTTGAGACATTGAAGCGATCTGCCAGGTCCTCGAAGTTCTGCCGGTCGCTGCGTGCCAGAGACCGGATCTCGATCACTGCGGCATTCGTCAGTTTGGAATAGCCGTTTGCCTCGCCCGTCGCATTGCAGCGCCCAGAACGATATCCGTGGAGGATGTTCTCCGAGACCGTCACCCATTCCAGATTGTCCAGGCGCGCGTTCGCCCGGTTCGAGTCTTTATGGTTGACCTGCATCCCTGGCTCGGGTGGCTCTCCGAGGAACGCCAGCGCAACAAGACGGTGAATGGCCAGCATCTGCCGGCGACCGATCCGTGTGAGCGTGATGACGAGATACCCGGTAGATTTCATCAGGATGGCGGACCGCATCCTGCCGGTGTCGTTCCTGCGGATGTGGCCAAAGCTGCTGACGCTGTACTCGGGCCAATCAGGAACAAGCCGCCATTCTTCGGCGACAGAAGGCTGTTGTGCCAACCGCATTCCCTCCGGCCTGTCGTTTGTTGGGCTCTAAGCGATCTTGGATTGGCAGGACCCGCAGGCCACGCCGATCATATCCACTGACAGGATTGGCTCCTGCTGGAGCGCTTCCATCAACTCTTGGACCCCAGGCTCAATTGCACCGTAGCGGCGAGCGATACCGACAAAGCCCTCAAAGGCGTGGGCCTTCATCGTGAACACCGGGCGGCCTGTGGTTTGGTTAAACTTTGGGGCGCCGAACTCGTCGGTTGCTTGCCCGCAATGTGAAAGCTCATGCTCGATCAGCGCGCAGGCCTCAGCATCCGAGGCTTGCAGCCACCAGTTGGCGTCGATGGTGATGATGAAATCCGGCACAGAGCCGAACCATTGCTCGATCTGCATCACTGCCTTTGCGCGCCCCCACTTGCCCATGGCCCCTTGCGGTGTACCCGGCTCAGCGGTGCCGATGACCAGTCGCCCCTTCTTGGCGTTTTCCACGTTGGTCCAGAGGAAGCCGATGCTGGCGTTCTGGAGGTGGGCGTGATCCTCGTTATGGAGCGGCGCACCGTCGTCTATGAACGAGCTTCGAGCCCATGTTTCCGTTTCGAGCGCCGGAGCGAACCATGCTTCCAGACCTTCAACTTGGTCGAGCGGCGGCATGGGGCGGCCAGCGCCCGGCCCTGACGAGTGCTTTCCCATGGTATTTGCCCTATGATGTGCGCCCTGCCTCGTTAAGTTGAGCTCTCGGCGGTGTCAGGCTGGCCATGACTCCGCGAGTAATTTCTGATATGCTGCAGCAGCTGGGGTAAGATCCGGCGATCTCGCGCCCCATGCTCAACGCCATGGAGGAAGTGATGTTCAGGCACATACTCACAGCGACAGATGGATCGGACTGGGCACTGAGGGGGGTCACGGTAGCATTTGACATGGCTAAAGCCCTCGAGGCCCGCCTGACCGTTGTTCACGCGTCAGAATCCTACAGCAGCTATTTCTATGCCGAGGAGTTCAGCTTTCGTGACCGCGAAGATGAAGCAAGGCTTGCTCTTTCAACACGTGCCGACAGCATTTTCGCGGATCTAAAACCCCTTGCGGAAACCCGCTGCGTAAACCCTGAGTTTGTTTATGTTCCAGACAGTGCCCCGGCTGTTGAACGGCTTGCAATAAGGACCCCGCTTCTGGGGTGATCGGCGTCCAAAAGGGACCCCACCGACCGGGGGTTGGGTCCATTGTGCCTTCGATGATTATCGGAGGCCGAGCACGGGATGCTGATCGTGGAGACAATAGCAAAAATCAGGCGGCTACATTTCACCGAGGGCAAGGGGATCAAGACGATCTGCCGTGACCTGAAGCTGTCGAAGAAGGTGGTGCGGAAGGTGGTCCGCACCGGGATTACCGAGTTCACCTATACCCGGACGGTGCAGCCGCGCCCGAAGCTGGGTGCCTGGCTGGGTGAACTCAACCGGCTGCTTGAGGTCAACGCCGCGCGGGCCAGCCGGGAACGGCAGTCTCTGACACAGATCTACGAAGAGCTGAGCGGTCTCGGTTATGAAGGTGGGTATGACGCGGTGCGCCGCTACGCCTCGAACTGGGCGCGCAATCAGAGCTGGGGTGCCTCTTCCGCTTTCGTGCCTCTGAGCTTTGCGCCCGGCGAAGCCTATCAGTTCGATTGGAGCCACGAGGTTGTGGTCATTGATGGGGCGACGACCACCATCAAAGTGGCTCATGTTCGCCTGTGTCACAGCCGGATGTTCTTCGTGCGGGCCTATCCTCGCGAGACGCAGGAGATGTTGTTCGATGCCCACGACAGGGCCTTCGCCTTCTTCAAGGGCACCTGCACCCGCGGGATCTACGACAACATGAAGACAGCGGTGGAGACCATCTTCACCGGCAAAGAGCGTCTCTACAATCGTCGGTTCCTACAGATGGTCAGCCATTATCTGGTAGAACCTGTTGCCTGCAGCCCTGCTGCGGGTTGGGAGAAAGGCCAGGTGGAGAGCCAAGTTGGCACAGTTCGCCAGCGGTTCTTCGCGCCGCGCGTCAGGGTCAAAAGCTACGAGGAACTGAATGCCTGGCTGCTGGACAAGTGCATCGCCTCGGCCAGAACCAGCAAGCATCCGGAGCTGACGGACAAAACCGTCTGGCAGGTCTTCCAGGAAGAGCGCCCACACCTTGTTCCCTATGCCGGGCGCTTCGACGGGTTCCATTCGCTGCCTGCGGCGGTGTCGAAGACCTGCCTCGTGCGCTTCGACAATAACAAATACTCGGTTGCGGCAACGGCTGTCGGGCGGCAGGTCGAGATCAGGGCCTATGCTGAGCGGATCGAGATCCGGCAGGAGGGCCGACTGGTCGGAGACCACCCGCGCCACTTCGGCCGAGACCGAACGGTCTACAATCCCTGGCATTATGTGCCTGTTTTGCTTCGTAAACCCGGAGCGCTGCGTAACGGCGCACCGTTCAAGGATTGGGTTCTTCCCGGAGCTCTCGAACAGATCCGCCGTAAGCTGCAGGGCTCATCAGATGGCGACCGCCAGATGGTGAAGGTCCTCGGCGCCGTGCTGACGGAAGGGATGCCTACGGTGCAAAAGGCATGCGCCGAAGCCCTCTCGCAAGGTGTCCATTCTGCCGATGTGATCCTCAATATTATATCCCGCAGGCGCGATCCCGAACCGCCGCCTCTCCTGCTGACCTCCCCGGCCTTGCGCCTGACCCACGAACCGGTGGCGGACTGCGCCCGTTATGACCTGCTGCGGAGGGCCAGCTGATGGATCGTGCTGACATCATGGCCGCAATGGGCGAGCTGAAGCTCTACGGGATGCGCGCCGCTTATGATGAACTCATGGCGGTGGCTGTGCGCCGCCAGCATGAACCCCGCCAGATCGTTGGAGATCTTCTGGCCGCCGAGATCAACGAGAAGAAAGCGCGGTCGGTCAAATACCAGATCACCACCGCCAAGCTGCCCTATGCCCGGGAGATCGAGGAGTTCACCTTCGATGACACCCCGATCAACGAGACCCTGGTGCGAGATCTGGCC
Organism: Gemmobacter sp. 24YEA27; assembly: GCF_030052995.1. Classification (NCBI taxonomy): domain Bacteria; kingdom Pseudomonadati; phylum Pseudomonadota; class Alphaproteobacteria; order Rhodobacterales; family Paracoccaceae; genus Gemmobacter; species Gemmobacter sp. 24YEA27. Next base: position 2,080,253 of record NZ_JASJPW010000001.1, on the reverse strand, counting down.
AGCGGGGAGTTCCTCAGCCAACAGCGCAATGTCGTGCTGGTTGGTGGCACGGGGACCGGCAAGACCCATATCTCTGTGGCCATCGCGCGCGCGGTCATCCGCAATGGTGCCCGGGGCAGGTTCTTCAATGTCGTCGATCTGGTGAACAGGCTGGAGGCCGAGGCCCGTGCTGGACGGGCGGGCCGGCTTGCAGAACATCTGATGCGGCTCGACTTCGTTATCCTCGATGAACTCGGATACCTGCCATTCGCCCAATCCGGAGGCCAGTTGCTGTTCCATCTGATCAGCAAGCTCTATGAGCAGACTTCCGTCATCGTCACCACCAACCTCGCATTCGGGGAGTGGCCGACCGTCTTCGGGGACGCAAAGATGACCACCGCGCTGCTCGACCGGCTCACCCACCACTGCGACATCGTCGAGACCGGCAACGACAGTTGGCGCATCAAAACCCGAGTCTGAACACCCTCCAAAACGCAGGCCCGCGTCGGCTGCGCAAGCTGAAAAGCTACGCCGCCACGGGCCTGCTCACCCGCGCGCCGAAGGGGTTACTTTTGGACGCCGATCAGGGGGCCCGTTTGGATGCCGATTGACACCCCGGCAGTAGCAATTTACGAGAAAGCCGAGGATTTGGGCTGCGATCTGATTGTCATTGGGTCGCGAGGCAGGCGAGGCTTAACAAAGCTGCTTTTGGGCAGCCAGGCAGCAGAAGTTCTTGCAGGCACCAAACTGCCCGTGCTCATAGTCCAATAATCCCGAGATCTTCTTGCGTTGATATATGTTGTGCAAGCCCGATTGCCCGCATTCGCGGCCTGCGGGCCCGCATCAGCCCTTAACAAAGTTTGACTCCTTCAGCGCTCGTGGCAGACTTCGAGGTAATCGCTACTCGCTCCAACCGAACAGGAAGGATGAACGGAATGCCTCGCAGATTCCGGCGCTACCGGCCCAGGCGGCTTCCATCGCCGCCGCCTCCGCCATCAAGGTCACAACCAAAGCCACCGTCACGAATAGTCGGCCCGCAAAGGCGATCAACACCGAACAGAGCGTGACCGTGGTCGGTGAGCATCTGGACGGTTCCATGACTGTGGCCCATCGGAGATGTTCCGGTTGACGGAGTGGCCGAGGGAGGTGCGGGCCCATGAAAACGTGATCAGACTTTTCGGAACCCTTGGCTGTGCGATCTGGTTGACCTCACATCGATAGGAGGACGCTATGACAAAACCCGATTTCGACAAGGAAGCCGAGAATACGAAGTTCAACGTCGAGGAAGAGGCGCAGAAACAGAAGATGGGCAACGCTGCCCAGCCCTTCAACCCGAACAAGGCTCCTCGCACGAACGAGCCCAATGCTGGCGGGGCAAATCGCGAGAGCGGGCACCGAGGCTAAAATGAGAAGCGCCCGGCGGGATTTCTCCTCCGGGCGCTCACCTGCGGAACTCGACCCGCGATTATGCCAAAATGGCAAATTCTGGACTCATCGTCAAGCATTTAGATTCTGGGGAACTTTCGCCCTTTGAGCCCGTGCGACACATCGCGCAAGCTCTCGATGAGTCCAGCCGGATCTGCACAGAGCACATCATCCAGAACCACGCGCTTAGTCATGCCAGCGGAAATCTTGTCGCCCTGCCCCAGCCAGTTTTCCAGCTTGGTCCATGCCGCCACCGCATGTCTCTGCTTGGTCGCTGGATCACGGTCATCAGGCGCCGGGCTGGCGGCGTCAGCGTGCATCGCGTCGACAGGCGCCAGCAGTCTCAGGCAGACTGCATGGCGTGATGGTGCAATGCGCGTGCAAAACCTGATCATCTACGACTGAGGTGGTTGTAATTGCATCACCCCCGCAGAACGGGCACGGCAGCAGATCCACGGCGCTCATGGTCTCATCTCCCTGCGCTCGCCCAGATAGGCGTCGATTTCCTCGGGAAGGCGCCCGGCCGACAGCGCGGTGTTGAAGCGCAGACGCTGCGCATAGCGGCCCAGGCTTTCCAGTCGGTCATAAAGCGCATTGAAGCGCGGCGGTCCGTCCTTGCGGTCGAACTTCCCCAGCATCGCGTCATGCAGGAACGGAAGGCGTTGACCGCATTTACAGGGGTTGATGTCATTGAAGAAATAGCCGCAGCAAGCACAGGCCTGATCAGGGGCGACCGGCTTCTCGCCCACAGGGGCGGATTGGGCGCGGGCTGCATCAACAGCAGCGTCGAGATCTTCGAGAGACAGCACCACGTTCTGAGGCGTCATGCCCGCGAACACGCCGCCCTTATCGATGGCATCCACATCACGCTCACGCAGCCAGCGATAGCGGGCCGCGTCGCGGATCAGCCCCGCCTCTACCGGCGCGGGGGTGGCGGGATGGGCGAGGTGCCGCTCGAAGATGTGCCATTTTTCAGGACTGCCGCACTGCGCTTTGACCGCATTCCCAAGCGTGGGGTAAGCGCCAAGTAGGAACGGGCGACTGTAGTCAGAGTGCACCACGGCAAAACGATGCGGATCATTCGCGACCGGCTCCTGCGCCACGGGCTGCGCGGTGAGGGCGGCGGCAAGTCGCTTGACGGCGGAACGGGACAGCTTTGTCTTGGAGGCCGACGCGCTGAACGAAGAAAAGACCATCCTGACCGCCCAACTCACCGAGGCCCGGGCGGGAGAGGATGAGCTGGCGAAGGCAGGACGGCGGGGCCTCAACTATCTCGAAAACACCGAGAGTGAATTGGGCATTCTCTTGGATAGCGCCGAGGATTTGCGCGACGCCCTAGCCTCTCACGACAAACGGAAGGAGGGGCGGAATGCAGCGGTATGACCAGAATGGCGAATACGATGAATATTGGATGTATACGTACGATGATGGCGAGTATGTGCGCTTCTCTGACGCCCAAGCCGAGATCGCCCGCCTGACCGCAGAGCGTGACGCCCGCGACCGGGCCAAGGTGGCTGAGGGGATGCGGATGGCGCTTAACCTGATGGATGCGGCCCCTGTCACAGCCGCAAATCGGCTCCGCGCGCGAGATCGTCAGAGACGCCATCCTATCCCGCGCCAAAGACATGGAGGCGGGGAATGACTGACCGCGCGCTTGATGACCTGATCGCCGCGGTGGAAGCGGGAGCGCTTCCAGAGGCAATATTCCACGGATGCAGTGTGGTAAGCGGGCATTGGGCTTACAAGACAGGGCTTACGGCTGAGCAGCGCAATTCCGTGTTCCTCGCCTATAATGGCTCCCTCGACGCCGCGAAAGCACTGCATGAGGCCCTACTGAGCAAAGACTGCCACTTCAATTTGATGGAGGACGAAGACGCCGGCGGCTATCAGGCAGAGGTGTATCTGAACAGATGGATTTACGCCGGGCTGTCTTGCCCTGCCCGCGCCTGGCTTCTCGCCATCCTCCGCGCCTATCGGGGGATGCAGGGATGAGCGGGCTGGAACGGGAAAAGCAGCCCTTGGCCACCATTGTAATAGACGACTTGCCGATGTGGGAATTTGACACCCCAGAGTCCGGCCAGGGCAAAGCGCACCGCGCGCAGGCCAGGGCGGCAAAGAAGCCGGCTCAGATCCATCATGAGACGCGCCAGCAACGTCGCCGCGCCGCGCTCGCGAAGATGGGGGAATAGGGGATGTACTATTTCGAACGCGGCCGTTTCAATATCCCTCTGTTCTGGCGAGAGAATGGCATACCGTTCTTCTTCGGCAACACTCGGGTTTCGCGGCGCAAGATCGTCTGGTGGATGCCGACGAACTGGGTCGCCTTCCCGCTGATCCTGCTGATTTGGCTGCCAGTCCTCGCTTGGCGCCTCGCCCGCGCCGCCGCGCAAGAGAAAGGGGGCGGATGATGGGGGCGCATCAGCAGATCAGGCCGACAGTGAAGCCGAGCGAAAGACTCGCCGTGATGAAGGAAATGATTGCCATGGGCTGCAAGGTGCAGTGGGATACCAACACCGGCCTCATGGAGATCATCCCGCCCGGATCGCAAGGCGGCAAACCCGATGCCTTTGACATGGTGGATTTCAGCCGTTGAAGCGCGCCCTGCCCGCCCATGTCTACCAAAAGCCGAATGGCTTGTATTTCCAGCGGCGCGGCTGGAAGACCGTGCGCATAAACTCCGAGCCCGGCACAAAGGAATTTGCGCTGGAATACGCTGCGATCCTCAACGGCGCACTGGTGGCACCGCAGACCGCTACAGGGCGCACATTTGCGGCTCTGATCCAATCCTACCACGCCAGTCCTCGCTACAGAGGCCTCGCCCCTCGCACGGCGCGCGACTATGACAAGGTGCTGGTCTGGATCAAAAGCAAGCTGGGAGCGTTAGACGTGTCCGGCATGCAGCGCAAGGACGTGATCCGGGCGCGCGATGCCAACTCCGAAACCGTCCGATTCGCCAATTACATCGTGCAGGTGCTGCGGATCCTGTTCGAGCACGCGATTGACCAGGGCTGGCGAGAGGATAACCCGGCCAAAGGCGTGAGCCTTCTGAAATCAGGTGCACCGCCTCGAGAGGCATGGCCGCAAGACATGATCGACGCCTATCGCGCCAAAGCCACCGGGCGCGCACTGCTGATCTTCGAGCTTGCACTTGGCACCGGTCAGCGCATCGGGGATGTGCTGAAAATGCGGTGGAGCGATATCGAGGGCGACGGGATCAATGTCACACAGGGAAAGACCGGTGCGCGCCTGTGGGTGCCTTTTACCGCGCGCCTGAGGGCGCTCTTGGACGGAACACCGCGCATTGGGCTTACGATCTGCGCATGGGGGCCCCAAGGACGCGCCCTCACATATTTTCCAGCTGCAAAGGCTGTCAGACAGGTGCGCGAGGCTATCGGCGCAGAGAAATACGATATTCACGGACTGCGCTATGCCGCCGCTGCTGAACTGGCAATGGCCGGATGCAGCGACGAGTTGATCGCTTCGATCACCGGACACAAAACCAGCGCGATGGTGGCAAAGTATGCGGGTCCGGCGCGCCAAAAAGCGCGAGCAAAGGCTGCACAAATCAAGCGCGGAACGGAACAAGAATGAAACACGAATGTTGCCACGCATGTTGCCAGATTTACACGGCGACACAACGACATAGTGTAAGTCATTGAAAAGATGGTGCCCGGAGACGGATTTGAACCGCCGACACGCGGATTTTCAATCCGCTGCTCTACCAACTGAGCTATCCGGGCAACCTTGGTGGCGGGGTGATACCGAGTGTGTCAGGCGCTGTCCAGAGGGAAAACGAATAAGTTTCCAAGAAGGCGAAATCATTGTCCTGAAACAATGTTTTGACCGGCATATTTTGCCTCCAGCATTGAGCCCCACCCTTGCCGTCGCAGCAGGCCAGCCGCAAAGCGCTCAGCGAGTCTGGTAATCTGACAGATATGGCAGCTGCGATCTGGCAAGGGCCGGTCTCCACAGACAGGCTGATCTGAAACGCGACTCCGGCAGGGTCGTGAAGCAGGCTTCAGATATCAGGCGCAACAAAGAACGGTCCGGGCACAGGTGGGACGGGCGTTCGCTCAGGAGATGCACCTGGTGCGGCAATATGGGTGTCCGACGCTGGCCTGGGGCGCGCCGGAGGGAGGGACCAGGCGCGCAGGAGGTGTGCCTCACAGCGCGGGCCGTTCCGAGGCGCCACAGAGCCAGCTACGTTTCGCACCCGCGATTGGCAGCTGCGACATTTTCCGCCGGAAAGCAAAGCGCCCGGGACAGTCGCCTCTTTACCGGTAATCCGGCTTTCCTGAGCTGGTCCGCCCCATCCCGTTGCCTGGCCGAATATGAGGCTCATAAAGCCGGGCAGACATCAGATGAGGGGCGAAAAGTTTCAGCCTGGCGATGACGCCACCGCGAGGGGGTGACTGCGCTGGCGTCACGGACTGCGGCTCCTGCACCCTCGCCCGGCCAGGCGGTGCCCGCATCAAAGGGCCGCCAGGCTCTGCGGTCAGTGAGCCCGATCCGGCGGTGTTGTCGGCTCTGTCTCTGACGCGCCAGCTGCGGGATCATCCTCAGCACCGCCGATCCGGTAGCCATCGCCCAGCCAGCGCCCGAGATCGATATCGGCACAGCGCTTTGAACAAAAAGGACGCGAGGCGGCTTCGGTCTTTTTGCCGCAGATCGGACAGGTCATGGCCAGAGCGTACTCAGCGCGAGGCCTTCCCTGCGGCGGGTCAGCTCAAACAGGCCAAGCCCGCTCCAGCCGGCCAGGCTCGTCTCGCCGCCACCCTTGAAGGAAGCGCGGATCACCTGGTCGAGGATATTGCGGTCGCGTTTGGGCATCGGCGCGAAGTCGATCACCACCTGGCCGCCAAGGCCGCGCAGCCGCAGCTGACGCGGCAGTTCCCGCGCGGCGGCGATATTGATCTTCAGCGCGGCCGCCGGCGAGGTGTCGGGGCCGGTATTCACATCAACGGCCACCAGGGCACGGGTGGGCTCGATCCAGATATGACCACCGCCCGGCAAACCGACCCGCGCCCCGGTCAGCGCATCCAGCTGATCGGCCACACCAAAATCGGCAAAACTGCCCGGCTCTTCGATCACCTCATCAGGTGCGGGATCGCCCCAGTCGCGCCAGGCAAGCTCATGCGCCCCGGGCGCGTCGACCAGGAGTTCCGGCGCGCCATTGAGATCGGCCAGAACAGCCTCGGTCAACCCGCGCAGACTGGCAATATCTTCGGCGATTTCTTCGGGTTCCGCGGCATCGCAGACCGAACGGAGGATCAGCCCGAGATCAGGCGCCGCCCCTGCCATCGCGCGGCCCGCAAGGGCGTCAAGCTCTGCACGCAGATCCTCATCGCGGATCCGGCGCGAGACATTCAGCCCCGGCGCGCCTGGCGTCAGAATTGCGTAACGGGATTTGAACAGAACACGGATCGAGACCGGCAGCGCCTTGCCGGGCTCGGCCGGGCCGGACACCTGGACAATCAGCCTCTGGCCTGGTGCAATGCCCGAGACCTGGCGCAGAAACCCGCGCGCGCCATCCGGGAGTTTGACAAAAACGCCGCCCTGCCCCTTGACCGGCCGGTCGGCAATGGCACGGCAGATCGCGCCCGGTGCCAGATCGAAGCTGACCGGATCGATCGCGATCTCTTCCAGGATCCCGTCAACCAGCAATGCCGCCGCCTCGCGCCCGTCTATCTGATCGAGAAGAACAACCCGTCCCTTCATACCTGCCTCCAGACCGGGTAGCCGGCCGCCGTCAAAAGCTGTGCGGTCTCGGCGACCGGAAGGCCCATGATTCCGCTGTAAGATCCTGAAATCCATGGAATGAACGCGCCGGCTTGGCCTTGTATGCCATAACCGCCGGCCTTGCCCTGCCAGTCACCGCTGGCGAGATAGGCATTCATTTCATCATCCGAGAGCCGCTTCATCTTGACCGCCGAGACGCTTTCCCGCGCCCAGATCCGCGCGCCTTTGCGCAAAGCGATGGCAGTGATCACCTCATGGCGGCGCCCGCCGAGCAGCGCCAGAAACGAGGCCGCTTCGACCGCGTCTGCGGGCTTGCCGAGAATGCGGCGCCCAAGCGCCACTGTCGTATCGGCACAAAGCACGATATCTTCAGGCCCGGCCTCTACCGCCAGCGCCTTTTCCCGCGCGAGACGCGCCGCATAGGGGCGCGGCAGCTCGCCTTTGCGGGGATCCTCGTCGATATCGGGAGGCAGAATGAGATCGGGTGTGATCCCCATTTGCGCCAACAGCTCTTTGCGGCGCGGCGAGGCGGATCCGAGGATCAGTCGCAAGATAACAGCTTACTTGAAGCGGTAATTGATGCGGCCCTTCGAGAGGTCGTAGGGTGTCATTTCCACCTGGACCTTGTCGCCTGCCAGAACACGGATGCGGTTCTTGCGCATCTTGCCTGCCATCGTTGCGATCAGTTCATGGCCATTATCGAGTTCGACCTTGAATGTCGCATTGGGCAGGAGTTCCTTCACGACACCCGGGAATTCGAGAATGTCTTCCTTGGCCATGTTCACTCCGAATAGGAAAGGGCCCGCGGGAAACGCAGGCCTTCTGCCCCGGGCATATGCGCTTTGTGCCAGGGGTTTACAAGGGCTTTCTGGTTCGCGCGCCTGGCTGATCACGCGAAGGGCCGGGTTCTTCGGCCTGCCCTTCGCGCTGACAGTTCAGTACTGGCGCCTCAGAACTGACGGCTCAGAGCTGGCGGATCCAGAACTGCAGTGGTTTTTCAGTATCGCTGTCCTCCCCGAGGTCGCGCCAGCTGAAATGCGCGATGGCGCCCGGCAGCGGTGCATAGCCGCGTTTCGTCCAGAAGGCGTCATTGCTGCGATATGCGTCAGGGCGCAGCGGGTGATCCCCGGGGCGCATCACCGAGCAGAATGCGACATGGCTGCGACCAAGGCTGCGGGCATGGTCTTCGCGCAGGTCAAAGAAACGGTGCCCGACGCCCCTGCCCCGATATTCCGGCAAAAGGACCGATTCCGCGCCATAGAGGATCTTTTCCAGCGCAAGGCCGGTCTGGCGCATCGGTTCGGCGAATTCAGCCGCATGATCCTCCATCGGCGCCGAGGTCGAGGCGCCGACGATCCTGCCCTCATCAATTGCCGCCACCAACAGCGCACCCGGGCTGTCGCGATAGGCCTGAAGATAGGTGCGCTCGTAATCGAGCGTACCGTCATAGAGATAGGGCCAGGCGCGGAACACGGTGATGCGAAGCCGCGCCATATCGTCCAGCGCGGCCTCAAGCTCGGCCCCCTTCAGCGCGCGGACGATCAGGCTCATTTCGAGACCTGTTCGATCCAGTCATTGAGGTTGTAGAAGGTGGTGATGCGGGTGATCCTGCCGCCCTTCACGTCAAAAAACGACCCCGCCGGCAGGATGTATTTCTGGCCCTTTGCCTCGGGCAGGCCCGGATCGGTCTTCAGATATTCGCCATGAACGACGAATTCAGCCGCCGCGCGACTGCCGTCATCGGTCACGAAGATCACGATATCCCTGAGCTCTTCGCGGTAAGAGACCCCCATATGTGAGCCAAACTCCGCGAATTTTTCGCGGCCCCGACGGATGCCGCCTTCATTGACGCGGTGTTCGATATCCTCACTGACAAGCGCTGTCATACCTTCGGGATTCAGCGCGTTGAAAGCGGTGTAATAGGATTCGATCAGCTTACGGGTGTCGGATGCGGACATGGCTCTCCCTTTCATTTGGGCGCGAGGATAGCCGGTTGCCGCGCAGGGGAAAGCCTGAAAACGCCCTTTCAGGGTCTCCGGGCGGCCCCTGGGGACAGGCCGCCCGGAAAGCGATCAGGCCAGTGCGGCGGCCACGGTGGCAGTCAGCGGTGTGGTAGGATGGCCGATCAGGCGCGAGAGCGTTTTGCTGTCATCGAACAACGCCCCCTTCGCGGTCTGGGCATCGCTGTCGGCGAGGATTGCGGCGAATCCCGCCGGCAGACCAAAACCCTCAAGGGCTTTGGCATAGTCAGCCTCGGGCAGGTTCACATAGCCAACCGGCTTCCCGGCCTGTCTGGCCACTTCGGCGGCCAGATCGGCACCGGTGAAGCCGGTATCTCCGGCAAGCTCATAGACCTTGTTCTCATGGCCCGCCTCAATCGCGGTGACCGCAATCGCCTCGGCATAATCCACACGCGCGGCCGCCGAATAGCGCCCCTCCCCGGCCGAGCCGATAATCGCGCCATGTTCGATCGCGGGCGCCAGGGCGCCGGTCAGGTTCTCGGTATACCAGCCATTCCTGAGGATCGTGTAAGTGATCCCCGATTCCTTCAGCGCCGATTCGGTTTCGACATGTTCAGCGGCAAGCTTCATCGGCGAGGCGTCGCCCTTCAGGAGCGAAGTATAGATGATCCGCTTCACGCCGGCGGCTATGGCGGCATCGATCACCGCCTTATGCTGGGCAAAACGCCTGCCCACCTCATTGGCCGAGATCAGCACCAGCGTATCGACGCCGTTCAGCGCGGCGGGATCTGCCTTGTCATAGTCGAAAGCACGGGGCTCGACGCCCAGATCAGCAGCCCTTTCCGGGCTGCGGACAAGAGCGATGGGGCTGGCGCCCCGGGCCCTCGTCGCGGCAATGGCGAGGCGGCCCAGCTGGCCGGTGGCTCCGGTGATGGCGATGGTCATTGGATTCTCCTGTTCCGGATTTGACATGTAAACAATAACACCATACTTACGAAAAATAAGTACGCACCATTTTGTAAGTATAGAACAATGACGCACAGCCTCATCATGACAGATGCACAGCGCCTGATGCAGGGCTGGCGCGAGGGCAATGTCCTTGCCGCCGAATGCCCGTCACGCCGCATCCTGCAACATCTGACAAGCCGCTGGGGCGTTCTGGTGATGGTGGCGCTGGCCACCGGGCCACATCGTTTTGCCGCATTGCGGCGCAGGGTGGCGGGGGTCAGCGAAAGGATGCTGGCCCAGGTGCTCAAGGATCTTGAGGCGGATGGCTTCGTGTTGCGGACAGCGCATCCGGTGGTGCCGCCGCATGTCGAATATGAGCTGACAGCCCTTGGTCAGGCGGCGGCGGCGCGGCTGATCGGTCTGGTCGGCTGGATCGAGGCAGAGCTGGAGACTATTCTCGCTGCAGGTGAAACAGGCTCCGACAGCGACGCAGATCCGCCTGAACGCGAAACAGCCCGGGGCTGAAAGCCCGGGCCGTGCTGCCTTTCCGGCAAATCAGCGCAGCAGACCGAATCAGGCTGCAGCCCGCGCCCCCTCAGGGGAATCAGGGCCGTCTTTCTCCCCGGCGACCCTGAATTCGCTTTGCATTTCGCCCCATTTCGCCCGTTCCGCCGCAAGCCGGTTGCGCGCCACAGCACCATCACGGTTGCGGTTTCCCCAGAAGCCATGAACGGCAATCGCGCGGCCATAGGGCTGAAAGGCCGGCAAAAGCGCATGTCTGGTCATCGCCCAGCCAAAGGCGCTCAGCAGCGCCGCCATGCCGAAGACCCGCACGAAATACTGGTGTTCCACCATCGTCAGCCCCCGCAGAGCCGGGCTGGAAAGCGAGGCGACATGGCTTGCCGCGACCAGCAGCGAGACGATGGCTGCCACGGCATAGAACCAGCTGATGAGCAGGCCCGCGTTTTTCAGATGGCGCAAATCGCTGCGGCGAATGGTCATCCACAGACCGGCAAGCAGCACCATCATCGGCGCGATCCCTCCGATCAGGAAACAGCTGGCAGCGGTCAGCAAAAGATAGAAGGCCAGAAGGGTATAAGATGATCCCGGAATACCAGACATAAGCTTTCCCGCGTCCTGAACGATGCGACCACTGGCCTCTGAATGGCAGGACAATGTGGCACGCCTTCGGCGCAAAGCTGATGTTTGCGGGGCTAAAAGACGCAATCCGCCTCACTCCCCCCGGAAAGCACACCGGCGTTATGCGCAGCACCCCGCCCGGCGTCACTCCCTCCCCGGTCCTCTGGCGCGTGGGATCCGGGCGCTCAGCCCCCGACCGGCACCGGCGGGCCAAATCTCTGGATCATGCGGTCACGGATCTGATCGCGCGCCTGGCGATAGGCGGAAAGTTTGGCCTCGCGGCTTTCGCCAAGGCCGGTCGGATCGAGTATCGGCCAGTATTCGACCTCGAGATGATGCCAGCGTGTCAGCTCCAGCGCCTGGCGCTGGCTTGCCGGCGACAGCGCCACGATCAGATCGAACTGCCCCAGATCATCGCCCCATTCCTGCATTTCCTCGAAGGACCTGGCGCGGTGGCGCGACAGTTCCACCCCGATCTCCTGGCAGACCGCGACCGAAAAGCCATCCACCTCCATGTCATTCTTCACGCCCGCCGATTGCACATAGGCGCGCTGGCCGTAAAATTTCTTCGCCATCCCCTCGGCCATGGGGGAGCGCACCGCATTATGGTCGCAGCAGAACAGGATGGACTGCGGGAAATCGACCAAGCTTACCCCCAGTGCAGCACGCAGATGAGGGTAAAGAGGCGCCGGGCGGTATCACGGTCGACCTCGGCCTTACCCTCGAGCCGTTCCTGCAGGATCGCGGCCCCCTCGTTATGGATCCCGCGCCGCGCCATGTCGATCGCCTCGATCTGGCTGGGCGGCAGGCGCTTCACCGCCTCGAAATAGCTCTCGCAGATCTGGAAATAATCCTTCACCACCTGGCGGAACGGGCCGAGGCTCAGATGGAACTCACCGACCTGGGCCTCATCTTCGCGGGCAATCCCAAAGACCAGCCGCCCCTCCCGGATTGCCAGCGCCAGGCGATAGGGGCCAGGCGGCACCTCGCGGCCCTCACGGGCAGGAAGGCCGAAGCTGTTTTCTTCCAGCAGATCGAAAATCGCGACTTTGCGCTCCTGTTCGATCTCCGGCGTCGGGCGCACAAGACCTTTCTCATCAATCTCGATATGGCAGATGCGGTTGGTCATGCGGGCGTTCCGGAAAATGCGTCGCCCCTTGATGCCCGAGCGCGCGTCCACAAGCAAGCACAGCACCCACCCATCCGACGGAAGTCAGCGGGCGCTTTTCATCTGTCTCTAAATATCCTCCGGGGGTCTGGGGGTGGAAGCCCCCCAGCTGCGCCGCCTCACCCCGCGTTCAGCCGGTCGAGCCGCGCCCGCACACTCAGCCCATGCGCCTCCAGGCTTTCCGACTTCGCCAGGCGCTCTGCCGCGGGCCCGATGGCCGCCAGCGCAGCCGGCGTCATTTTCGCAATCGTGGTGCGCTTGAGGAATTCAAGGACGGACAGCCCCGAGGAGAACCGCGCCGAACGCGCCGTTGGCAGCACATGGTTCGGGCCGCCGATATAGTCACCGATAGCCTCGGGGGTCCATTGGCCGAGGAAAATCGCCCCGGCATGGGTGATCAGCGCCGAGACCGCCTCCGGGTCTTCGGTGCAGATCTCCAGATGCTCGGGTGCGACACGGTTCGAAAGCTCTGCGGCCTCGGCGAGGTCGCGCACCAGGATCACCGCGCCATTGTCGCGCCAGCTCGCCTGCGCGATCTCGCGCCGCTCCAGCGTCTCAAGACGCTTCTCCAGCGCCGCCACACAGGCACGGGCAAAAGCCTCATCCGCCGTGACCAGAATCGCCTGGGCCGAGGCGTCATGCTCGGCCTGGCTCAGCATATCCAGCGCCACGAAATCCGGGTCTGCCGTGCCATCGGCGATCACGAGGATCTCGGAAGGGCCTGCGATCATGTCGATCCCCACCTTGCCGAACACCCGCCGCTTCGCGGCCGCGACAAAGGCATTCCCCGGCCCGGTAATCTTATCGACCGCGCGGATCGTCGCGGTGCCATAGGCCAAAGCCGCCACCGCCTGCGCGCCACCGATGCGGTAGATCGTATCGACCCCGGCGAGCCGGGCCGCAAAGATCACCAGCGGATTGACCTCGCCGCCCGGGGTCGGGCAGGTGATCACCAGACGCTCCACCCCGGCCACCCGGGCCGGGATCGCATTCATCAGAACTGAAGACGGGTATGAGGCGAGCCCCCCCGGCACATAAAGCCCTGCCGCCGAGACCGGCGTCCAGCGCCAGCCAAGCGTTGCGCCTTCCGGGTCGGTCCACATCTGGTCCTGGGGCATCTGGCGGACATGATAGGCGCGGATCCGTTCCGCCGCGAGCGTCAGCGCTGCCGCATCCTCGGGCGAGACTTTCGCGCATTCCGCCTCAATCTCTTCAGGCGTGAAGGCCAGCTGGCCCGGTGTCAGCGAGAGCCGGTCAAAGCGTGCGGTCAGTTCGGTCACCGCCAGATCGCCCCGCGCCCGCACATCCGCGATGATCGCAGCGACGACATCATCCACTTCGGGACTGTCCTCGCGCTTCATGCCAAGGAAAGCGGTAAAATCCGCCTCGAAGCCCGGATCCCGGGTGGAAAGGAAATGCGCCATTGCGGGCCTCCGCGCGTGATTGCCGCCAGTCTTGGCCCGCGCATATCCCGCGCTGTGGCCGAGGTAAACAGCGCCATATGGAAAAGGGCGGCGCGCATGGTCCATGCGCGCCGCCCTTTCTGATTGTCAGCCCTGACTTATTGCGCCGGAGCGTCCACAGGGGCCTCTGCGGGTGCTTCAGCCGGAGCTTCTGCGGGCGCTTCAACCGGAGCGGCTTCTGCCGGCTCGGTGCCGGTTGCCGGAACTGCTGCCGCGGCCTCGATGCTCGCCGGTTGCCGGAACTGCTGCCGCGGCCTCGATGCTCGCCTTGACGATCACATCGGGGTTCTCGGCAACCGCGCCATTTTGCTCGGCCGGGCCGCGCCTGATCTTGTCGACCACATCCATGCCCGAAATCACCCGACCGACAACAGTATATTGTCCGTCAAGGAAATCGCCCGGCGCAAACATGATGAAGAACTGGCTGTTGGCCGAATTCGGATCCTGGCTGCGCGCCATGCCGACGATGCCGCGCTGGAACGAGACATCCGAAAACTCTGCCGGAATATCAGGCAGATGCGAGCCACCCATGCCAGCGCTGACGAATTCCGCCGGGATCTCCATCCCATGGAGCTTATAGGTGCCTTCAGCCGCACCTTTCGGCAGTTTGGCAAGCTCTTCGGCCAGCGTAGCCGGTTTGCCGAACTGCACGTCGCCGGTCTGGGCCATGAAACCGTCGATCACGCGGTGAAAGACCACACCATCATAGGCGCCCTCTGTCGCGAGCTGGACGATCTGCGCCACATGCTTCGGCGCCTTATCGTCAAGCAGGTCAATGACCACGCGGCCATTGGCCTCGCCCTGGATGTCGAGCACCAGATTCGGGCCCGGCAGATCGGGAACATCCTGCGCGAAAGCAGGCGCGCCCAGCAAAAGCGTGGCAACGAGAACCTTACGCAACATCGGCGGCAACCCTTACAGTGATCATGCGATCGGGGGTGACCGGCGGCTCGCCCCGGGTGATCTTGTCCACAAATTCCATCCCGGAAATCACCCGGCCGTAAACGGTATACTGGCCGTTCAGGAAGGAGTTATCCTTGAAATTGATGAAGAACTGGCTGTTTGCCGAATTCGGGTTCTGCGAGCGCGCGGCGCCGATCGTGCCGCGATCATGCGGCAGTTTCGAGAATTCTGCCGGCAGATCATCATATTGCGACCCACCCGTGCCCGAACGGCGCGGATTGTAGTCTTTTTCCATATTGGCGTGCTCTACATCACCGGTCTGGGCCATGAAGCCCTCGATCACGCGGTGGAAAGCCACATTGTCATAGGCTTTGTCGCGGGCGAGCTGTTTCATACGCTCGACATGCTTTGGTGCGACATCCGGGAGAAGCTCGATCACCACTTCGCCGTCTTTCAGCGTCAGGATGATGGTGTTCTCGGGGTCCTTGATCTCGGCCATTGTGCTTCCCTTGCAGGCTTCTGGTCGGGCGGGAAATTAACCGCAAGCGCCTCAGGGGGAAGGGCAAATGGGCGTGATCGGTTGACGGACGGCAAAATGCGCGAAAGAATTGCGCGAAACGCAGGATGCACCCCGTGTGTTAGCGCTAAACCACCCCGAATGATGCATATTGGGAGAGACCGATGAGCTGGAAAACGCTGGATGATATCGCACTGGCCGGCAAAACCGTGCTGACGCGGGTCGATATCAATGTGCCGATGGAAGGGGACCGGGTCTCTGATACCACCCGCATCGATAAGATCCGCCCGACGGTTGAGGATATCATCGCGCGTGGCGGAAAAGTGGTGTTGCTGGCGCATTTCGACCGCCCCAAAGGCAAGGTCGTCCCGGAGATGAGCCTTGGCCGCATCGCCCCGGCCCTTGAGGCAAGCCTTGGCCGCAAGGTGATTTTCGCGACGGAAAGCACGGGCGCTGTGGCAAAGGCCGCGATTGCTTCGGCGGCGCAAAGCGATGTCGTGCTGCTGGAAAACACCCGGTTTCATGCGGGCGAAGAAAAGAACGATTTGCGGCGGAATTTGCAGCACTTGGTGATGTCTATGTGAATGATGCGTTTTCGGCCGCGCATCGGGCACATGCCTCGACCGAAGCCTTGCGCGCGCGCTCCCGCATGCGGCGGGCCGGCTGATGGAGGCCGAGCTGAAAGCGCTGGACGCAGCGCTTGGCACCCCTGCCCGCCCGGTGATCGCCGTGGTCGGCGGCGCGAAAGTGTCGACCAAGCTTGATCTGCTGGGGAACCTTGTCAGCAAGGTCGACCACCTGGCGATCGGCGGCGGCATGGCGAATACCTTCCTCGTGGCGCAAGGCATTGAAGTCGGCAAATCGCTCGCGGAACGCGATATGGCAGACACCGCCCGCGCAATTTTGAAAAGGCCGAAGAGACCGGCTGCCAGATCCATCTGCCGGTCGATGTGGTGGTGGCGCGCGAGTTCAAAGCGGGCGCGGCCAGCCAGATCACCAATGCCTCAGGCTGCCCTGCCGATGCGATGATCCTTGATGCCGGCCCGGAAACGGTGGCGCGGCTGAAAGCGGTCATGGGCCAGTCTGCGACACTGATCTGGAACGGCCCGCTCGGCGCCTTCGAGATCCCGCCTTTTGACGCGGCCACAGTGGCGGCGGCGAAAGAGGCCGCAAGGCTGACCGAGGCCGGCAGGCTGATCTCGGTTGCAGGCGGTGGCGATACCGTTGCCGCGCTGAACCAGGCCGGGGCTGCGGGGGCGTTCACCTTCATCTCGACCGCAGGCGGCGCCTTCCTCGAATGGATGGAAGGCAAGGAATTGCCGGGCGTGGCGGCACTGCTCGCCTGAGGGCGGCTGCTCGCGCTAACAGCATTGCACGCAGCCCGGCGGAAAGGCTATGGCGCGTGCAAAACCTAATCTGGCTCCGGCAAAGGAAGACGACGATGACCACGGAAAAGATGACGGCGCAGATCGGCAAAGGCCAGGGCTTCATCGCAGCTCTCGACCAGTCCGGCGGCTCGACCCCCAAGGCGCTGAAACTTTACGGCGTTGAGGCCGATGCCTGGTCCGACGAGGCCGGCATGTTCGACCTGGTCCATGCCATGCGCGCCCGCATCATCAAATCGCCCGCCTTTACGGGCGAGAAGGTCATCGGTGCCATCCTGTTCGAGCAGACCATGGACCGCGCTATCGACGGCATCCCGACCGCCACCTATCTGTGGGAAAAGCGCGGCGTGGTGCCGTTTCTGAAGATCGACAAAGGGCTCGAGACCGAGGTCAATGGCTGCCAGGTGATGAAGGCGATGCCCGATCTCGATGCGCTGCTGGAAAAGGCCGTGCGCGCCGGGATCTATGGCACCAAGGAACGTTCGGTGATTTCCGCCGCCAATGAAGATGGCATCAAGGCGGTGGTCGATCAGCAATTCGCCATCGCAAAACAGGTGATCAGCCACGGGCTTATGCCGATCGTCGAGCCGGAAGTGACGATCTCGATCACCGATAAAGCCGCCGCCGAAGCGATCCTGCGCCGCGAGATCCTTACGCATCTGGACGCGCTGCCCAAGGGCACGCAGGTCATGCTGAAACTGACCATCCCGTCGGAGGCGAATTTCTACGCAGCCCTGGTCGATCACCCGGCTGTTCTGAAGCTGGTGGCGCTTTCGGGCGGCTATTCGCGTGACGAGGCCAATGCGGCTCTGGCAAAGAACCGCGGCATGATCGCATCCTTCTCGCGCGCGCTCTCGGAAGGCCTGAATGCCGGGCAATCCGAAGCCGAATTCGACGCCACGCTGAAAGCGGCGGTCGATTCGATCCATGCAGCCTCAATCGCGGGCTGAACAGCTTTCGCGTAAGACTGAAGGGAATCCCGCCACATGGGGGATTCCCTTCTGATTCGTTTCATGGCATGATTTTTCGCAAGGCCCCCCGATAAGAGGGGTGACAGATGAGACGGACAGGACATGACCAGGCAACAACGGCGCCATAATATGGGCGGGCTCATCTACTTCGCCCTGATGTTCACTCTGGGTGCCTATTTCACCTTCGCCGCTGTTCAGGGCGACTATGGCGTATTTCGCCGGGTCGAAATCCGCGCCGAGGCCGCCGGGCTGGCGGTGGAGCGTGACAAACTGGCGGTGCAACTTGCCGACATGCGGAACCTGACGCATCGGCTGTCGGATGACTATCTCGATATGGATCTGCTTGATGAGCGTGCCCGCGATGTGCTGGGCTACATGCGCGCCGATGAGATCGTGATCCGCTGAACGCCCCCCGTACATGACGGCCATCATCTGCATCGCCGCCGCTGTGATCCTGCGCAACGATGGCAGGATGCTGCTTGTCCGCAAGCGCGGCACGGACGCCTTCATGCAGCCCGGCGGCAAATACGAGCCGGGCGAAGATGCGCTTACCGCCCTGCGCCGCGAACTTGAGGAAGAGCTGGGCACGGGGATCGCCGCCGATTTCGATGCCGAAAAGCCGCATTCGCTTGGCCGTTTTTCCGCCCCTGCCGCCAATGAACCCGGCCATATCGTCGAAGCCGATCTCTACCTCATGGCCGCTGCGGCAGAAGTGAGCATTGCCGCAGAGATTGCCGAAGCCCGATGGGTCTCGCAGGATGAGGCCCTTGCTTTGCCCCTTGCGCCGCTGACGCGCGAGCGGATTTTGCCGCTGATCTGGCACTGATCTTCTCTCTTTCAGCAACATTTCACCGCACTGCAGGCCGCACTATTTCGCGTTTGACCCAATAATCTCCGATGCTGTATAGATGGTTTAACGCTAAACCATTTGCTGAACCTACTCCGGGGAGGAGCCCAATGGCACGCAAGCCCGATGCGAGACCCAATGTCTCGAAAGAAGAGCTGCTGAAATATTACCGCGAGATGCTGCTGATCCGCCGCTTTGAGGAAAAGGCGGGCCAGCTTTACGGCATGGGGCTGATCGGGGGGTTCTGTCACCTCTATATCGGCCAGGAAGCTGTCGTTGTGGGGCTGGAGGCTGCGGCAAAGCAGGGCGACAAGCGCCTGACCTCTTACCGCGATCACGGCCATATGCTGGCCTGCGACATGGACCCGAAAGGCGTCATGGCAGAGCTGACCGGCCGTATCGGGGGCTACTCGAAGGGCAAGGGCGGCTCGATGCATATGTTCTCGAAAGAGAAGCATTTCTATGGCGGCCACGGGATCGTTGGCGCACAGGTGCCGCTGGGCGCGGGGCTGGCCTTTGCCGATAAGTATCTCGGCAATGACAATGTGACTTTCACCTATTTCGGCGATGGCGCGGCCAACCAGGGCCAGGTCTATGAGACCTATAACATGGCGGAACTCTGGGATCTTCCGGTGATTTTCGTCATTGAAAACAACCAGTATGCCATGGGAACGAGCGTGAAGCGCTCGACCAAATCGACGACCCTGTTCGAGCGCGGCGTGGCGTATGGCATCCCCGGTGAGCAGGTAGACGGGATGGATGTGCTCGCGGTCAGGGCGGCAGGCGAGAAGGCCGTGGCCCACTGCCGTGCGGGCAAGGGCCCCTATATCCTCGAAATGATGACCTATCGCTATCGCGGCCACTCGATGTCGGATCCGGCGAAATACCGGACGCGTGAAGAGGTCGAGAAGATCAAGACCGAGAAGGATTGCATCGAGCATGTCCGCGATCTGCTGTTGCAGGGCGGTCTGGCCTCGGAAGACGATCTGAAGAACATCGACAAAGAGATCAAGGCGCTGGTGAATGAGGCGGCTGAGTTCTCGAAAGAAAGCCCGGAGCCGCCGCTGAGCGATCTCTGGACCGATATTACCGTCTGAGGGGGAGAGAGATCATGGCAGTTGAAGTTCTGATGCCGGCTTTGTCTCCGACGATGGAGGAAGGCACGCTGGCGAAATGGCTGGTGAAAGAGGGTGACGTGGTCAAATCGGGCCAGGTCATTGCCGAGATCGAGACCGATAAGGCAACGATGGAATTCGAGGCGGTGGATGAGGGGATTGTCGGCCGGTTGCTGGTGACCGAGGGCACCGCAGGCGTGAAAGTGAACACGCCGATTGCGGTTCTGGTAGAAGAGGGCGAAAGCGCGGATGCCGTGGCTGCCGCCCCTGCCCCGGTCGCGGTTCCAACTGCGTCTCCGGGGGCCGCCGCCGCGCCGGCCATCGAGGCCGTCCCGGCAGCAGCTGCCGCGCGCCCGGCGGTGGTGGAAGCCCCCAAAGGCTGGCCGCACAGCGACCTGCCCGAAGGTGTGGCGACGAAGACCATGACCGTGCGGGAAGCGCTGCGCGAGGCCATGGCGGAAGAGATGCGCGGGGATGGCAATGTCTTCCTTATGGGGGAAGAGGTTGGTGAATACCAGGGCGCTTATAAGATCAGCCAGGGACTGCTGGACGAATTCGGCCCGAAGCGCGTGGTCGACACCCCGATCACCGAGCATGGTTTCGCCGGAATCGCGGTCGGCGCCTCTTGGGGGGGGCTGCGCCCGATCGTCGAGTTCATGACGTTCAACTTCGCCATGCAGGCGATTGACCATATCATCAACTCGGCCGCGAAGACGCTTTATATGTCGGGCGGTCAGATGGGATCTCCCATCGTGTTCCGTGGCCCGAACGGGGCGGCAGCCCGGGTTGGCGCCCAGCACAGCCAGGACTATGCGGCCTGGTATGCGGCGATCCCAGGGCTGAAAGTCGCCATGCCCTATTCGGCGGCGGATGCGAAGGGCCTGCTGAAGACGGCGATCCGCGACAACAACCCGGTAATCTTCCTCGAAAACGAGATCATGTATGGCCGGAGTTTCGAAGTGCCGGTGGGCGATGATTTCGCCATCCCCTTTGGCAAGGCTTCGGTGATGCGGGCGGGGTCAGATGTAACGCTGGTTTCGTTCGGAATCGGCGTTGCTCATTCGCTGGCCGCAGCGGAGCTGTTGGCCAAAGAGGGGATCGAGGCCGAGGTGATCAACCTGCGCACCCTGCGACCGATTGACTATGACACGGTGCTGGCCTCGGTGCAGAAGACCAATCGTTGCGTGACGGTCGAGGAGGGCTTCCCGGTGGGCTCCATCGGCGATCACCTCGCTTCGACGATCATGCAGCGCGCGTTTGACTATCTGGACGCGCCGGTCGTGACCTGCACCGGCAAGGATGTGCCGATGCCCTATGCGGCCAATCTGGAAAAGCTGGCGCTGATCACGCCTGCTGAAATCGTCACCGCCGTGAAATCGGTCTGCTACCGCTGAGGGAGGAAAAAAGATGGCAATCCAGATCCTGATGCCCGCGCTTTCTCCGACCATGGAGGAAGGCACGCTGGCGAAATGGCTGGTTAAAGAGGGCGATCTGGTCAAGTCGGGCCAGGTCATCGCCGAAATCGAGACCGATAAGGCGACGATGGAGTTCGAAGCGGTCGATGAGGGTGTGATCGGCAAGATCCTGATCGCGGAAGGCAGTGCCGGTGTAAAGGTCAATGACCCGATTGCTGTTCTGCTGGAAGAGGGCGAGGATGCTTCGGCAGCCTCTGCCCCCGTTGCAGCCCCGCAACCCGCGGCAGCGGCGGTGGCAAGCCCGGCCGAAACGGCTCCGACCGCAGCACCGGCGCCAGCGGCGGCACCGGTGGCCAGCGGCGCGCGCGTCTTTGCCTCGCCGCTCGCGCGGCGGATTGCCAAAGACAAAGGCGTCGATCTGACGGCGGTGAAGGGCACTGGCCCGCATGGCCGCATCGTCAAAGCCGATGTGGAACAGGCGAAATCGGGGACGGCGCCGGCCAAAGCGTCTGCGGCAGCGGGCGTCGCTGCGGGCTCGACGCCCGCAGCGACGGCGACCCCGGCCCCGACCAAGGCGGTACCGGCCGGGCTCTCACCCGAAACGGTTCTGAAAATGTATCAGGACCGCGCTTTCGAAGAGATCGCGCTTGACGGCATGCGCCGCACGATCGCCGCCCGCCTGACCGAAGCCAAACAGACGATCCCGCATTTCTATCTGCGGCGCGACGTGAATCTCGACGCACTGATGGCCTTCCGGGCCGAGCTGAACCATGCCCTCACCGGGCGCGGCGTGAAGCTTTCGGTCAATGACTTCATCATCAAGGCCTGCGCCATCGCATTGCAGGAAGTGCCTGATGCCAATGCGGTCTGGGCCGGCGACCGGATCCTCAGGCTGAAACCTTCCGATGTTGCGGTTGCCGTAGCGATTGAAGGCGGGCTCTTCACGCCGGTGCTGCGCGATGCGGATAAGAAATCGCTCTCAGCCCTGTCTGCCGAGATGAAAGATCTCGCGCATCGGGCAAAGTCGAAAAAGCTTGCACCTCATGAATATCAGGGCGGAAGCTTCGCCATCTCCAATCTCGGCATGTTCGGGGTTGAGAATTTCGACGCCGTGATCAACCCGCCGCATGGCGCGATCCTTGCCGTCGGGGCCGGGCTGAAAAAGCCGGTGGTGGCGGAGGATGGCTCGATTGGCGTGGCGACGATGATGTCGATGACGCTCTCCGTCGATCACCGCGTCATCGATGGCGCATTGGGGGCTCAGTTCCTCAAGGCGGTGGTCGAGGCGCTTGAAAACCCCGTCACCATGCTGGCCTGAGCCCGCAGAATATCTGGAAAACCGCACAAGGCGGGGGCTCTGCCCCCGCCTTCGCATTTTCAATGCGAAGGCTCCCCCGGGATATTTACGGACAGATGAACTCAGCCACGTGCTTCGAGGCGATGCAACAAAGTGATGCTGCGGCGCGCGACAGTTGCGATGACGCCCGCCCCGATCAGCCAGAGCGCCCAGGTCATCAGGGTCGCGCCATCGGTGCTGACCGGCAAGAACGCGGCAAGCAAAGCGGCAAAGGTCAGCGCGGCCATCCGGTGCGGCTTCGCCATCGGGCCGCGGAAATCGGGCGCAAAGCCTTCGGCGCGGCCAAGCTCCCGCAGCCAGGCGGTGATCAGCGCGAGCGCCCCGACCCCGAGGCCGAGTGCCGGCGCCGCAGCAAACAGCCCTGCGCCCCAGAAAAGCAACAGATCTGCGGCGCGGTCCGGGGCTTCGTTCCAGAAGGCGCCAGAAGGGGTCGCCGTGCCGCCCTCAACCGCAACCATGCCATCGAGCAGATTGCACAAAAGCCGCAGCTGGATCGTCAGGGCGGCAAGCACCAGCAAGAGGCTCTGCCCGATCGGCCCCGAAGCCGAGGCTGCCCAGAAAAAGAGCAGCCCAAGTGCGGCAAAGACCATCGAAGCCTGGGAAATCTGGTTCGGGGTAATCTGGCGCTGCACCAGGGATTGCGCGAGGCGGACCATCAGCCGGTTGCGGCGGGCACGGATCGGGCGACGGTTCGCGTCCCCTGCTTCCGCCTGCGGTTCGGCCCGAAAGATGGCACGAGGATCTTGCATGTCGTCATCTGTCATGGGTCAGGTCCAGAACCAGCGGGTGAGATGGAAGAAAATCGGCGCGGCAAAGACAACCGAATCAAGCCGGTCGAGGAACCCGCCATGGCCGGCGATCAGGTGCCCCCAATCCTTCACGCCCTTGTCGCGTTTGATCGCAGACATCACCAATCCGCCAAAGAAGCCCATCAGCGTCACCGCAAGCGCCATGCCGGCCGCCTGGAGCATGGTGAAAGGCGTCATCCACCAAAGTGCAGCCCCGGCGGTGGTCGCCGTCATCACGCCACCGATCAGTCCCTCCCAGGTCTTCGAGGGCGAGAGCTGCGGCGCCACAAGGCGGCTGCCAAACAGCTTGCCCCAGACATATTGCATCACATCTGACAGCTGTACCGTAAAGATAAGCCAGGCGATCAGGATGACGGAGCGGCCCTCATACCCTGCGATATGCAGCGTCAGAAGTGCGGGCACATGGCTCACGCAATAGACGCAGATCATCAGCGCCCATTGGGTTTCAGCGACGCGGGTCAGGAAGCTCTTCGTCTCGCCCCTGAGCGCCGAGACTACCGGCATCAGAAGGAAGGCATAGACCGGGATGAAGATCGCATAGAGACCGTACCAGTCGAGACCTACCAGCCAGTATTGCACCGGCAGCACAATGAAAAACGCCCCGGCCAGCGACCAGTGATCGGCGCGGGCCTTGGCCGTCAGGGTCAGAAACTCCCGGAGCGCCGAGAAGGAGAGCACCGCGAAAAGGATCACCACTCCCGGCCTGCCAGCCAGGAAGGCCAGCGACAAAAGGATCACCATCCCCCACCAGGCCGAGATCCGGGCGTTCAGGTTTTCGATCACCGGATTGTCGCCATCCGGTGCGATCCTTGCGCGCAGAATTTCGCCGATCAGGGTGGCGATCACCAGGATCACCCCCACGCCAAGCAAGAGCCAGATGAGATGCGGGGTCGCGCTCATGCCGGCACCGTCTCTTTCAGCGCGATCAGCGCAGCATGGCTGCGGGCAAGAAAATCCGCCTTCTCCTCGGTTTCGCCCAGATGCAGCGGGGCGCCGAAGGTCAGGGTGCAAATCAGCGGCAGCGGAATGATCTCCCCCTTGGGCATCACCCGGTTGAGGTTCGAAATCCAGACCGGCACCAGATCAATTCCGGGATTTTGTTTCGCAAGATGGTAGAGGCCGGTGCGGAAGGGCAAAAGCGGCTCTTCCGTCATATTGCGCACGCCTTCGGGGAAGAGGATCAGCGATGATCCCTCGGCCAGGGCCTTGCCCATCAGGGCGACCGGATCCTCGACCCGCTCTTCCGGGCGGCGGTCAATCAGCACGGCGTTGAAGACGTCGCGGCCAATAAAGGCGCGAAGCGGGGTTTTCAGCCAGTATTCCAGCGCCGCGACAGGCCGGGTTCGCGACCGAAGCATCGGCGGCAGCACCGTCCAGAGCAGCACGAAATCGGCATTGGAAGTGTGGTTGGCGAAATAGACCCGCTGCTTTGGCAGCGGCTCGATCCCTGACCAGATGGCGCGCGGAGCGGTAACGATCCGCGCGAATAGGGTGATTGCGCTGCCGGCAAAAGCGGCTGCCGCTCTGCGCAAAAAGGCCTTACCCCCGGAACCAATACCTGCCGTCAAATGCCCTGCTCACTCCGCCCTGAATTGCTGATCCATGCTCAGAGCAGGCTGGGCGCAGCCGGCCTTTCCCACCACACGCGCGGGTACCCCGGCGACGGTGGTTTCCGGCGGTACCTCCTCGAGCACGACTGAACCGGCCGCGATCCGCGAGCAATTGCCGACCCGGATATTGCCGAGAACCTTGGCGCCCGCCCCGATCAGCACACCATTGCCAATTTTGGGATGCCGGTCGCCGTCTTCCTTGCCGGTGCCGCCGAGTGTCACCGAATGCAGCATCGAGACATTGTCGCCAACGACCGCAGTTTCACCGATCACGATGGAATGCGCATGGTCGATCATGATGCCCTTGCCGATCCGGGCAGCCGGGTGAATGTCGACGCCAAAAGCCTCGGACACCCGCATCTGCACGAAATAGGCCAGATCGACACGACCCTTCTGCCAAAGCCAATGGCCGATCCGGTAGGCCTGCACCGCCTGGTAGCCCTTGAAGAACAGGACGGGCTGCAGGTAGCGATGGCAGGCCGGGTCGCGCTCATAGACCGCCATAAGATCGGCACGCGCCGCCGCGCCAAGTTCGGGCGCGGCGCCATAGGCCTCATCGGCGATTTCGCGCAGGATCTGTTCGCTCATCTCACCCGAGGCGAGTTTTAGCGAAAAGCGGTAAGCCAGTGCGCGCTCAAAAGTGGCGTGGTGCAGCAGGCCCGAATGGATCAGGGCACCCAGCAGCGGCTCGGCGCGGACAGCCTCCACCGCTTCGCTGCAAATCCTCGTCCAGACCGGATCGAGCGTCGTGACACGTTGTCTGGTTTCGGCCATGGCAATCCCCGTAACGAGCCGCCGCAATCAGCGGGCGGAAACAGCAAGGATTATCTCCGATGCGGGCAGAATCGGCAATCCGGAAAGGAAGATGTTCCGGCCATGCTCAGGGGGCCACTGCCAGTGACCGAAACGGACCCGCTCCGAAGGATGGCGACAGCTGGGCGACCATCGCCGTAAAGCCGGCCTGGGCGCCATCCTGAACCTGTTGTGCCATCGGATAGGCATAGTGCGGCGCTGATGTTGTCACCTCTCGCCTGATGACATCCGCGACGAGGATTCGCACCATATAACCCTCACTTTCTTCGGAAAGCGGTACTTCGGTCTGTTGCCAGCTGTCGCCCCCGATCCGCGTCCGCCGGATCCAGCTGAGGCTCAGCTCCTTGCCGGCCCGTGCAGCGCTGCGCAAATGGCTTACAGGCATTGGCCGCAAGCCGATCCCGTCGAATGCCGTCGCGATCTCGACCACATTCGGATCATCATAGCCGCGCCCCGATGCACCGATCCGGTAGCGGCGCGAGAGGCCCCGCGCATCCATCGAGAGCTCCATTTGCGACGGCACCCCGTCCAGCAGCACGACCGTACTGCCCACGGGCCAGGCCGCAGGCATGACCCCATCCGTCCCCGCCTGGCCGCGCAACCGGAGAGAAACCTCTCAGGTCCGGGGCGCGACCAGCTCGGCCCCGGCAAACTGGAGCACCTCCCAATTGCCGGCAGTGCCATCGCCAATCGCCATCACATTGGCGCCATTGAGCACCGCAACCGGATTGGCCGCACTCAGCACGCCTGCGCTCAGCCGGATCCGCAGCGGCTCGCCCCTGTCCCAGACGCCCGGCCGCGCCGCGAGAAGTTCGGTTTCGGTACGCCCGATGACCGAAGGTGCTGTGACAAGGCGGTTCAGGGTAAACCCGCCCACCGCAGTCTGCGACCAGAGTGCGACTGAGCCCGGCCAGGGGCGTGCCCCCACCGCGATATAGGGCCGGTGCGGTTCTTCATCCCCCCTGAGCAGCGGCAGGTCGAGAAACACCGGCCAGACCGGAACCGGCGAGACAAAGGGTGCCAGGGCGGGCGGCACGCTGCCTTCATCGCGGACTTCATAGATCCCACCCTCAATTCGCACCGCCTCGATGCGGCGCTGTTCGGTCTGCTCTACGCGCTCCACCCGCCAGACCGAGCCGTCTTGCGTTGCGATACGATCCCCAGGCCCAACATCCATGCGGGAAAGCGGCAGACTGAGGCGCAAGCTATCCCGCGCGATCCGCGATTCTGCCAGCCAGCGCCTGGTGACGCCAAGCCCTTCTGCCGATGTCATCGCAAGCGCAACCTCGGTCCCCGCGACGCGGTGCAACCTGTCCCCTGGGTGCCGGGTCTCGGCCATCCGCGCCTCGTAACCAGCCTCTGCGTCAATATAGCCAAGACGGATCGACTCGCCGGTCTCAACCTCAGGCGCGCGCGTCATTTCGGCATGGCCTTCCAGCTCGTCCACCGCATAGAGGTCGGAGGCGAGCCGGTGATCAAGGCCCGGCAAACGGCGCTGGAAGACCAGTTTACCATCACGGTCGAAAGCATCGACGCCGAATGTCTGCAGCAGGGGTTGCAGGCTTGCGCGCCCGCTTTGCACCTGATCGAGCAGATAGCCGCGCACAACAGCCTGTGCCGTTGCAGTATCCGCCATCCCGATGCCATGGCAGCCGCAGATCTCTCTGATCACGGCTGACAGCGGCTGTCCGGTCGCCCGCCCGTTCAGCCAGTGGCCGCGCAGATAGGCCGGCCCGTCGGTCCACTTATCCACGCGGCCAGGGAATTCCGGGAAAGGCCGCGCATCCCAGGCCCAGACATGGGCGCGGCTCATATCAATCATCCGCCCGTCATAGCGCGAGGATCGCGGGTTCATCGCCGGATCTCGCCAGTAGCTGTTCATGGCGCGCAGATACTGCATCTGGATCAGGTCATCCCTCGCCCCGTTCGAGGCCCGGGGTAAGGCCGATTCCGAAGACATGAGATCAAGGAATTTATTCGGCTGGTTGGTGCCCTTGTCGATTGCCGCACAGCCATATTCAGTAAAGAGGATCGGTTTCGACTGCGGCTCCCATGCCGTCGGGGTGGGCGCACGGACCCCGGCTGCGCGGCTGTGATGCGGCATCTGCCACCAGTTGCGCATATCCTTGACCCGAAAAACCCAGGGCTCCGCAAAGGCGCCATCAGTGATGGGCAGCCGGATCTGGGCCGCCTCCCCCTCTGGGCTGTCGTAATACCAGTCGTATCCCTCGCCGCCCTCGATATTGGCCTTCAGATAGTCCGGGTTCCAGACCGCCAGCCAGGCGGCGTCGGCGTGATCTTCGCCATCGCGCCAGTCGGAAAGCGGCATGTAATTGTCGATCCCGATGAAATCCACCGCCGGATGCGCCCAGAGATCATCCAGCGGGAAGTAGAGGTTTCCATCCGCGACATAGCTGCCATATTCGGTCCAGTCAGCGGCATAGCTGATCTTCACCGCCGGCCCGAGGATCACCCGCACCTCAGCCGCAAGCTGTATCAACGCTGCCACAGCCGGGAAAGCGTCGTCTCCATTGCGGATCTGCGTCAGGCTGCGCATCTCAGACCCGATACAGAAAGCGTCGACGCCACCGGCAAGGGCGCAAAGATGCGCATAATGCAGGATAAAGCGGCGATATCGCCATTCTTCCGGTCCAGAATACAGGATATGACTGCCCGCGGCGCTGAAATGCGCCGGCTGAGCGGTGCCGAAAAAGGCCGCAACCTCGGTGTCGGCCAGTGCCGTTCGATCCGTGCTCCCCTGGCGTCCCGGTGCCTGATCGGTGGTGATCCGTCCGCGCCAGGGCATTACCGGCTGATCCGCCGCACCTGACCAGGGATCGGGAAGCCGGTTCTCCGGCTGTTGTTCCATCAGGATAAACGGATAGAACATCACCTCTTTCCCATCCGCCCGGATGGCGCGTATCGCCTCGATGACCGAGGCATCGGCTGGCGTCCCGCCATAGACCGGGCCGCTGTCGCGCCTGGGCACTTCGTCGGCTGTTGCCCGTGTCACGCCTCCCGCATGCCAGGCCATCCCCTGACCATCATGGTTGCGCTGTTCGACTTTGGGCCGGATCTCGCACCTGCCACAGCGCAGATCGCTTCCGAACCAGGACACGACCAGCGATACCGAACCACAGTTCGGCAACTCGCCCGAGAGCTGATCGAGCCCTGTCCGAAAATCGGTGAGGCCTGAGGGCGATGTGCTGTTGATCGCGACATTCTCGCCCGGGCCATAGCTGATATGGACCGGGGTCGTCGCCAGCGCATATTCTCCGGTTCCGGGGATCATCGCGACCGCGCTCACCAGTCCGGAAAGCGTATCTTCAGGCGCCACATGCCGCCCCTGCGCATTGCGCACCACCTCGAAACTGAACTGTGGCACCCGGTTGCCATAAGCGGTCACGTCGAGATCCTCGATCACCACATAGGCAAGACCGCGAAACGCCGGCACCTCCCCCTCGCCCTCAATCGCTTCGATCCTGGGGTCGGGCAGCTGGTCCTCGGTGCCATGATAGACCCGGAGTGAAAGGCTGCGCGGCTCGATCTCGGTACCATCGGCCCAGATACGGCCAACGCGCAGGATCTCGCCCTCGCAAAGCCCGATCGCGAGGCTGACTGTATAGGAATACTCCGTCACCGATGGCCCCGACGGTGCCCCCTTGCCACCCCGCCGGGAGCGGCTGTGCTCCTCATATTGCGAGGCCCAGATCACATGGCCCGCCAGCCGCATCCGGCCCCAGAGCTTTGCGATGGCTTTGCCCTCACCCGCGCTCATCAGCCGGAGCCGGTCAATGCGAACGACCTCAACTGCATCCGCGCCCCCCCAAGGATCTTCTGGTCAATGACCCGACCCACCGTAGCCCCGATTGCGCGCCCGATAACGGCGCCCGAAAGGCCCAGAACAGTGCCGCCAAAGCCCGCACCAAATGCGGCTCCGGCCGCCGAGAGCAAAAGCGTTGCCATTGTGTATCGCTCCGTCTGTCAGATCGGCGGAAATGAAAAGCGCGCAGCAATGCGCCGCGCCCAAGGGAATGTGAGTGCGCTTTCAGTGACCGCATGGCCGGCAAAGGCATGGATGAACCGTGCATCGCGGCCCGTGGCCGACTGGAGCCCAAGGTGCTTTGCCGCCCCCCCGTCCCGCATCCGGAACAAAAGCACATCACCAATGGCGGGCGTGGTGGCTTTGGCGATCAGCCAGGTGCTGGCGGCTTCGTGCAAAACCTCTCCCGCGCCGGCCTCGGCCCAGTCGGCGCTGTAGGCTGGAAGCGTGCAGGGCTCTGCCCCATAAAGCTTGCGCCAGATGCCCCGGATCAGACCAAGACAGTCGGCGCCGGCGCCGGCACAACTCGCCTGATGGACATAGGGTGTTCCAAGCCAGAGCCGCGCCTCACCAACCGCGCGCAATGCCGTGCGATCCGTCGCTTCAGTTTCTGCCATTGGTATTCGCCCAGATCGGCATGACGCGCCGACCCCCGGTCGCGGGTCGGTCAGAGCGGGGGTAACTTGTCAGCCAATCCTCCTCCGGAAGATGAGGAAATCCTCGAAAATTATTGAAATTGCTGAATTTAGCGCGACAACTTCCAGCCTGCTTATCGCAACCGGCAAACAGCCGTAGCTGATCCCCCACCATCAGTGGCGCGCGAATGCCCTCCCAAAGCACGACGCGCCGCCCCCCGGGCCGCAGATCGTCCGAGCGGATCATCGCGCTGAGACCAGCTGCCGCACCGCTGAGCACTTCCAGCCGGCCATGTTCAAACCAGCGCGGATCAAAGCCCGGCAAGGCATCAAAGATGAACTCTCTCCGCTCCTCGCTGACCTGCTGCACCCCGATGTCGCAGAAATAGCCCGGGGTCTGCAGGCTGAACTTGCAGCGGACATCCCCCAGCACGGCCGAACAACTTCGCGCATAAGCAAAGCCCCCGGCTGCCCCAGCGGTTCAGCGAGCCCGCGCAACTCCGCCCGAAAGGCCGCACCACGCCGGCTCACCTCGCCCAGCGAGCCGCGAAACAGCTCTCGCCGCTCTGAGGGCTGTGCCCAGATCGCAAGCCAGATCCGCACCTCGGCGCCGTCATACCGCCCCGCATCCAGATCCTCTGCCGTGATTGCCGCAGCACTGAGCGCCCCCACAGCCTCGGAATTGTCCACCGCAAGCCCCGTGGCCTGCTGAAATGCGCTGGCGGTCAGCCCCGACCCCGCGCGATGGATCACCCCCTCTACAGCAAGATCACAATCGTGATCGGTGAAGCCAAGGACCACTCCATCCGGCCGCGCAACGGTCCACAGATGGCAAAGGCCAGTCACCCCGGTCTGTAAATGGTCGTGAAGCGCAAGTGTCACAGTCTGATCTCCACCACCGGGACATTCGGAACGTCGCCGGCCTGAAAGCTCGCGACGGAAACCTGGATCCGGTCGGCGTCGAACCGCACCGGCACATCGAATTCAAACCCCGCCGTAACCCTTGTGCCCAAAGGAGGCGGCACTTCGAAAAGGATCTCGCCCTTCGCGCTGTCGACCGTGAATTCGATGCCCTCGACCTTCGGATCATCTGCCAGCGCGACCAGCACGGAGCCGGCCACAGGCTTGCGGATCGGTCGCGAATAGCCTTCCTCGCCCGAACGGTAAGCCTTCAGAAGCGGGAAAGCCGTTGTTGCCCCATCCCCATGTCCGAGAAGCTGGTCCAGGGGACCAACCTTGCCCGATGGCAGACAGGAGCGGTAATCCGACCAGTCCTTCCAGCGAAACCCATGCAGCTGCCCGCGCCGCGCCTCGAAAAACGCGATCAGCGCCTCCAGATCATCAAGCGACCTCAGCCCTACGCCTGCATCATAATGGCGGCGCGAATGGGCCCAGGGCGTGTTGCGCTCCTCGAACCCGTTGGCGAGCGTCACGATCTCAGTGCGCCGCTCCGGCCCTCCGACCGAGCCAAAGCTCAGATTGGCGGGGAACCTTACTTCGTGAAACATGCGCCTCTCCTCACCTGTTCCTCTGACCGCGCGCCAGAACCCTGCCCATCTGTGCCGCGATCTGGCTTTCCGAGCGCCGGAACCCCGTCACATCGGGCGTGGAAATGTTCATCACCACATTGACGGGTCGCCCGCCGCCCTGGGTCTGCACCCCGAGCCTCCCGTCCGCGCCACGGGACAGAGGCATGATCGCCTCCGGCCCGGCCTCGCCCATCAGCCCGCGCCCTCCGCGCATCGGAAACGACACCGGGCCCGAGACCACGCCGCCATTGGCAAAGGGCATCACTCGCCCCTGCGCAAAGCCCGCGCCTTTGGCAAAGGGCATCAGCCCCGACATCAACCCGTTGATCCCATTGGCAATCGCACCGCCGACCGCAGTGTGGATCGGCCGCATCGCTACCGAATAGACCGTATCCACAATCGTCTGAGCCACCCCCTCAGCGCGTCCGAGAGCCGCATCCCGTCAAAGGCCAGCCCATCAAACGCCCGCCTGAGGCCCCCTGAAATACCATTCGACAAGGTCGAGACTTCGCGCGAGGTGAAGGTCGCGCTGTCCCTCAGTCGCGCCAGTTCGCCATCAAAAGCCGCGACCATCGCAGCCGAGGCCCCCAGCCTTTCCTCAAGCCCCGCCAGCTGTTCCGCCAGCAGATCCGGTTCCGCCATCTTCGTCGCCTTTCATTTGCTCGCCCCCCTGTCGGGGAAAGATGCGGCGAGTTCTGCCAGCCGCGCCCGCGTCAGGGGCGGAGCCCCCCGCTCCGCCCCAGCATGATCCGCAACTCGACCGGCGTGAGGCCCCAGAACACGCGCGGTTCCAGCCCCAGCCCGTGCATCCCAGCCCGGATCAGCCCCGGCCAGTCGAATTTGCTGCTCATTTCGTCTCCCCGAGCGAGAACGCCCGGGCGAGAAGCTCCGCTGCGGCCTTTGCCGCAGCCACCGGCCCGCCGCCAATCTCAACGGCGACCAGATCGCCCGCCTGCCCCTTCCAGCCGCCGCCCCTGAGGCCCGCAACCACCAGCGCCAGCACGTCGCGGCCCGAAAACCGCCCCACCTCGAACCGCTCGACAAGATCCATCAGCGAGGCCTCGCCCAGCCCCGCCTCCAGTTCCGCCAGCGCGCCAAGCGTCAGCTTCGCCACATGTGGCTCCCCGTCCAGCGTGATCTCCACCTCCCCTGCGTAAGGGTTCACCATCAGAGCGCCGTAAAACTGAGGGCGCCCGCCGAGGCGAGCGAGACTTCATAGGTCGCCTCGCCGTTATGGCTGCCGGAATATTCAAGGCTGGTGATCTGGAACGGCCCCTGCACCACGCCGAAATCCGGGATCACCACCTGGAAGGACGGGATCTCACCGTCAAAGAAGATCTGACGCGCACGTTCATCGGTTTCAGCATCACGAAACACGCCCGAGCCAGAAATACTCGCCGTTTTCACCCCCGCCCCCGCCAGCAATTCGCGCCAGCCACCCGAGCTCTCAAGGCTGGTGACTTCGACCGTCTCGGCGTTGAAACTGGCGCGGGTGGCCCGAAGGCCGGCAATGGTTTCAAACTGGCCATCGCCGGTCTGGTCGATCTTGATCAGAAGGTCTTTCCCGGCCTGAACTGCCATGGTTGTCTCCTTGAAAAAGTGAATACGGGGATCAGAGTTCGATCCGCGCCCGGAAGGTCAGGTCAATGCGCCGCACAGCACCCTCGCCGATCCGTCTCGCCACAGCGCGGTCAAAGGAAAGACGCACCAGCCGCCCGCGCGACAGCGCCGGCATCGGCCCCGCCATGAGATCCGAGATCAGTACCGAAACAGTTTTCGCGGCCAAAAACCCCTCGGCATCACTGATCACGCTGAGGACCAGCCGGTGATCCGCGCCCTCTGCCAACTTATCCGAAGCATCGCGGACCTCCTCCGGCCCGATCAGTACGAAAAGCCCCGGCGGCGAGGGCGGCAGCGCGTCATGCACGGCAACGCCTGCCAGAGCCGGCGCCGTGCTCAGCCGCTGAAAGATCGCCGTCTGCAGGGCTGCTGCTGCTGCGTAGCTCATTTCGGCGCCTCCTCGCGGCAGGTGCAGGTCAGCCAGAGGCCGCCCGGGTCATTCTCAGCCACCGCGAGGATGGTAAAAATACGGGCCCCCAGTCTGAACCGCTGTTCGGGGCGCGGGCGGGCGGGCGTCCCTGCGGCTGCGCCGCGCACCGTGATCCGCCAGGCCACCGAGGTCAGGATCACCTCCTCACCCGAAGCATCTCGGCCATTGCCCGAAACCATCTCTGCCCAAAGCAGACCCACCAGCGCCCAGCTCAGCGTGAACCCTCCGACGCCGTCCGGAAACCGGCTCGCCTCTTCCAGCGCGAGTTGCTGGCGCAGTTGCGGTACCCTCATCGCCGCCCCCCGCCCAGCACGCGGATCAGCCGCCAGCGCCCGATCAGGCTCTCGACCGCGCCGGGAAGTCCCGCGCCAAGCGTGCCCGGATCATGCCGGAACTCGTAATACTCCGCCGCAAGCAGCATCACCGCCTGTTGCAGATCGGCAGGCACGCCAGCCCAGGTCACCGAGAACCCCGCCTCGAACAGCACCCTGACCCCGCCCCCGGTCGCAGGTTCTGGCGGCGCCGCGCCCGTACCTGCGACCCGCGGGCGGTGCTGATCCTGGATCAGCCGGTAGCGCGCCGGGTTGACCGCAGTTGCGACACCCGTCGGTGAGACCAATTCGACACTCACCAAAGACGAGACCGGCGCCAGCGGCAGTGCCTGGGCATCGGCATCGCGCCAGGCCTCCATCTCCAGCAGAAACCGGCGCCGGATCAGCGCCTTGGCGACCCGCCCCTCGATCGCCGCAATCGCCGCGCGCAGATGGCTCTCCAGCAGCGCATCCTGCCCCAAAGCCAGCGCAAACCCGCTGCCAAGACGCAGATGTTCCTTCAGCGCGTCCAGCGGCAGGCTCGCCACCGGCACCACCGTCTCTTCCGTCAGTCTCATACCCTGCGCCCCCAATTGCTCGCGGCCCTTAAAAGAGGGCCAGGCCGGGAACGGCCGGGCCCGGCATCAGGTCGTCAGGAGGTCGCGACACGCAGCAGTTTGATGGCTGCGTAATCGGCAATGTCACCGCCCACGCGCTTGGTGGCATAGAAGAGAACATGCGGCTTGGCCGAGAACGGGTCGCGCAGGATGCGCAGATCCGGGCGTTCGGCGATGGTGTAGCCTGCGTTGAAATCGCCGAACGCGACAGGGAAGCTGTTCGCGCCAACGTCGGGCATATCCTCGCAGATCAGCACCGCATAGCCCATCAGACGCGCAGGTTCCCCCGCCGCCAGACCATCCGACCACAGGAAACGGCCATCGGCATCCTTCATCTTCCTGACCGCGCCGGCAGTTTTCGAATTCATCAGAAAAGTGCCATTTGCGCGGTAATCGGCACCAAGAGAATAGACCAGGTTGATGATACAATCTGCCGGGTTGGTGGTCGCGAAATCGGCGGCGGCCCCCGTCGGCACATAGCCGAGATTGCCCCAGGTCCAGGAGGCATTCGCCACCTTGGCCGGCAGAAGGATGCCCTTCGGCTTATCAACGCCATCCCCGTTGATAAAAGCCGAAGCCTCGGCCCGGATGAAACGCGTGGCGATCTTACCCGCAAGCCAGCCTTCCACGTCAAAGGCGCTGTCATCAAGCAGCCGTTGACTGGCCTTCGGCATGGCTGAGAGCTCATGCAGCCGGATCTGGATCCGCTCCAGCGTGGGCGTCGCCGTCTCGGTCGTCGCCACCGCCTCGGTCGCCCAGCCCGAGCCTGCCTCGGAACGGTCCACCAGCACGTCGAACGAGGTCGCCTCGACCTGCACGACATTGGCCACCGCGCGCAGGGACGAGGTCGAGATCAGCATCGAGCGGATCTGATCGGCCGTCTGCGGCGAAACCAGATAACCGCCATCCGCCGCCACCGCAGTCGACATCGCCTTGCCCTCAAGGCTCAGGCCGCGATATCCCTCGTCATCGCCCGACCGCAGATAGGCATTGAACGCCTGGCGATGCGGTGCATTTTCCTCCGGCACGGCGGAAAGTACCGGGCGGCCCCAGGTCATGGTTTTCTTCTGAAGCATGGTCAGTCGCTCTTCCTGATGTTGCAGCGATTGTTTCACGTCAGCCTGAAAGGAACTGAATTCCTTCAGGAATCCGGCCATGGCGGTTTTCACCTCCACAGCCGGGTTCAGGCCCGGGGAAATCTCCCCGGCCCGGATCTCTCTCTCCGTCATCCGTAATTCCTTCTGTCAGGCAGAATTCCCGGGCGCGCGCTCAGCGCCTCGCAAGGTCACGCCTTGCGCTCTCAAACAGCGCGGCGAGCCCGTCGAAAACCGACGTCACTTCCTCGGACTTCGCCGCCACCCGCGCCTCGCTCAGCATCGGGAAGGTCACCAGAGAGACCTCCCAAAGCTCGAGTTCCAACAGCCTGCGCCCCTTGCACTGCCCGGCGATCTGGCCCGGCGCGGCGCCATCGCGCTCCGCGCGCAGCGTCCGGTAGCCGATCGACAGCCCGTCCAGCGCGCCCGCTTCCAGCAAAGCCGCTGCCTCGCGCCCCTTTGCCACTTCGGTCAGCAGCCGCCCCCTGACCCAAAGCCCGGTCGCGTCTTCGCGGACCTCATCCCAGATGCCAATGGGCTGGGTCGGATCATGCTGCCACAGCATCCGCACCTTGCCGCCCTTCGCCTTAAGTCGGGCCAGCGATTTCGCGTAGGCCCCCGGCGCCACCAGATCACCGCCCTGGTCCCTCACCCCGAACAGCGAGGCATAGCCCGACAGCTCGCGCCCCTCGCTCAGGGTCAGCCCCGATTCGGGCCGGCAGAATTTATGTTCCAGCATCGCTCACCCTCATTTCATCGCCGCCCGGATCACCGCCTCGGCGCCCTGAGCCAGCAAAAACCCCGCCCCCCGCAGACCCCGAGCCAGATCCGCCGCTCCAGCCGCTCCAGCGCCGCGTCGATCTGGCCAAGCCGGAATTCCAGCCCCGCCCAACGCTCCTCCATCACCCGTTCATTGGCCTCGATCCGGGCATGAGCGGCGTCGAAACTGTCAAAGACAAAGCGCGAGCCCGCTCCCTCTTTGTGCTGGTTCATAAGCGCCCCTCGTCGCCCGTTTCGTGATCTGGCCCATCCCCTGGCCCGGGCAGGCGCGGCAGGCCCAGAAGCGCGCGTTTCTCCGCCTCGCTCAGAAAAGACGCCGCGCCGACCCGCGCCCATTGCTGGTCGCGCTCCATCGCCAGTGCCGGGATCTGGTCAAGGTCAGGCCGCAGCCCGACCGCCTCGCCGCCAAATCCCGCCAGCCAATGCGACAGCGCTGCCAGCACCCGCGACGCAAGCGGCAAGACCGTCAACCGGTAAAAGGCCCGGTTCGCCTCCTGATAATTGGCGTAAGTGGCGTCGCCGGGGATCCCCATCAGCATCGGCGGCACCCCGAAGGCCACCGCAATCTCGCGCGCTGCCGCGAGTTTCGTCTCGTGAAACTCCATGTCAGAGGGCGAAAACCCCATCGGTTTCCAGTCCAGCCCGCCCTCCAGCAGCATCGGACGCCCGGCGTTCCGCGCGCCCTGGTGATGCGCCTCCATCTCGCAAACCAGCCGGTCATACTGGTCGGGCGTCAGAACGGACTGCCCGTCGGCGCCCTTATAGATGATCGCCCCCGAAGGCCGCGCCGCATTGTCCAGAAGTGACCTCGACCAGGCCGAAGCCGCATTATGCACATCAACCGCCACCGCTGCCGCCTGCATCGGCGACAGGCCATAATGATCATCCTGCGGATGGAAACTGCGGATATGACAGACCGGGCTCAGCCCTTCTGTGACATCAAAGCGATGCACCCGGCCCGCCACCGAATAGTCAAAGGCCACCGGCCAGCCATCCGCCCCCGGCACCAGCGACATGCGGTCGGGGCGCAATGCGTGCAATTCCCCAGGCACTGTGCCGCTTCCCGGCTCGCCCGGCCCGGGCACCGCCTCCACATAGGCATTGCCGCTGAGCAAAAGATGGCCGTAAACCGCCTCCAGAAGCTCCGCCCGCCCCTGCGCCCCATTGGGCCGCGCCAGCAGCGCCAGCACCGGATGCGCCTCATAGCGACGCTCGCAATCCTGACAGATCACCGGCAAAGCCGCCGCCGCCTCGGCAATCATCCTGACGGCACGAAACCCGACCGGATTGCCCTGAAACCCCGCCCGGGTCAGCGAGACGGCATCACGCACTCCGCCCGCAACCCGGCCACCGCCTCCCGTGACCACGCTCCGGGCGATCACCCGCCCCGTCGCGCTTGCCTTCTGCCCGGGCACTGGCGGCACCCTCGACCCGATCTTCAGGAAATCGAACACAAAGCCGCTCCTCTCGTAAGCCATGCGAAAGCCGCCCCGAAAAGGCACCCCGCCGCTAATTTCCTCTTGATCCAGATATTCCGGGGGTCCGGGGGCTGGCCCCCGGCCGCAATCCCGCAGCCCAGCCTCAGATCGTGCGCACGCCCGGCTGTCCGATCCGCGAGGAAGGTACGATCATCAGCTCGGTCAGTGCCCAGACCAGAGCATCCAGCCGGTCCGGGCTTCCCTGCCCCTGCCAGCCGGTCCGCGTCATCTTAACCATCTGCTGCTCGAGATCGCCAAGCCCCCGCCGATGCGCAATCCGGCCCTGCTCATACAAAGCCGCCACCGGTTCGGCCCGCAGCATCTTGCCCCGCATCGCCCGTACCTCCCGCACCGGCACCAGCGGATCAACCTG
The DNA here is from genome assembly GCF_030052995.1 of Gemmobacter sp. 24YEA27. Taxonomy (NCBI): domain Bacteria; kingdom Pseudomonadati; phylum Pseudomonadota; class Alphaproteobacteria; order Rhodobacterales; family Paracoccaceae; genus Gemmobacter; species Gemmobacter sp. 24YEA27. Next base: position 2,041,998 of record NZ_JASJPW010000001.1, on the reverse strand, counting down.
GCGCACGACGCCCGCGACCAGATCGCCGCCCTGGTTCACCTCGACGACCAGCCGCTCGGCGCCGAATTCTTCCATCGCCGCAACTGCCGCCCGCGCCCAGCCATCCGGGCTCGCGCCGCGCACTGTCCGGTCCGCCAGCACCACCGCCCGCCACTCGCCGGGCGCTCCGCTTGTATCCGCGCCCACCACCACGATGCCGCATTCGTCGGATTTCTTAGTCGCCGTCACCGGCGGATCGACCGCCACCACCACCCGCATCGGCGGGATCTCTGCCGCCGCCTGCGCCGCGGTGATCATCGCTCGCGACCAGAGCGCCCCCTCGGCCTCCTCGATCATAAGCCCCTCAAGCTCCTGGCGCCCCTGCGAGGTGCCGCCATAGCGCGCTTTCACCTCCTCAAGATAGCTCTCGGCCAGCCAGGCCCGGTTCGCCTCGGTGGGCGCATGGGTCACCACCGTCGAAGGGTTCTGCAAAATCGCCTTCAGCACCGCCACATTCCGCGGTGTCGTCGTCACCACCTGCTGCGGGTTCTCCCCCAGCCGCAGCCCGAACTGCAGCTGATCCCAGGTCTCTGCGGCTTTCGGCCATTTCGCCAGTTCATCCGCCCAGGCCGCATCGAATTGCGGCCCCCGCAGCCGCTCCGGATCATGGGCTGAAAACAACTGCGCCACCGCGCCATTCGCCCATTCAAGCCGGTTGCGCGAGGCCATCCATTTCGGCCGCCGGTCCGGGGGCGAACAGGCCAGAATGCCGCTTTCTCCCAGCACCATCACTTCGCGCGCCTGTTCCAGCGTCTCCGCAACCAGCGCCACCCGCCGCGCCCGTCCCGGGGCGAGGGCCGTGTCACCCTCGACCATGGCGCGCACCCATTCCGCCCCGGCCCGCGTCTTGCCCGCACCACGCCCGCCCATGATCACCCAGGACTTCCATGCGCCTTCGGGCGGCATCTGATGCGGCAGCGCCCAGAAATCGAAGATCCACGGCAGCGCCCGCAGCGCATTGTCACTTAAGCCGCTCAGAAATTCATCAATCTCCCCGGGCAGCGCGGAGGCGAGCCAGTCGGCGCCCGATCTCATCGCGCGCCGCCCCGAGGTCGAGTTCGCCGTCTCCTGCGCCCCCGCCGGCAAGCTCTTTGCGGAGTTTCTCGACATTCCTTCTCTCCTCCAGCAGCGCCTTTGACAGATCGGCCAGATCCCTGACCGCCCGCCGGCCCTCTTTTGCCAGTTCGAACCGGCCCTCGCGGATCCCCGCAAAAGCCTCGTTCAGCTCCTCCACCGCGATCCGGTAGAGCTCTTCGGTCAGGTTCAGCGCACCCGCCGCCTCGCTCGCGCGGGCGGGGTCGCCGCCCCCTTCCGCAAATATGATCGTCATAGATGCCAGCCCGCCCTTTTGCCGCTCCTTCTAAAGCCAACCCTGCCGGTTGCGGGCCGTCTCGGGCCTGCAAACCTGCGACATAAAAAAGCGGCCCCGGGGTCGCCCCCTGGCCGCTTTCACACCTCTTTCAGCATGTCACAATCCCTACGTCAGAGCGGACGCAGAGTCAAGAAAAACATCAATTAAACCAGCCACTTAAACGAACGCAGCGTTTACGTTTTGTTAAGAACTCAACCCCGTTCACTCTGCGCTCTGCACGCCGCCCTGACCGGCCTGCCCCTGCTGCGCCTCAATCTCACGCCAGCGCGCGACATTCGCGTTATGCTCTGTAAGCGTCACCGCAAAGGCATGTCCGCCCGTGCCATCCGCAACAAAGAACACATAATCCGACTGTTCCGGATGCAGCGCCGCAGCAATGGATGCCCGCCCCGGATTGGCAATCGGGGTCGGCGGCAGCCCGTCAATAACATAGGTATTGTAAGGGGTTGAACGGCGCAGCTCGCTTTGCCGCAGCCCCCGGCCCAACACGCCCTCTCCCTTGGTGATGCCATAGATCACCGTCGGGTCGGTCTGAAGCCGCATCCCCTGCCGCAGCCGGTTGACAAAGACGCTGGCGACCAGCCCGCGCTCCTCCGAAACGCCGGTTTCCTTCTCGATAATCGAGGCCATGATCATCGCCTGTTCCGGCGTGTCATAGGGCAGCCCCTCATCACGACCCATCCACAGATCGGCCATGATCCGTTCCTGATTGGCGCTCATCTGCGCGATCAGGCCCGCACGGTCGCCGCCGCGCACCACGTCATAGCTTTGCGGCGCAAGCGAGCCCTCCGGTGGCACGCCGGAAATCTCACCCGACAGGAAATCCACCTTCTTCAGCGCATCAACTACCGCCCAGGAGGTCACGCCCTCCACCACCGTCACCGTGAACCGCATATCGGGTTTGGCCGCCGCTTCGGTATAATCCGCCGGCCGCTCTACCGCATCAGGCGCGAATTTCGCCACTTCGACAAAGCGGTTGGTCGCGGGGTCCAGTTCGCGCAGCACCACATTCGCGCTCGCCACACCGATCACAAGCTGGATCTCCTGCCCGCAGGTCGAGGCCCCGCCCAGGGTCAGCGCCCCCAGGACGTCATCCATCGTGGCGCCGGGGGGAATCAGGTAAGAGCCGAATTTCAGATCCTTGGCCCGCCCCGAATATTCCGCGCCGATCCGGAAGATCCGCGCATCGGCCACAGCGCCGCGCGTCTCCAGGGTGCGCGAGACCGAGGCGAGGCTCGCGCCCCGCTCGACCTGCACACAGACCGCCTCCGTCAGCGGCCCGGGGCTGACATAGACATTGCGCCCCCAGGCCACCAGCGCCGCCGCCACGATCAACAGAACGATGAAAAACGTCAGCGCGTTAGAGGCGATACTTTTCCACATAGATTACTTGACCCTACCAAGAACAAGGCTGGCATTGGTGCCGCCAAAGCCAAAGCTGTTCGACAAAGCGATATCGATCTTGCGTTCGACCTTTTTGTTCGCAGCCAGGTTCAGCTTCGGCGCCACTGCCGGATTATCAAGATTGATCGTCGGCGGCGCCACCTGGTCGCGGATCGCGAGGATACAGAAAATCGCCTCCACCGCGCCGGCCGCCCCCAGCAGGTGACCAATCGAGGACTTGGTCGAGGACATCACCGCATTCCCCGCCGCATCACCCAGCAGGCGCTCCACCGCGCCCAGCTCAATCGTATCCGCCATGGTCGAGGTGCCATGCGCATTGATGTAATCCACCTGGTCGGGCGTGATCCCGGCCCGGGCCAGCGCCGCCTTCATCGACCGGAAGCCGCCATCGCCATCTTCCGAGGGTGCGGTGATATGATAGGCATCGCCCGAAAGCCCATAGCCCAGCACCTCGGCATAGATCTTCGCGCCACGGGCTTTTGCGTGCTCATATTCCTCCAGCACCACGACGCCCGCGCCCTCGCCCATCACGAATCCATCGCGGTCCGCGTCATAGGGCCGGCTCGCTTTTGTTGGTTCATCGCCGCGCTTCGTCGACAGCGCCTTGCAGGCGTTGAACCCGGCAATCCCGATTTCCGAGATCGGGCTCTCCGCGCCGCCTGCCACCATGACATCGGCATCGCCGAAGCTGATCAGCCGCGCCGCATCGCCAATCGCATGCGCCCCGGTCGAACAGGCCGTGACAACCGCATGGTTCGGCCCCTTGAAGCCAAAGCGGATAGAGACCTGGCCCGAGATCAGGTTGATCAGCGAGGCCGGGATGAAGAAGGGCGAAACCCGCTTCGGCCCCTTTTCTTTGATCAGGATCGCGGTTTCGGCAATTGTCGAAAGCCCGCCGATTCCCGATCCGATCATCACACCGGTGCGCTCGCGATCTTCTTCAGATCCAGGCTCCCAGCCAGAATCCCGCACTGCCTGCACCGCCGCTGCCACCCCGTAAAGGATGAAGTCATCGACTTTGCGCTGCTCTTTCGGCTCCATCCAGTCATCGGGATTGAAGGTGCCATTACTGCCGTCGCCGCGCGGAATCTCACAGGCATATTGCGTAACCACAGTCGAGGCATCAAACCGCGTGATCGGGCCTGCGCCGGATTTTCCCTCCAGCAGGCGGCTCCAGGTCTCTTCCACCCCGGAGGCCAGCGGTGTGACCATTCCCAGACCCGTAACGACTACACGGCGCATATGTGCACTCCCTCGCAAGGCGATCATTTCCCTTCGCCTGATACACGCGCACCCGCGCGCCCGCAACAGAAGGGGTAGAAGGCGGGCAAAGCCATGCCACCAACCGGATGCCACACGCCTCGCCTGCCTCCTGAATTCTCCGGATCAGAGGCTGCGTCATGAGAGAATTCTCCAATCTACCTGGGCCCTCCTCCGTCAGGGCAACCATGAACAGCCTGCTAAGCGCCAGTTTCGACAGCCTCTATCACCCCGGCTGATTGCGAAGCCGAGCCTCCGGGCGAGCGGGAGGCGCTCTGCGACTCGCGAAGTTCCTCAGCCCCGGCTGAGCCCCTGCCGCAAAGCCTGCACAAACAAAAAGGCTCCCCGAAACCGGGGAGCCTTTCTTATCCCGAAAGGGACAAAACGATCAGACAGCTTTCGAGATGAAGCCGACCGCATCGCCGAAGGTCTGGATGGTTTCAGCGGCGTCATCCGGAATCTCGATGCCGAATTCTTCTTCGAAAGCCATGACCAGCTCGACCGTGTCCAGCGAGTCAGCACCCAGGTCGTCGATAAAGGAAGCGGTCTCGGTGACCTTATCCTCTTCAACGCCGAGATGCTCGACAACGATCTTTTTCACGCGATCTGCGATGTCGCTCATGTTTCGTCCTCTACTCCGTTCGCGGGGTCATGCCCCCGGCCTGGTTATCCGCGCCGGAGATGGTCTCCCCGATCGCGGCAGCACCGGGCGAGCCCCCGGATTCTGGCGGGCGCTATAGCACAGCCGCGCTCCATGGCAAATGCTTTCCGGGCCAAAGGTCAAGTGCCGACACCCTGCCGACCCCATCCGAAGGCCCAGAAAACCTCATATCAGCGCCTGTGTCCGGGCTCAGATCATCGCCATTCCGCCATTCACATGCAAAGTGGCGCCCGTGACATAGCCCGCCTCATCCGAGGCCAGATAAATCACCGCCGCCGCAATCTCTTCGGGGCGCCCCATCCGCCCCGCAGGCACCGCCGAGAGAATCCCCCCCTTCTGTGCCTCGTTCAGCTTGTCGGTCATCGCGGTCTCGATGAAGCCCGGCGCCACGCAGTTCACGGTGATGCCCCGGCTTGCGACTTCCGTCGCAAGGGCTTTCGACATCCCCACCAGACCCGCTTTCGACGCGCAGTAATTCGCCTGGCCCGGATTGCCGGTGGTGCCGACGACGGAAGAGATATTGATGATCCGCCCCTTGCGCGCCTTCATCATACCCCGGATCGCGGCACGGCAGAGCCGGAAGCTCGCGGTCAGATTGACGTCGATGACGCTGGCCCAATCCTCATCCGACATGCGCATCGCAAGCCCGTCACGGGTGATCCCGGCATTGTTGACGAGGATATCGACCGATCCCATCGCCTCGCCTGCGCGTTTCACAAGGCCCTCGACCTCTTCCGCAACCGAAAGATTGCATTCCAGCACATGCGCCCGCGCGCCAAGCTCTGCCGCCAGCGCCTCCAAAGGCGCAACCCGCGTCCCCGACAGCCCGACGACAGCGCCCGCCTTGTGCAAAGCGCGTGCAATATCTGCGCCGATCCCGCCAGAAGCGCCGGTCACCAGCGCCGTCTTTCCCGTCAGATCAAACATAAACCATTCTCCCAAAGGCCTGAGGCCTTTTCATCTGTCTTTAAACATCCCGGGGCGGGACCATTGCCCGTGCCACTGGTTCGGGAAACCGATAGTTGCAGGGGGCCGGTCCCCGGCCCGTGCCCCCTCTCGAAAGGCTCAGCCCTTCAGCGCCGCCACATCCGCAGGCGTGCCCACAGGCTTCACAACGGCTTCTTTCTGAATCCGCCGGATCATCCCCGCCAGAGCCTTACCGGCGCCGACTTCCCAATATTCCGTGACGCCCGCACGTTCCATCCACAGGACCGATTCCCGCCACCGGACCGAGCCGGTCACCTGCGCCACCAGAAGATCGGTGATCTTCGATGCCTCCGTCACCGCCTCGGCCCGCACATTGGCGACCAGCGGTACCACCGGGTCGGAAATCACCACCCCGGCCAGCGCCTCTGCCATCCGGGCCGCCGCAGGCTGCATCAGGGCGCAATGGAACGGTGCACTGACCGGCAAAAGGATCGCCCGCTTCGCGCCACGCGCTTTTGCGATTTCGACCGCACGCTCGACGGCCGCCTTATGGCCCGACACCACCACCTGGGCGGGGTCATTGTCATTCGCCGCCTGGCAGACCTCGCCCTGCGCCGCTTCTGCCGCCACCTCTGAGGCCGTCGCGAAATCAAGCCCGAGAAGCGCCGCCATCGCCCCCACGCCCACCGGCACCGCCTCCTGCATCGCCACACCGCGCACCCGGAGCAGCCGTGCCGTGTCGGTCAGGCTCAGGCTCCCCGCCGCGCAAAGCGCCGAATATTCGCCAAGGCTGTGCCCGGCGACGAAATCCGCCGTGCCCTTCAGCGGAAAGCCCTCCGCCTCCAGCACCCGCACTGCCGCAATCGAGGTCGCCATCAGCGCCGGCTGCGCGTTCTGCGTCAGCGTCAGTTCGGCAATATCCCCCTCGCGGATCAGGACCGAGAGCTTTTCGCCCAAAGCCTCATCAACCTCATCAAAGACGGCTTGCGCAACCGGCCAGGTCGCGGCCAGTTCCATTCCCATCCCGATCGCCTGAGCGCCCTGACCGGGAAAAACAAATGCACGGCTCATGCGTGATCCTCCATGAATTTCCTCTCAGATAGCGCGATCCCCCCCTCTCGCAATGTTGAGCAAAAGCGCCGCACAGTCGCTGTGCCCTGATCCGCGATGTCTCCGCGCCCCGATCCTGCTATTCTGCCGGTCAAAGTCCTCTCCAGACCAATCCCGGAGCCCATAATGCAAGCCCGCAACACGGTTGCCAGTTATGGCCGCGTCAGCCGCATCTTCCACTGGCTGACCGCCGCCCTGATCATCACGACCTTCCCCCTCGGCCTCATCGCCGAAAACCTGCCCTATGCCACCTCGGAAGAGCTCGCGCTCAAGGCACAGCTCTTCTCGGTCCATAAGACATTGGGGGTCACGGTGTTCTTCGTGGCTCTGGCCCGCATCCTCTGGGCCCTGACCGAGACCCGCCCCGCGCCGGTCCATCCCGGCCGCAGGCTCGAGACATTTGCGGCCGAAACGGTGCACTGGTCGCTCTATATCTCGCTGGTGCTCGTGCCGCTGACAGGATGGATCCATCACGCGGCGGTCGAGGGCTTTGCCCCGATCCTGTGGCCATTCGGGCAAAACCTGCCCTTCGTGCCGAAATCCGAAACTATCGGCCATGTCTTCGGCGCGGCCCACGGGCTTTTCGTGTGGATCCTGCTGGCCGCGCTGGTCCTCCATATCGCCGGGGCGCTGAAACATGTGATCATCGACCGCGATGTGACGCTGGCGCGCATGGTCAAAGGCACGCCCTCTATGGCTGGCCATCCGCATCAGACCCGCGCGCCAGTCCTGGCCGCGCTCCTGCTCTGGGCCGCCGCCGGCTTTGCCGCATGGGAGATCAGCCGCCCCACCAATACCCTGCCCAACACGGCCGTAGCCTCTGCCCCCCCTCAGGAGGCGCAACCGCAGCCCAAGGCCCCCGCAGCAGACGGCACCGCCGCCTGGCAGGTTGAAAGCGGCAGCCTCGCGCTTTCGGTGCAGCAAATGGGCAGCGCCGTTGCAGGCCAGTTCGCCACCTGGTCCGCCGATATCACCTTCGATGAGACCCCGACCGAAGGCCGCAACGGCACCGTCACCGTAAAGATCGACACCACGAGCCTCAGCCTCGGCTCGGTCTCCGACCAGGCGAAAGGCGCGGATTTCTTCGACGTGGCCAACCATCCCGGCGCCATCTTCACCGCAACCATCCGCCCCGAAGGCACGGCTTACATCGCCGAAGGCACGCTTGATCTGCGCGGCCAGGTGAAACCGGTCAGCCTGCCCTTCAGCCTCACGATCACCGGCGACACCGCCGTGATGAAAGGCGAAACCACAATCGACCGCCGTGACTTCGGCATGGGCACAAGCTTCGGCGACGAATCTCAGGTCGGCTTCCCGGTCCTCGTCACCATCGGGCTGACTGCCAAACGCCAGAACTGACAGATCCCAGCCTGCCTACCTAAACGCGCGCCCTCCTCCACGGGCGCGCGTTTTCGTACGCCCCCGGTTTCCACAAAACACATAAGCCGCACCTTCCTCCTGAGAAAAACACTCCCGCCGGATGCAGCCCCGGCCCGCCAAAGAAAAAGGCCGTCCGGATCTCTCCGGACGGCCTCAGATCTTCCTGCGTCGAAACTGATCAGTCAGCCTTGCCCGCCTCGAGGTTGATCGTCACCGGCACTTCGTCGCTGACGAAGGGCGCGACCATGCCCAGCCCGAATTCAGACCGGATCAGCGTGGTGGTCGCGGTCAGGCCGATCCACGGCTTTTTCTCCATCGGATGCTCGCCGGCCTGGTTCAGCACGGTGTCCAGCACCACCGCTTTCGTCACACCGTTCAGCGTCAGATCTCCGGTGATCTTCGCGGTCTTCTCACCGGTCACCTCGATCGAGGTCGATTTGAAGGTCACGTCCTTATTCACTTCGGCATTGAAGAAATCTGCGGTCATGAAGTGATCATAGCGCGCCTGGAAGCCGGTAATCAGGGTCGAAACCGGGAAGGACACTTCCACCGACGAGTCCGCCGGTGCATCCGCATCGAAATTCACCACGCCCTCAAAACCCGAGAACATACCGTAATTGGTCGAGAAGCCAAGGTGATTATAGCTGAAAACGATCTGGCTGTGCCCCGGATCGACATTGTATTTCACGGCCTCTGCGAAAGCCGGGGCGGTGAAAGCGGCCAGGGCGGCGGCAAGAGCGAAAGAAAGCGGGCGGTTCATACCAGTCTCCATGAATGGACTTAAGATGGCGCGAGAGTGCCGGTCATGCTGCAGACGCACAATCCGGCAGGAGCGAACAGCATCCCTGCACCTGTGAACAGTCACAATCCCGCCAGACCTTCCGTGAACGGCGGGCTTTTGCCATTGTCCCCTCCGCCCCCCTTCGTCCTTGCGCCCCTCCGCTTTCCCTGTATAAGGCCCCATCCTTTCCGAATACCCATGAACCGGCGTAGCCTCTCGTGGACGGGCCCGGAAAGGTCTTTGCCCGTCCTATGAAGCCGCCCTGTCAGCAAGGAAGCCTCATGCCGCTTTACGAGCATGTCTTCATCGCGCGCCAGGATCTTTCCAACGCGCAGGCCGAAGGCCTCATCGAACATTTCTCCACGGTTCTCGCAGATAACGGCGGCAAAGTCGTCGAGCACGAGTACTGGGGCGTCAAAACGATGGCCTATAAGATCAACAAGAACCGCAAGGGCCATTTCACCCTGCTGAAGTCGGATGCTCCGGCTGCTGCAGTGCAGGAAATGGAACGTCTGATGCGTCTGCATGACGACGTGATGCGTATCCTGACCATCAAGGTCGATAAGCACACCGACGGCCCCTCGGTTCAGATGCAGAAACGTGACGAGCGTGAAGGCCGTGGCGACCGCGAAGGCGGCGACCGTGGCGGTTACGAACGCCGCGAGCGTCGCTGATCAACGCCTGAAGAAAGGTCCATAAACCATGGCGAATAAACCGTTTTTCCGCCGCCGCAAGGTTTGCCCCTTCTCGGGCGACAATGCTCCGGCAATCGACTACAAAGACACCCGTCTCCTGCAGCGCTACGTTTCCGAGCGCGGCAAGATCGTTCCGTCGCGCATCACCGCCGTCTCGGCGAAGAAACAGCGCGAACTGGCACGGGCCATCAAGCGCGCACGTTTCCTCGCGCTTCTCCCCTATGCCGTGAAGTGAGGAGCACCGAACCATGCAAGTGATCCTGCTCCAGCGCGTGGCGAAACTCGGCCAGATGGGCGAAGTCGTCAACGTCAAGCCGGGCTATGCCCGCAACTACCTCCTGCCGCAAGGCAAGGCGCTGCGCGCCAATGAGGCCAACATCAAAGGGTTCGAGGCGCGCAAGTCGCAGCTCGAAGCTGACAACCTCGAGACCAAAAAAGAAGCCGAAGCCGCCGCTGCCAAGATCGACGGTCAGACCTTCATCGTGATCCGTTCGGCCTCCGAATCGGGCGCGCTTTACGGTTCGGTCACCGGTCGTGACGTGTCCGAAGCGGCTACTGCTGCGGGCTTCACCATCGGCCGTGGCCAGGTCGCACAGGATCAGCCGATCAAGTATCTCGGCATCCACCCGATCACCGTCGTGCTGCATCCGGAAGTCTCGGTCAGCGTTTCGGTGAACGTGGCCCGTTCGGTCGAAGAAGCTGCGCTGCAGGCTTCGGGCAAGTCGGTCCAGGAACTCGCAGCCGAGGCGGAAGCCCAGGCGGAATTCGAGATCTCCGAGCTGTTCGACGACATGGGCTCTGCCGCGTCGGACGACGAATAATCAGATCCGGCGCTCCGGATCGGTAAGGCCGCGCCCCACCGGGCGCGGCCTTTTTCATTGGCGGATCCCTGCGGCGGATCCCTGCCCCGGCCGGCAGGTTTCTCTTGCCCCGCGCTGCGAGCCTCGGTAGGCATAAATAGTTATAGTATCACATAACGAATCGCGGAATCTTCCGCCCGATCCAGGGGATAAAGACCATGGCCGCCTTCCTTCACCGCCCGCTGCTCCTCGGCGCGCTTGCTTTCACCGCCTCGCTCTCGCTTGCCATGGCCGATACTGCAAAGAAAGACCATGACCACTCGCATGGTCATTCCCACAGCCATGACGAGGCGAAGAGCCAGATTTACAAGGGATATTTCGAAGACAGCCAGATCGGCACCCGCGCGCTTTCCGACTGGGAAGGCGACTGGCAATCGGTCTATCCGCTGCTGAAAGACGGCACGCTCGACCCCGTTATGGCCGAAAAGGCCGCGCATGGCGACAAATCGGCGGCCGGGTACAAAGCCTATTACGAGACGGGCTATGCCACCGAAACCGACCGCATCACCATCACCGGCGACCAGATCACCTTCCAGACCGCGGACGGCACGGCGACCGGCACCTATGCTGCGGATGGTTATGAGATCCTGTCCTATGAAAAGGGCAATCGCGGCGTTCGCTTTATCTTCAGAAAGACCGCCGGCGATGCGCAGGCGCCAGGCTTCATCCAGTTCAGCGACCACATCATCGCGCCCGAAAAATCCGGGCATTTCCATCTCTATTTCGGCGATGACCGCGCGGCTTTGCTGCAGGAACTGACCAACTGGCCGACCTATTACCCCGCCGCGCTCAGCGGGGCAGAGATCGTCACCGAAATGACCGCGCACTGAAATGAAAAAGGGCGGCCCATCGGGCCGCCCTTTCCGATCTTTCCCTGCGGATCAGCAGGAATAATACATCGCATACTCGATCGGGTGCGGCGTATGCTCATAGGCATAAACCTCTTCCCATTTCAGGGCGATATAGGATTGCAGCTGGTCTTTGGTGAACACATCGCCTGCGACCAGGAAGTCCATATCCTTTTCCAGCTCTTCCAGAGCCTCACGAAGCGAACCGCAAACGGTCGGGATCGCTGCCAGCTCTTCGGGCGGCAGGTCGTAAAGGTCTTTATCCGATGCCGGGCCCGGATCGATCTTGTTCCTGATGCCGTCAAGGCCAGCCATCAGCAGCGCTGCAAACGCCAGATAGGGGTTCGCGACCGGATCGGGGAAACGCGCTTCGACACGCTTTGCCTTCGGCGATTCCGTCCACGGAATACGAACGCAGCCCGAGCGGTTGCGGGCCGAATATGCCCGCAGAACCGGTGCTTCAAAGCCCGGGATCAGACGCTTGTAGCTGTTGGTCGACGGGTTGGTCAGCGCGTTAAGCGCTTTCGCATGCTTCAGGATGCCGCCGATGAACCACAGGGCTTCCTGTGACAGATCAGCATATTTATCTCCTGCGAAGAGCGGCTTGCCGTTCTTCCAGATCGACATGTTCACATGCATCCCCGAGCCGTTATCGCCCTTCATGGGCTTGGGCATGAAGGTCACGGTCTTGCCGTAAGCATGCGCCACATTGTGGATCACATACTTGTATTTCTGCATATTGTCGGCCTGTTCGACCAGACCCCCGAAGATCATCCCCAGCTCGTGCTGGCAGGTGGCGACCTCGTGGTGGTGCTTGTCGACCTTCATCCCCATGCGCTTCATGGTCGAGAGCATCTCGCCGCGCAGGTCCTGGGCCTCATCCACCGGGTTCACCGGGAAGTAGCCGCCCTTATGGCCAGCGCGATGGGCGAGGTTGCCGCCTTCGATTTTGGCATCGGTATTCCAGGCAGCCGCTTCGGCGTCGATCTGGAACGAGACCTTCTGCGGCGTGATCGAGTAGCGCACGTCGTCGAAGATGAAGAATTCAGCTTCCGGGCCAAAGAACGCCGTATCGCCAATCCCGGTGGCTTTCAGATAGGCCTCTGCCTTGGTCGCGGTCTGACGCGGGCAACGGTCATAGGCCTCATTGGTGTCGGGCTCGACCACGTTGCAATGCACCGCGAGCGTTTTCTCGGCATAGAAGGGATCGAGATAGATCGAGGTCGGATCCGGGATCAGTTTCATATCGGACTGATCAATCGACTTCCAGCCCGCGATCGACGAGCCGTCGAACATAAAGCCTTCTTCGAACCAGTCTTCATCAATCAGATCAACAACCAGCGTGACATGCTGGAGCTTGCCTTTCGGGTCGGTGAAGCGGACGTCGACATATTCGACTTCCTCGTCCTTGATCAGTTTGAGAGCCTTCGCAACCGCGCTCATCTGACTGCCTTTCGTTCAGGGTTAACACTTGCCGGGTCTGCGCCCTCTGCGCCTGCCCGTATTCGGAAATTCGTATGATCAGATCGCCGGATCAGATCGCGTCATCGCCGGTTTCGCCGGTCCGGATGCGGATCGCCTGTTCGACCGGAGAGACAAAGATCTTACCGTCGCCGATCTTGTCGGTGCGCGCGGCCGAAACGATGGCCTCGACGGCCGCTTCGACCATGTCATCCGCCAGGATCACTTCGATCTTCACCTTGGGCAGGAAGTCGACGACATATTCGGCCCCGCGATACAGCTCGGTATGCCCCTTCTGGCGCCCGAACCCCTTGACCTCGGTGACCGAGAGCCCCTGGATTCCGGCTTCCTGCAGGGCTTCCTTGACCTCATCAAGTTTGAAGGGCTTGATGATCGCCTCAACCTTCTTCATCCGCCGACTCCTCCGTTCCTGTCTCTGACCATCGACCATTTCCGCATCAGACGGGCAATCGCGATGGCCCGGCAAGCGTTCAAGCCGGGCGGAAATTCGCGCGACATGCACAATATTTAATCACACCGTCACAAAAACAGGCGACATTGGAACGCCCATGCAGCAAACAGGCAAAAAATGAGCATAGTTCTGACCTCGGCGCAGATGCGGGCGGTTGAAAATGACGCCATTGCCTCGGGTGCGTTCACCGGGCTGGAACTGATGGAGCGCGCCGGTCAGGCAGTGGTTGACGCGGTTCTCGCCGCCCGGGCCCGGATCAAACCTTGCCTGGACGCGCCATGATCTTCTGCGGCCCGGGCAATAATGGCGGCGACGGGTTTGTCATCGCGCGCCTGCTGCATGATCAGGGCTGGAAGGTTGATGTTTATCTGACCGGCGATCCGGCGCGGATGCCAGCGGATGCGCGCTTCAACCACGATCTCTGGCTGCAACTCGGCCCGACCCAGGACCCTGCCACCTGCGATCCTTCGGATGTCCGGCCCGATCTGGTGGTGGATGCCCTGCTGGGGACCGGTGTCTCGCGCCCGATTTCGGGGCCGATGCTGGTGGCGCGGGATAAGCTGTCGGAGGCGGCGGCCCTGACCGAAGTGCTCTCGGTCGCGGTCGATCTTCCCTCAGGGCTTTGCGCTGACAGCGGCAAGGCCTTCGGCAGTCTGTATGAGGTCGATCTGACCGTCACCTTCGGCTTTTTCAAATGCGGCCATTTTCTCGCCGAGGGCCCATCCCATTGCGGCAGGCTGCTTTGCTGCGATATCGGGCTGGATCCGGAGGCGCCTTCCAGGCTTTTTCGCCGTATAAATCGCGAACGCCCCCGGCCCCGCCTTGATCTTACGGACGTGACCTGGATCGTAGATGGTCGTGAACTGCGTCCGGGATTTTCAGGAAAGAAAAGCAGGCTCGACAAGGGCTGGTATGATACCGGCGGCCATAAATTCAGCCATGGCCATGCGCTGGTCGCAGGCGGGGCCGCCGGGCGCAGTGGCGCCGCGCGGCTCTCGGCCCGCAGCGCCCTTCGGATCGGTGCAGGGCTGGTGACTTTGGCAAGCCCTCCGGAGGCAATGGCCGAAAATGCGGCGCGACTTGATGCGATCATGCTGTCACCTGTCAGGGATGCGGCAGTGCTGACCGCCTTGCTGGAGGACAAGCGGATCAACGCGCTTTGCATCGGGCCAGCGCTTGGGACAGGTCCGCGAGAGGCCGATCTGGTGCGGGCGGTGCTGGACTCCGGGAGGCCGGCGGTGCTGGACGCGGATGCGCTGTCGCTGCTGGCCGCCGATCCGGATCTCTTTGCGCGCCTGCATGAAAAGACGGTCCTGACACCGCATGGCGGCGAATTCAGCCGCCTTTTCCCGAAATCGCGGCGCAACTGGCGACGCCCCCCGGCGCGGGGCCGGTTTTCTCCCGGATTGACGCGGCGCGCGCGGCGGCACGGCAGTCGGGTTGTATCGTCTTGCTGAAGGGTCACGACACCGTGATCGCCGCACCGGATGGCGGTGCAGACATCAATTCCGCCGCCTATGGGCGGGAGGCGCCCTGGCTCGCGACAGCGGGATCGGGGGATGTGTTGGCCGGGATCATCACCGGACTTCTGGCGCGCGGGATCAGGCCTTTTGAGGCCGCCTGTCTCGGCCCTTGGCTACATGTCGAAGCAGCGCGCAGCTTCGGCCCTGGGCTGATCGCGGAAGATCTGCCCGAGGCGCTGCCAAAGGTTCTCCGCGCGACAGAGCGGTGGAGGGAGCCTCTGGCTGCCTTCGGGACGCCTCCGGCGGGCCTGTTTGTGTCAGGGTAACATGGCAAAGCGCAACCGGTCGCACGCCCGCGCTTATGGACCAGGAGGAGAGATCAGGCGGTTATTTTGGCGCTGGTGCAAAGCAGTTCCATGCCATTTGCATAGATGATTTCGTCGCCATCAAAGACCAGCGTGAAAAGGCGGATTTCCGACACGGTCTCAGAGCGGATGTAATCGCCGTCACACAGACGCTGCGCCTCGATCATGGCGACCTCCTGACCATAGAGGGCCCGGGCGCGCCAGTCGCGCAGTATGATCTTCTGGCCCGGCGCAAGAAAGCAATCAGCTTCCGGGCGGTCATGACCAAGCGCCGAGGCGCTGACGCGGATCATACCGGCATCGCGCATCACCGAAACTTTGATTGATTTCAGAACCCTGACGCCCGATCTGGTGACAACACGGTCGCCCGGGGCGAGAAACTGGACCGGGAGATCGCCGTCAAGTGTGAGAACAGTGGTTCCAACCGTAAGACCGGACGCCGCGGTGACTTCGACAGCCGGAAGGTCAGTTTCGACGCTGAGAAGGCTTTCGATCATCATGGTCTCAATCCCTGATCTTCGCGCTATGTGACCCAGTTTCGCGCCGAACTATGGCAGGAATTGGTCAGGGCTGCGCTTATTTCCAGGCTTTTGCCCGCCGATGCACCGGTTTTGTGGCCGGAATGTCCGCTTTCCCGCAGTCTTGTCGCGATGATTTTCCGCTCGCATCCCAATCGGGCCTTTGCTAGAAGGGCGCGGATTTTCCGGGCATATGCGGGGGCCGGCCTGTCACATCAGGGTCTGGTCCCCGTTTCGTTATCCCGGAAGAACATGAGCGATGCGGGTGTGGCGGAATTGGCAGACGCACCGGATTTAGGTTCCGGCGCCTTACGGCGTGGGGGTTCAAGTCCCTCCACCCGCACCATTTGAGGATTGGGAAGGTAAACAGATGCAGGTCACCGAGACCCTGAAAGACGGCCTGAAGCGCGGCTATACCATCACGGTGACCGCAGCAGAGCTGGATGCGAAAGTGCAGGAAAAGCTGCTCGAAGCGCAGCCCGACATTGAAATCAAAGGCTTCCGCAAGGGCAAAGTGCCGCTGGCGATTCTGCGCAAGCAATTTGGCGACCGCCTGATGGGCGAAGCCATGCAGGATGCTGTCGATGGTGCCATGAAGGACCATTTCGAGGCAACCGGCGACCGCCCGGCGCTGCAGCCCGAGGTCAAGATGGCAGGCGGCGAAAGCTGGTCGCCCGAGAAGGACGTCGTGGTCGAGGTCGCCTATGAGACCCTGCCGGAGATCCCGGAACTCGACACCGCGAAAGTCGCACTGGAAAAGCTGGTCGTGAAGGCCGCTGAATCCGATGTGGACGAAGCGCTGAAGAACCTCGCCGACAATGCGAAAGATTTCGAAGCCCGCAAGAAAGGCTCGAAAGCCAAAGAGGGCGACCAGGTCGTGATCGATTTTGAAGGTTTCGTCGATGGCGAAGCGTTCGAAGGCGGCAAGGGCGAAGGCTATCCGCTGGTTCTGGGCTCGAACAGCTTCATCCCCGGTTTCGAGGATCAGCTGACCGGTGCCAAAGCCGGTGACGAGGTTGAGGTCAAAGTGACCTTCCCGGCCGAATATGGCGCAGCCCATCTCGCAGGCAAAGAAGCCCTCTTCAAATGCACCGTGCATGAGGTCAAGGCGCCGAAAGCCGCCGAGATCGATGATGAGCTGGCGAAGAAATTCGGCGCTGAAGATCTTGCAGGTCTGAAAACCCAGATCGGTGAGCGCCTCGAAGCCGAATATAAAGGTGCTTCGCGCGCCGTTCTGAAACGTGCGCTGCTGGACCAGCTGGATGGTCTCGTGTCGTTCGAGCTGCCGTCGAAACTGGTCGAGGCGGAAGCCAGCCAGATCGCGCATCAGCTCTGGCATGAAGAGCACCCGGAAGAGCATGGCCATAACCACGGCAATATCGAAGCGACCGACGAGCATAAGAAGCTCGCCGAGCGCCGCGTGCGTCTGGGTCTTCTGCTCGCGGAAATCGGCCGCAAGGCTGAGGTCACCGTGTCGGATGCCGAAATGACCCAGGCCGTGATCCAGACCGCCCGTCAGTATCCGGGCCAGGAGCGCGCCTATTTCGAATTCGTGCAGAAGAACCCGCAGATCCAGCAGCAGCTGCGCGCGCCGATCTTCGAAGACAAGGTTGTCGATCACATCGTCGGCCTCGCGAAAGTGACCGAGAAGGACGTCTCGAAAGACGACCTGCAAAAGGCGGTCGAAGCTCTGGACGAGCTCTGATCTTCCGGTCAGTGGTTAAAACGGGCCGCTCCTTCGGGGGCGGCCTTTTTCTTTGGCCGGAGGCCATGCCGGTTGCTGGTCCGGCTCTGACTTTGCTCTGGCCTTGCCCTGGCGCGGCCAGCCGGATTAGGGTCTCCGGCGATGCCCCTTTGAGACCGACGCGCCAGTGACAGCCGATCCCGCCATCCTGCAGACCCGCCTGCCCTTTTTGCCCTGGATGGATCCGCGCAGCAGCCGCCTGCCCGGCATCCAGCCCCTCACCGATGACAGCTGGATCGCCCGCGACGAGGCTTTCGCCGGCCAGATGGCGCGACGCGACGCGCTGATCTCTGATATCCCCGACCGTGTCCACGCGCTTTTGCCCGAGGCAGAACCAGCCGCGCGCGAGCTTTATGACATGGTGCTGGCGCGGCTTGGCCGTGATCCCGGCTACCGCTTTGCGCAGGACGGTGCCGTGATCACACGCCCCGATGGCGGCACGATCCGCCCCGATCCTGAGCAGCCGCTGCTGACGCTCGGGCGGCTGGTGCAGGAGGATCTCTGCATCTTAGAGACCGGCGAGGACAGCCATCGCCTGACCGGCGCGCTTTTGTGTTTCCCGGCGGGCTGGACGCTCTCGCAAAAGATCGGCCGTTCTCTTTTGCGCATCCATGAGCCGGTCGAGCCCTATGATGAGCGCCTTGCCCGTGGGGTGCAGCGGCTCTTTGATGCGATCCGGCCGGAGCAGCCGCTCTGGCGGATGAATTACCTGACCTATGACGATCCGGAGCTGCATCAGCCGCGCCCCGAAAGCCAGCCGCGACCGCGGCCACAAGAGCATCGCTATATCCGCTGCGAGAAACAGGCGCTGATCCGGCTGCCGGTCACCAGGGCGGTGGTCTTCGCGATTCACACCTGGCTGGTCCGGTCAGATACGGTGACGGCCGATGAACATGCGGCCTTGCTGGCGGCGGTGCATTGACCAGCGTCAGGCTCAGGCCCGGATCTGCCTCTTGAAATGGCAAGAAACACGCGGGCCCGGCACCTGAAGCTCCGGTGTCGGCGGACGGGCCCCTCGCCCCGCCCGCAAAGTCTGCGGATTATTCGCCGCTGCCGCGTGTCTCGCGCAGGTCTTCGCCCCTGAAATGGGCAAGCCCGGCACGGATCGCACCATAGGGAATCGCAAAAGCGATCATCCAGTAACCAAGAATACGCGCAGCCCCTTCCCCGGCCGCATGGCGCAGCCTTTGGGTCAGAGTGAGGCTCCTGGCCATTGCCCGATGTGGCTGTGCCAAAGCCTCGTCACTGCCGCCCAGTTTTCTTGCGGTCTCCTCCGCCCCTTGCTGCGGATTACGCAGCTTATCCCGGATCGCGGCGAGCTCATCCGGGCCGGTCTGCCCCACGGCAGGGTCGGGCTGCTCAGCCGTGGCCGCAGCCTGACCTGCGCTGAGTGCTGTGGTCTGCGCCGAGGGCGCGGGGCTGGCGGGTGCGACTCGCCCCCGAAACAGATCGCGATACGCGGCGTCGATATCTTTCGGCACGCTGACATTAGCATTGGGCCGGGTAAGCTCTGACGCACGGCGCAAAATTCCGGCCCCGCCCAGAACCGCGAGCCCGGTGCTGGACGCAGAAGGCAGAAAGCGCCCGGTATGGCCGAGCCGCTCCTCAGGGATGCGTAGTCTTCCGGCGCGCAGATCGCCGCCGATGTCTTTGGCATTGCTGCCACAGCGCGCAAGGATGCCGGACACGGTTTCGCGCCCGATCTTCAGCGCGACACGGGCAAAAGCGCGCGGCTCGAACGGGGGCTTCTGACTGCCCTCTGCCCAGATTGCCGGACGGGACTCATCACTGTCACTTTTCATCATCTTTAAATCCGTCGCTCACATAACTCGCGAAACCGCACCAGCGGCCCCGGCCCTTGCATCACTTATTGCCCCGGACGGTTCCCTGCCCAGGGCCCCTCCTGCCAGGAATGTCAGGCGGCAAGATCCGGAAAAAATCAGTCAGGCGGCAGGAATGCGCCTGGAAAAAGACCTGAAACTGGCACAATTATGGCATTGTTCCGGGTTTACAGGCAGTTCGTGCCGGACCGGCTTACCGTCCGAAAGCGAGCAACACCCGGATCAGTTTGCGCACACTACCCGGCCACCATCTCCGAATGCCGCACCGGGGGCGTTTCGCATATCGGCATCACCCCGCCCATGTCGCGACCGCCGAGAATGGCCAGTGCCAGCGCCCGCATCGGCGCCGCCGCGAGGATATCGGTGCTGTCGCGCAGCCGGTCAAAGCCAAGCCGGGCCGCGTAGAAAACCGCCGCCCGTTCTGCCGCGCGGCGCTGTGACAGGCCTGCCCTGACCAGCAGATCCTGCACCTGCGCGAGCCGCCAGCCATCAACGCGCGCAAGCGCCGCCGCCACCATGACATCACACCGCGCCCAGTCGCGAATCGCGCGTTCGATCAATACGGCACAAGGTGTATCGGGGTCACCGTCTTTGGTTCCGGCGGAGGGGGGGCCATGGCCTCATCCGCCAGTTCCAGCAGGCGCGCCAATGCCAGCCGGGGGGCGCCATTTTCAGCCGGGGCGATAGACAGAACCGGCTGTTGCGAGGTCCGTTCCCACAGGGCAATCACCTCAAAGCGATAGGCCGCCAGATCGGGGAAGAACCCGTAAAACCCGGCCCGCGATGCGCCCGGAAAATCACAGAGAACCGGTAAGTTCAGCGCAGGATGCCCGGATCGCGCGAGCAATGCAAACGCCCGGATCAGCCAGTCACTGCGGCTCAGCCGCGCGGGCCGGGTGAAGCCGGGCACCCGCCACGGCGTCGCGGGCATCTGCGGCAGATCTGCCTCGAGCAGTGTCTTCGGGCCGGGGTCGGCCAGGGCGGATCCACCCCGCCCCGGCGCCCGTTGCGACATGGCGCGATGAATGCCCCCCGAAGCAAAGACCTGGCCGCGCGGAGAGGTTTTACGGTCTTGTCGGTCGCTCCGATCCTCTGGTCGCAGCAGCAGTCTCATCGCAGGCTCCTTCTGTCGCCATGGGGTATTTCCCCGGAGACTGGAGCGCGAAGGTTAAGGAATCGCTGAAAGCCACCACATTGATCAGCGCCAGTGCTGCGGCAATCACACCACGAACGCTGCCCGCCGCGAGGGCGCGTCAGAGATCGATATAGCGCCCCACCCGCGCCGCACCGCCAGAAACCGGGGTAAACCGCAGGTCGATGCCCTTTTCGTCAAGCCGGTAGCAAATGGCTTCGGCCCCGGGCCATAACAGGCAGACCGTCTCATCGCCGAGGCTCCACCGCCCCCATGTATCCCCCGAGAGGACACGGCCATCGGCAAAGAACCCCCAGGTCACGCCATCCGCGAAACCAATGGTCCGCGCGGCCAGCACCGTCTCGACCCGGTCATCCGGCACTGTGGCCCAGTCCGCCGCCGCATGCGCCATACCGGCCGCAAGGCTCAACACCAGCGCCCCGGCTTTCCACATCCGTCCTGCCATTTCGACCTGCCATTTCTATGCGCCATTTCTGCGCATCTGTTCCTGCGATTGCTTGCACCTGCCCCGACCGCTCTTTAAGGGAAGGCCAGTCAAGCCGCCAGTCAGAGGTCCGTGATGATCCCGCGTTATTCCCGCCCCGAAATGGTGGCCATCTGGTCGCCCGAGACCAAATTCCGCATCTGGTACGAGATCGAGGCCCATGCCTGCGACGCCCAGGCAGATCTCGGCGTGATCCCGCGCGAGAATGCGAGCGCCGTCTGGAAGGCAAAGGACGTGGCTTTTGACGTGGCCCGGATCGACGAGATCGAGGCTGTCACCAAACATGACGTGATCGCCTTCCTCACCCATCTGGCCGAGATCATCGGCGCCGACGAGGCGCGCTTCGTGCATCAGGGCATGACCTCATCCGACGTGCTCGACACCACGCTGAACATCCAGCTGGTGCGTGCCTCCGATATCCTGATCGCGGGTGTGGAACGGGTGCTGGCCGCCCTGAAGACCCGCGCCTTTGAACACAAGGACACCGTCCGCATCGGCCGCAGCCATGGGATCCATGCGGAACCCACCACGATGGGCCTGACCTTCGCGCGGTTTTACGCCGAGATGGACCGCAACCTGCGTCGCCTGAAAGCCGCGAAAGACGAGATTCGCACCGGCGCAATTTCCGGCGCGGTCGGCACTTTCGCCAATATCGACCCGCGCGTCGAAGAATATGTCTGCGAGAAACTCGGGCTGGAGCCGGAGCCGGTCTCGACGCAAGTTATCCCGCGTGACCGTCATGCGATGTATTTCGCGGTGCTGGGCGTGATCGCCTCGTCGATTGAAAACATCGCGATCGAGATCCGCCATATGCAGCGGACCGAAGTGCTTGAGGCGGAAGAGTTTTTCTCGCCCGGGCAAAAGGGCTCCTCGGCGATGCCGCATAAGAGGAACCCGGTCCTGACCGAAAACCTCACCGGTCTTGCCCGCCTCGTGCGGATGTCGGTGATCCCGGCGATGGAAAACGTGGCGCTCTGGCATGAGCGCGACATTTCGCATTCTTCGGTCGAACGCGCGATTGGCCCTGACAGCACCGTGACGCTGGATTTCGCGCTGAACCGGCTGGCGGGTGTGATCGAGAAACTGGTGATCTACCCCGAGAATATGTTGAAAAACATGAACAAATTCAAAGGGCTTGTGATGTCGCAGCGCGTACTTCTGGCCCTGACCCAGGCCGGCGTGTCGCGCGAAGACAGCTACCGTCTGGTGCAGCGCAACGCGATGAAGGTCTGGGAACAGGGCGCTGATTTCAAAACCGAACTGCTTGGCGATGCGGAAGTGACCAAAGCGCTCTCCCCCGCCGAGATCGAGGAGAAATTCGACCTTGGCTACCATACCAAACATGTCGACACGATTTTTGCCCGCGTTTTCGGCAAATAAGCCCTGACACGGCGCAGCTGTCGCGCTTGTGACCCGCAGCATGCCCCCCGTCCGCAGTTTCCCTGCGGGCGGGGGTTTTTCATGGCATCCTGCGGGCGTCGTCCCTCCGGCGGCGGAACACAGGAGGATTTGAGATGACGAGACCTCTGCGCAGGGCCGCACTGATCGCCGTGCTTCCCCTGATACTGATGCCGGGCCTCGCCTCGGCGCGCGATTGTATGAAACCGAAAGACATGACGGCGTCCCTTTGTATGCCCGGCGCGGTCTGGGATGAGGCAAGTGCCTCTTGCATGATCCAGCCCGCAAGCTGACGGGCACAAAGCCCCGCTGAAATTGCCTGCGGCTGGGCTGTCGCGGGCAGTTTTTATGCGGCCCGGCTGTTCAGGCCGCATTTCTTGTGAAAATACCCTGCTCTGACAATCTCCGGTTAACCCCGCTTTGCCAGGATCAGCCAGAGATCAGGTTGAGAGGCAGGAGATGTCCCATGGGGTTCAGCTGGCACGGATAACTCCGGCCCAGAGTCCGGGTGCGGGTGGTCACTACAGCGCGCAGGGAAACGGGGTGCGCCGGATGCTCAGCGCGCGCGAAAAGGCCGCCGTGGTGGTGCGCTATATGCTGGCGCAGGGGGCCGAGCTGCCGATTGCGCAGCTGCCGGACCATCTTCAGACCGCATTGGCCGAACAGATGGGCCAGATGCGGCTGGTCGACCGCGAAACGCTGGACCAGGTCATCTCGGAATTCATGACCGAGCTGGATTCGGTCGGCCTCGCCTTTCCCGGCGGGCTGGAAGGGGCGCTGAACGCGATGGATGGCCATATTTCGCAATCCACCGCGAGCCGGCTGCGCCGCAAAGTGGGGGTGGGCGCGCGCGGTGATCCCTGGGAACGGCTGGGTGCGCTGCCCCCCGAGCGGCTGGTTCCGGTGCTCGAAAATGAAGCGATCGAGGTCGCAGCCGTGATCCTGTCGAAAATGCCGGTGCAAAAGGCGGCAGAGTTTCTGGGCAAACTCCCCGGCGAACGCGCGCGCCGCATTGCCTTTGCCGTCTCGCAAACCGCCAATACCGACCCCGATACCGTGCGCCGGATCGGCATAGCCATTCTCGGCCAGATCGACGCGCAGCCGCAAAAGGCCTTTGACCGTGGCCCGGTTGAACGGGTGGGGGCGATCCTCAATGTCTCGCCCGCCCAGGTGCGCGAAGATGTGCTGAAAGGTCTGGAAGACGCGGATGCCGGTTTTGCCGAAGAGGTGCGCCGCGCCATCTTCACCTTCGCGCATTTCCCCGGCCGCGTCACTGGCCGCGACATTCCGAAAGTCGTGCGGCTGGTCGATCAGGCTACGCTGGTCACCGCCATCGCTTATAGCAAAGGCAAACCACCGCTGGAGGCCGCCGGCGAATTCATCCTCGCCTGTATCTCGCAGCGCATGGCGCAAAACATCCGTGACGAGGTCGAACAGGCGCCGAAGATCAAGGACAGGGACGGCGAGACCGCGATGAGCGCAATCGTCGCCGCCGCACGCAGCCTGGAGGCGCAGGGCGAGCTGGTCATGCTGCTGCCCGAAGAGGAGGAATGACCCGCCAGCGCCCAAAGCGCCTTTCTGGCAAAGCCCGTCTCTGGCCTAAGGCCTCTCTGGCCGCATCCCCGGCCAGAAATCTCCGCCACAAAAGATCCGGGGGCTCCTCTGCGGGCACGTCCCCTTCGCGGCGCGGAACGACCGGACGGCCGTTTTGCACCCGCATAGCGGCTGCAAAACGGCCAGCGCCGCGTGAGAGCGTCCGGCTCTCACGCGGCCTTAACCAGATCGTCCGGCGCAGCCACTGGCATGGCAGGCCGGGCCCCGGGCGCAAACCCCATCGGTAACAGCCCGATGCTTTCCGCAAAGAGCCTCTGTTGGAGGCGCCGGATCACATCTCACCCCATTCGCCTGTTCCCCGACCCATTGCCGCCGTGACGGATGACCCCGGCTTTGCGTTTCTCCACGCCGGCAGCGCTGGCATGGCCGCGTCGCAAGCCTCCTGCACCTCACTCAGCCTTGCCTCTTATTGCGCAGATACAGCCGATCTCCGGTGCCCATCACACGCCTTGGGCATTCGCATGCGGGTCTTCTGGCCGACAGCGACTGCGGTCTGCGCACGCCTCCCGGCCGGGCGGAGGTGCCTCAATTGTACCGCCCCGGTTACCTGGAAATCAGCGCAGCCCATGCCCCATTTTCTGCATCTCCGGCCTGACCCTGTGCAGATGGCGCAGGCCCATCGGGAATTTTCTGCTCCCCCGCCTCGCCTTCCCGGTCCGATCTTTGATTTCAGAAGGCAAAAGGGCAAAATCTGCCGGCCCGTGCCAAAGGCGACCCGCACGTCGCAATCCAGTCACCAGTGTCGCTGAACTGTCCGGCCCCTGACGCTGACTTGCGGAAACAAACTTTTTCCTCACCCCCACCCTGCTCGCATGGGCAGGCCGTCACGGTCCTGGTCTGAACCAGCCGCATTCCAGCCATCCACATTGGCTCCAGACCAGCCATCCTCTCTTGTCTCTTTCCCGGCACCCAGGTAGCGTCGCTGGCATCATGCAAACTGCGCAGAACCACGCGCGAGGCATCCTTCTGATGATCCTCGCAATCCTCGCTTTCACCCTGCTCGATGCGAGCGCCAAGGGCCTGTTGCAGCGCTATCCCGCGCCGCAGGTGATCTGGGCACGTTTTCTCGGTCAGGTGCTGATCGTGGTGCTGATCCTGAGGGGGCGGACGCTGGCCATGGCTCGCACCTCCTACCCCGGCCTTCATGTGCTGCGTGCTGTTTTCCAGGTCACCACGGCCGCGCTGTTTTTCACCTCGCTGAATTTCATCGGCCTCGCCGAAGCGACCGCGCTCACCGACACGAGCCCGGTTCTTGTCACGCTCGGGGCCGCGCTGTTTCTGGGAGAAAGGCTCGGGCCGAGGAGGATCCTTGCGATCTGTGTGGCGCTGGTCGGCGCGGTGATCATCGTGCGCCCCGGCGGCGGCGTGTTCACCTGGTGGGCGCTGATGCCGCTTGCCGCAGCTGTCTCTTTCGCGGCCAATTCGCTCCTGACCCGACGCATCGGCCAATATGAGCCGGTCTGGACCGCAATGCTCTGGGGCGGGATCTTCGGGACGCTGGCCTTCTCCCTCTTTCTTCCCACAAACTGGGTGCCGGTCGCGGCTGCCGATCTTCCGCTGTTCATCTTTGTCGGCTGTATCGGCACGCTGGGCCAGGTGCTGATGATCCGCTCCCTCTCGATTGCCGAGGCTGGAACCGTAGCGCCCTTCACCTATATCGGTGTGGTTTTCGCCACGCTCTGGGGCGCGCTTTTCTTCTCGGAATATCCCGATTTCTGGACGGTGACCGGCGCGCTTGTGATCGTGGGGGCCGGTCTCTATGTCTGGCACCGGGAAACGCGGCTGCACAAGCGCTGATCCAGGATTGCAAACGGGCTGCATAATGAGCGAGAAACATGAGGCAAATCCACGCCACTGGCTGCAGGACCGGCTGTTCCGGGCGCTGATCTGGGCCCTGAAGCGGCTGCGCTACCGCATCAGGGTGCCCCTTTGCGGCAAGATCGTCTCGGGCGTGATCGCACCGCTGGCGGGCTACCGCCGCCGCATCCGCAGCAATCTGGCCCTCGTCATGCCGGATCTGCCAAAGGCCGAGGTCGAGAAGATCGTCCGCGACGTGCCCGACAATGTCGGCCGCACCCTGATCGAGATCTATTCAGGCGAGGAGTTCATCGCCCGCGCCGCCGGACTGCCACTGACCGGCGCAGGGGTTGCCGCGCTGGAGGAAGCCCGTCGCGCGAACCGCCCCGTGATCCTCGTCACCGCGCATTTCGGCAATTATGATGCCACCCGCGCCGCCCTGATCGCACGCGGATTTCCGGTCGGCGCGCTCTACATGAATATGTCGAACCGCTATTTCAACGAACATTACCTCAGGGCGATTTCCACCATCGGCACACCGCTTTTCCCACGCGGGCGCGAGGGTCTGGGGCAGATGGTGAAATTCCTGCGCCAGGGCGGCATGCTCGGGATGCTGATCGACCAGCATATGACCCGCGCACCGCTTCTGGGTTTCTTCGGCCATGAGGCGCAGACCGCGCTTTCGGCGGCAGAGCTCGCGCTGAAATATGATGCGCTTTGTGTGCCGGTCTATGCGGTGCGCCAGCAGGACGGGCTGTCCTTCCAGGTCATCGTGGAGGATCCGATCCCGCATAGTGACCCGGTCACCATGACCCAGGCGCTGAATGACAGCCTTGAGGCGCTGGTGCGGCGCTATCCCGGCCAGTGGTTCTGGATCCACAAACGCTGGAAACATGGCGGCGCCAGACTGCCTTCGCCGGATGCCGAAACCTGATCCAGGGTCTGTTTCCGGCCTGCTTCCGCGCCTGATCGGCCCCCGGGACAACCCGTTTCAGCTGATTTCTGACAATGGAGAAGCCTGCAGTATCGTTACGGCTTCGACCCGAAGCACGGCTGCCGGGAAACACCTGTCCCGTGGTCTGGCGGCAAGCGGCAGACACAGCCCGAGCCCATTCTGTCTCAGGGGGCCACCGCAGCCGCAAAGATCTGCCCCGGCCCTGCCGCTTTGGCCCCTTTTCCACTGACATCCTGAATGAACACCACCGCAGGATTGCTACCGGTGATTGGGATGCTGACCTCAAGCGGCTCCTGCCCGGCCCAGTCGCCAAGGCTCTCCCATTCGGTCACGATATTGCGGTAGGTCACGATTTTGCCGGCGTTTTCGCCGCGCTCGATATCGACCGTGGCCTCGGGCATATAGCGCGCAAGCTCGACCCGGGCCGGGGCCTCCAGCGGCGGGTCGGCTTTGGCGCGGATCACCAGGTTGTCGCCTTCTCGCGTGACCACCAGCGTCACCGGGCTTTTGGCGGCAACGTGATCGGCCAGCGCCTTCAGCGTCGCTTCCGGGTCAAAGCCCTCGATGCGCTCGACACCGCCGATGATGAATTGCGGCGTATAGATCGTGCGCGATCCGATGGTCCTTGCATATTCCTTTTGCCGCTCGGTGAACGCCGCCGAGCCGAAACTGTCCTCCCAGCCGATGTAATCCCAGTAATCGACATGCAGCGAGAGCGCGATCACGCGCTTGTCTTTGGTGAGGCTTGCGAAAAACTCATCCGCCGGCGGGCAGGAGACACAGCCTTGCGAGGTAAAGAGCTCGACCACCACCGGGCCGGCGCCGGCGGCCAGAGGCGCCGCCTTCTCTGCCAGGTCTTCGGCGGTGCCCGGACCTGCAAGCGCGCAGGTCAGAACCAGGCCGCAGGCGGCGCTGAGCAAATGTCGCATCTCATGTCTTTCCCGGCTGGCGTCAGCGGCTATCGGAGCATTGCCCGGACACCGCCCGTCCCTGTACTCAACCCTGTATAGGAAACCGACCCCCTGCCTGCCAATCAAGGTTTTGCGATTGCCTGCAATCTTCCGCGCCCCGGACCGCTTTCCCCCTTTCCTCGCCGCCCTCTCCATGCTGCAATCGCAGTGTAGTTTCGCCGGCGCTTCTGCCCCTATTGCCGCCGCGTCCGCCACCACGGCCTCCGGGGTCTGGAAATTCGGTATACTACTGCATACATAACTTCTGAGATCCCCGGGCACCGCCTCGCCCGCCGCAGCCGCAAGATGCCACGCCAGTTTTTCAAGGAGCGAAGACATGACCGTCACCGTCGGACATGACAGCCAGAAAACCCGTAAAACCCTGAGCGCGGGCGGCCAGACCGTCAGCTATTATTCGATCCCGGCGGCGCAAGAGGCCGGGCTTGGGGATTTCTCGCGCCTGCCCGCGTCGCTGAAAGTGGTGCTTGAGAACATGCTGCGCTTTGAGGATGGTAAAACCGTCACCAGCGATGACATCCGCGCGTTTTCGACCTGGGGCGCCCAGGGCGGGCGCAATCCGATCGAGATCGCCTACCGCCCGGCCCGCGTGCTGATGCAGGATTTCACCGGTGTTCCGGCGGTGGTGGACCTGGCCGCGATGCGGGATGGGATCATCGGGCTTGGCGGTGACGCGCAAAAGATCAACCCGCTGAACCCCGTTGATCTGGTGATCGACCATTCGGTGATGATCGACGAATTCGGCAATCCCCGCGCGTTCCAGATGAATGTCGACCTGGAATATGAACGCAATATGGAACGCTATACCTTCCTCAAATGGGGGCAGAAGGCGTTCAACAATTTCCGCGTCGTGCCACCCGGCACCGGAATCTGTCACCAGGTCAATCTGGAATATCTGGCCCAGACAATCTGGACCGACACAGACCAGAATGGCGAGCTGGTGGCTTACCCGGATACCCTCGTCGGGACCGACAGCCACACCACCATGGTCAATGGCCTCGCCGTGCTGGGCTGGGGCGTCGGCGGGATCGAGGCCGAGGCGGCGATGCTGGGCCAGCCGGTGTCGATGCTGATCCCGGAAGTGGTTGGCTTCAGACTGACCGGGAAAATGGTCGAAGGCACCACCGCGACCGATCTGGTGCTGAAGGTCGTGGCGATGCTGAGGAAACATGGCGTGGTGAACAAATTCGTCGAGTTTTACGGCGAAGGGCTTGATCACCTGCCGCTTGCCGACCGCGCCACAATCGCGAACATGGCCCCCGAATACGGCGCCACCTGCGGCTTTTTCCCCATTGATGACGAAACGCTGCGCTATCTGAGGAATACCGGCCGCGACGAGGCCCGCATCGCGCTGGTCGAGGCCTATGCCAAAGCAAACGGCTTCTGGCGCGGGCGCGATTACGATCCGATCTATACCAGCACGCTGGAGCTCGACATGGGCAGCATTGTCCCGGCGATCTCGGGGCCGAAACGGCCGCAGGATTACCTGCCGCTGACGGAATCGGCCCGCAGCTTCTACAAGGTCGTGGCAGATTACCGCGGCATTGATGTCAGCCCGGATGCGCTGGATATGGGCGATGAGGGCGGCGCGATCACCGCGCCGCCAAAGGATGTGCGCAAGGTCGTACCGGTCGAGGGCAAGGATTACACCCTTACCGATGGCTCGGTTGTGATTGCGGCGATCACCTCCTGTACCAACACCTCGAACCCCTATGTGATGATCGGCGCGGGGCTGGTAGCGCGCAAGGCCCGCGCTTTGGGGCTGACCCGCAAACCCTGGGTCAAGACCTCGCTCGCGCCCGGCTCACAGGTGGTGGGGGAATATCTTGAGGCCGCAGGGCTGCAGGAAGATCTGGATGCGCTCGGCTTCAACCTCGTGGGGTATGGCTGCACCACCTGTATCGGGAATTCCGGGCCGCTGGGCGATCCGGCGATCTCGAAAGCGATCAGTGACAATGACCTGGTTGCGACGGCAGTTCTGTCGGGGAACCGCAACTTTGAGGGCCGCATCAGCCCTGATGTGCGGGCAAATTTCCTCGCCTCGCCACCGCTGGTGGTCGCCTATGCGATTGCCGGCGACCTGAACGTCAACCTGACCCGCGACCCGATCGGACAGACGCCCGGGGGCGAGAACATCTTCCTGAAAGACATCTGGCCCACGCAGAAAGAAATCAGTGAGATCGTCGACAAAGTCGTCACGCGCGAGGTTTTCCAGGCGAAATATGCCGATGTTTTCAAAGGGGATACCCGCTGGCAGGCGGTCGAAGTCACCGGCGCCGAGACCTATGACTGGCCGCCCGCCTCGACCTATATCCAGAACCCGCCCTATTTCCAGAATATGGGGCGTGCCCCCGGCGTGATCTCGGATATCGAGGGCGCGCGGGTGCTGGCGATCCTCGGCGATATGATCACGACCGACCATATTTCACCGGCGGGCTCGTTCAAACCGACGACTCCGGCGGGGAAATACCTGCTGGAACGCCAGGTGGCGCCACGCGATTTCAACTCTTATGGCTCGCGTCGCGGCAACCATGAAGTGATGATGCGCGGCACTTTCGCCAATATCCGCATCAAAAACGAGATGCTGTCCAATGATCAGGGCGGCGTCGAGGGCGGCTATACACTGGGGCCGGACGGGGCGCAGACCTCGATCTTTGACGCCTCGATGGCCTGGCAGGCGCAGGGCCGGCCGCTGGTGATTTTTGGCGGCGTGGAATATGGCGCGGGGTCGTCGCGCGACTGGGCGGCCAAGGGCACGGCGCTGCTGGGGGTCAAAGCGGTTGTCGCGGAAAGCTTCGAGCGCATCCACCGCTCCAACCTCGTCGGCATGGGGGTCATCCCCTTTGAATTCACCGGCGGAGACACCCGCAAAACGTTGAACCTGAAGGGGACGAGGAAATCTCGATCCATGGTCTCGCCGGCGGGCTGAAACCCCTGAGCCTGGTCCCCATGACGATCCGCAGAGCAGATGGAAGCGAGCGGACCGTCGAGATCCGCTGCCGCATCGATACCGAAATCGAGGTCGAATATGTCGAAAACGGCGGCGTGCTGCATTACGTGCTGCGAAATCTTGCCGGCGTCTGATCGGGGTGTCTGATCGGGGCGCCAGATAGGGGCGGATGACAAAGCGGCATCGCAAATGGGCCGGAGCGATCCGGCCCATTTGTTCCGGTTAAGTTCCTTTTTACCCGAATCGCGCAATCTGGAAGGGTTCAGCCAGAAGGGCTTTTCCATGCGCCATTCCACCCGCCTCGACATGCGTGACCGCAGGATCCCGGCCCGCGCCCTGTTCCCGCCCTTGCCCTCGCAATCCGAGATATGGCAGGCCGAAAGCGCCGCATTTCTTACAAAAACCGCCCGGCTGAATGCGCCCGCATCGCGATGCGTGGCGTCCAGGCGGCTCTCCCTGCCCGCGCTGCCCTTTGCCGAACTGCTGATGCCGTTCGGGATGCTGACACTGTCACTGCTGAACTGAAGGTCTGCCCGGTCTGGGCCTCACGCGGCCTGTCCTGCGTCACGCCTGCGTCACGTTAGCTCGCCTCATGGTGCCCCGCATCAGGGTGGCCTCGCCTGCGCATCGCCTTGTCTCAGGGCAGCGATTGTCCCGCCGCTGTCTTGCAGGCGGTCACACGCTCATCCGTAATCGGCCAGAGCGTGAACCGCGCGCCTGTCTCGGACTGGCAGGTGAGGATCGGGTAATTGCTGTGATCGGTGAAATACTGACACCAGAGGCCGAAGGAACCGGCTTTCCCCACCACCAAATTGGGCACTTCATCATAGCCCGACGGGCTCAGGCGTATCGGCGCATCATGGTCCGCCCCGGTCGCACAGGGGACGACATCAAGCGCCCAGGTCCCCTTAACCGGCGCGATCCGGACGAGATCGTCGATCAGCGCCGGAGCCTCGGCACCACTGCGCCCGACCCGCTCATAGACCCCGGTGAAAAAGCTGGTATCTGGCCGGATCGTCTCTGCCTGTGCCATCGCCCCGCAGGTCAGAAACGCTGCGGCAAAGATAAAAGCCTTCATTTCAACGCCGCAGCAAGGGCGGGGACAAAGCGCGATTCGTAATCGGTGCCGACCAGCGGACCGGTAAATTTGAACAGAACCGTGCCATCTCCATCAATGATGAAGGTCTCGGGCGGCGCGGACACGCCCCATTCCACCCGGTTGCGCCCACCAGGATCGGTGGCAATGGCAAAGAACGGATTGCCGTCTTTCTCAAGATAGCCGGCCGCATCGGCTTCTTTATCCATGATATTCACGCCGGCGACCCGGATCCCATCCGCCGCCATCGCCTTCAGAACCGGATGTTCGGCCCGGCAGGGCGGGCACCAGGAGGCCCAGAAATTCACCACCGTCACCTCGCCCCTCCGGAGGTCATCCGCCGTCAGAAGTGGTGTTCCGGGCAAGGATGTCTCGGGCAGAACCGGCGCCGCGCGCCCGATAAAGGTCGAGGGGATCTCGCCCTGCCCGTCGCGCTGCATCCCGAACCAGAAGACAGTGGCGAGACAGGCAAAGGCCAGGGGCGGCACCAGATAAAGCGCCTTCATGCTTTGGCCTCCGCAGCTTTTGCCTGCGCGAGCCGTGTTTCTGCCCCGGCCAGTGCCCGCGCCACCCGCCGGGATTGCACAAGCGTCAGCGCAAGCAGCCCGGCCAGGGCCAGAAGCGTCGCCCCCAGGCGCCCAGCACGGTTGCCGCGTAGTCTCCAAGATCCGGCATCATCCAAGCCTCTCCCTTGCCTCAAGCGCGATCAGCCGCCGCGCCCGGATCAGCATCCGGGTCCGCAAGAGGACGATCAGTATGAAAAACAACACGAATCCGACGAGGCAGATCACCAGGGGCACGTAATAGGCCACATCCAGCGGGTCTTTCTCGCCGACTTTCAGGATGGTCGAATCCTGATGCAACCCCTGGTTCCAGAACTTGACCGCATAGCGCGACATCACCGCAAAGACCGAGCCAACGACGCAAAGAATGCCTGTCAGATCAGCGGCGGTTTCAGGATCTTCGATCGCCGACCAGAGCGCGATATAGCCAAGGTAAAACAGGAAGAGGATCAGGAATGAGGTCAGGCGCGGATCCCATTCCCACCAGGTGTTCCACATCGGCTGGCCCCAGAGCGCGCCGGTGACAAGGGCTATCAGCGTGAAAACAAGCCCCGCCGGGGCCGCCGCCCGCGCCGCCAGCGCCGAGACATGGTGGCGCCGGATCACCCAGATCAGCGAGGTGACCAGCATCATGATCCAGGCATTGATCGCCATCATCGCCGCTGGCACATGGATGAAGAGGATCTTGACCGTCGAGCCCTGTTTGTAGTCGTCAGGGGTAAAGAAAAAACCCCAGGTCAGACCGATCCCCAGAGACAGGCCCGCAAGTGCTGCGATCCAGGGCAGGATCCGCCCGGAAAGCCGCATGAAATTTCTCGGATTTGCGAATTCCCAAATCGACATATCGGCCCGTCTGTTCTGCCTCACCCGTGCTTTGTAGCGCGCGAGACTCTGTTATAGACTGATTTAGCGCAAGTTAACCCGAATTGCGGCGGCTGCGGCGAAGGGCAGCAGCGCCAGCGAGCCGGCCGTGATTGCGGCAAGGAGCGCAAGCGGTGTCGCCAGCGCCAGACCGGTCGCGCCGCGCCGCACGACCTCGGCGCCAAAGACCAGCGTCGGCACGTAAAGCGGCAGCACGAGCAGCGAGAGCAAAAGCCCGCCGCGCCTGAGGCCGATGGTCAGACTGGCCCCAAAGGCCCCGATCACCGAAAGCGCCGGTGTGCCGACCGCCAGCGAGAGCAGCAGCCAGGGGTATCCTGCGGCAGGCAGGTTCAGCAGAACCGCGAGCAGCGGCGAGGCCAGCGTCAGCACAAGCCCCGTGACCAGCCAATGCGCCAGCGCCTTGATCGCCACAACCCCTTCAAGCGGCAAGGGCGCCGTGGCCAGAAGGTCAAGGCTGCCATCCTCATGATCCAGCGCGAAAATACGGTCGAGGCTGAGGAGCGAGGCGAGAAGCGCCCCCACCCAAAGGACGCCGGGCGCGATCGTGGCAAGAATGGCGCTGTCCGGCCCGACACCCAAAGGCAGCAGCACCACAACAAGCAGGAAGAAGGCGAGACCAAGGCCAAAGCCCCCCCGGCGCGGAAGGCAAGCGAGAGGTCGCGGGCCAGGAGCGCGATCATCCTGTTACTCCGATGGTCTCGCCGAACGCGTCGTCGAAGCCACCCGCGACGGCGCGCTGGTGCTTTGGCCGGAAGGGGGTGAGATCCAGCACCCCCGCCTCATCAAGTCCGAGATCAATATGAGTGGCGATCAGCGCCGCGCCGCCCTCTTTGAGATGGGCGCGCAGGACAGCTGCGAAAAGCAGAACGGCAGCCTGATCAAGCGAAACTGTGGGCTCATCCAGCAGCCAGACCGGCCGGCCGGTGACCAGAAGCCGCGCGAGGCCGAGGCGGCGTTTCTGACCGGCGGACAGTTGCCCGGCGGCGCGGTGGCGCAAGGCGGTCAGCTGAAGCTGCTCCAGTGCGGCTCCTGCTGCCGGCTGACCCGTGCCAAAGACCGAAGCCCAGAAGGAGATATTCGCGTCCACCGTTAACGCGGATTTCAGCCCGTCGGCATGGCTGGCATAGGCGAGGTCATCCGTGGCGGCACTGATCGCGCCGGAAACAGGGGGTTGCAGCCCGGCGATGGTGCGCAGCAAAGTGGTCTTGCCGATGCCATTGGGGCCGCGCAGCGCAAGGGCCTGGCCAGGGCGCAGGGTGAAACTGATTCCCTCCAACACCACAAGCCCGCCACGGGCGACCGCGAGATTTTCGACCCTGAGTTCCATCGCACTGACCTAGCCCGTTTCGTGCGCCGCGCCAATTCCTGTGAAGGAATTGGGCCGGAATTTTCCAAAATTCCGGGCTGCCTCAGCCGAGGGGCAAAAGCGCTGCCGAAATTCTGCGGCCTTCGGAGAGCAGAAGGTTATAGGTGCGGCAGGCGGCCGGCGAGGACATCGGCTCGACGCCGATCCCGGCGGCTTCCAGCGTCTCGCGCAGGGCGCGCGGCGGCCATGCGATCTCGGCGCCCATGCCCAGAAGCAGCACATCGATCCGCCCGGTCAGGTCCAGCAGGCTCGCCAGATCCTCAAGCCCGCCCCAGGGGCCGGCATCCCAGGGCGTGATCAGCGAAGGCCCGCGCAGCACATGATCATTCACCCGGAAAAAGCCGGGCCCATAGCCGTCAATCGGCCGGGCCTCGGCATAGCTGATTTCGGTCAGGCGCATGCCCGACCCATCCGCAATGCTGACTTACGCATCGACATCGGCGAATTCGCTCGATTTCTTCGGGGCTTTCGGTTTGTCACCACGATCAACACCCAGATAAAGCACGATATTCTTTGCCATATAGAGCGTCGACCAGGTTCCGAGAACCACACCCAGCGTCATCGCGAAGACAAAGCCCCGGATCACATCGCCGCCCCAGATCAGCAACACGATCAGCACCAGAAGCGTCGAGGTCGCCGTCATCACGGTCCGCGACAGCGTCTCATTGGTGGTGAGGTTCATCATCTCACGCAGTGGCATCGCCTTGTATTTCGCAAGGTTCTCGCG
This sequence comes from Gemmobacter sp. 24YEA27, assembly GCF_030052995.1. Taxonomy (NCBI): domain Bacteria; kingdom Pseudomonadati; phylum Pseudomonadota; class Alphaproteobacteria; order Rhodobacterales; family Paracoccaceae; genus Gemmobacter; species Gemmobacter sp. 24YEA27. The sequence goes on along the minus strand of NZ_JASJPW010000001.1, from coordinate 2,006,844 downwards.
CAGCCGGTCAAAGATCACCACGGTATCATTGACCGAATAGCCAAGAATCGTCAGCAGCGCCGCCACGATAGAAAGGTCGAACCGGATCTGGAACAGCGAGAAGATCCCCACCGTCACGATCACGTCATGCAACAGCGCCGCCACCAGCCCGACCGCCATCTGCCATTCGAACCGCATCCAGATATAGACAAGGATCGCGGCCGAGCCCGCAAGGATCGCGGCAACCGCTTTCCAGATCAGCTCGCCCGAGACTTTCGGCCCGACCGATTCCACCGAAGGGAAAGTGATCGCCGGATCGACGGCCTTCAGGGCCTCTTCGATCTCCTGGATCACCTCGGGCGTCACCGCCTCTTCGCCTTCACGCGCGCCGATACGGATCTGCGCGACATGCTGATCATCGCGGAAGGACGGGTCCTTCACTTCCGAGATCGAGACATCCCCCAGCTGAAGCGCGGCCAGCGCCTCGCGATATTCCGCCACATCGACCGCTGCGGTCGATTCGGTGCGGATCGTGGTGCCCCCTTTGAAATCGACCCCGAAATTCAGCCCCATCACCGCCACGCAGATAAGCGAGGCGACAATCATCCCGATCGAAAGCGAGAAGGTGATCCACTGATGTTTGAAGAAGTCGAAATTCGTCTTTGCGGGGACGAGTTTAAGACGCCATGCCATAACCGTATCCTCCCCTTAAACCACGAGCGTTTTCGGGCGTTTGTTGTTGATATAGAGCTCGACCACCAGCCGCGTCACATAGACCGCGGTGAACATCGAAGTGATCACGCCCAGGGTGAAGGTCACCGCAAAGCCCCTGACCGGGCCCGATCCGATCCAGAACATGATGAAACCGGTCATCAGCGCGGTCACGTTTGCGTCCATAATGGCCGAGAAGGCGCGTTCAAACCCGACCTGACAGGCGCGCTGCGGGTTGGCACCGTCGCGCAACTCGTCGCGGATCCTCTCGAAGATCAGCACGTTCTGGTCAATGGCCATGCCCATGGTCAACACGATGCCCGCGATCCCGGGCAATGTCAGTGTCGCCCCGATCGCCGACAAAAGCGCCACAAGAATGATCACGTTCAGCACCAGCGCCACATTGGCGAACCAGCCGAACAGCCCGTAAGAGGCAACCACATAGATCAGCACCGCCGCCAGGCCGATGATCGCGGCCGTCTTGCCCGCCTCGATGGAATCGGCGCCGAGCTCCGGCCCGATGGTGCGTTCTTCCAGAAAATCCATCTTGGCCGGCAGGGCGCCGGCGCGCAGAAGAACCGCAAGCTCGGTGGTTTCCTCGACCGAGAAGCGGCCGGTGATGATCCCTGCCCCGCCCGAGATATGGGACTGGATCGTCGGCGCCGAAATCACCTGATTGTCGAGCACGATGGCAAAAGGTTTGCCGATATTATTGGCGGTGTAATCGCCAAAGCGACGCCCGCCTGCCGTGTCAAAGCGAAAGCTCACCGCCGGGCGCTGCATCTCATCCTGGGCCGGGCGGCTGTCGACAAGGTTCTCGCCCGAGACGACCGGCGTTTCCTCGACGATATAGTAAAGGCCGGGCTGGTCTTTCGACGGCAAGAGCATATTGCGCGGCCCCGGATTGGCACCGGCATCCGAGGTGCTGCCAACCACGGCGTTGAAGGTCAGTTTCGCGGTGGTTCCGATCAGCGATTTCAGCTCGGCGGCCGAGCCGATGCCCGGCACCTGGATCAGGATCCGGTCAGAGCCCTGGCGCAGAATGGTCGGCTCGCGGGTCCCGGCCTGGTCGACGCGGTTGCGGATGATTTCGAGGCTTTGCTGCATCGTGCGGTCATCGGTCGCGGTCTTTTCGCTCGCGGTCAACTGGATCACGATATCCGCGCCCTGCGAGGTGATGGTGATATCCGAGGCCTGCGAGCCGGTCAGCGTCATCACCGGCGAGGCGAGCTTTTGCAGCGCGGCCATGGCTTTGGCCATGTTCTCGGGGCGCGAGATGGTAATGCGCAGCGTGTCTTCCGGCGAGGGCGCGCGGCGTACTGCCCCGACATCATCGCGCACATCGCGCAGCGCATCGCGCGCTTCGGGCCAGAGCCCGTCGATCCGCGCCTTGTAGACATCCTCGACCTGGACCTGCGCCAGAAGATGCGCGCCGCCCCTGAGATCAAGCCCCAGCGGCATCAGCGCCGAAGGGGCCCAGTTCGGCCAGAGCGCCAGATCCGCCGCCTCTTCCACTGTGGCCACACCATCGGCCTTCGCGATATCGGCAGCCGCATCATTATGCCGCTCCACACGGTCGTAAAACGCATTGGGCAGCGCAGCGATGATCCCCCAGGCACATACCAGCAGGATCAGAACTCTTTTCCAGGTCTCGGTCGGCGTCATGTCAGCCTCAGAAATCACATATCATATACCGGACCGGGAGGCGGACCGGCATCAGGTGCGGCCCCGGGGAAAGCCCGGGGTTACGCGGGGTCTCAGGACGCCGCGGCTTCGGTGCGGTTCAGCACCTGGGTGATGGTCTGACGGACCACTTTGACCTTGACGCCTTCAGCGATCTCGACCTCGACCATGCCGTCTTCCTGCACTTTGACCACCTTGCCAACGATCCCGCCCTGGGTGACCACCTGGTCGCCCCGGCGCAGCGCTTCGACCATGGCGCGATGCTCTTTCATCTTCTTTTGCTGCGGGCGGATCATCAGGAAATACATGATGCCGAAGATAAGGATCAGCGGAACAAAGGAAGCGAGGGCGGAACCTGCTCCGGGCGCGGCGGCCTGGGCGAAAGCGGGGGTCACGAACATTGTGGCTATGTCTCCGGCATCTGTCGGTTGGCAGTGAGAAGGCAGGTCGCACCATCCGGCGCGCGCCCCGCCTCCCCGATCACCGGCCCATGTAAGCGGTTTTTGCCGCTTGCGCCAGAGGAACCGCACCATGACAGGCACAGGCGTGATGGCAGCCCTGTCTGGCAGCAGAAGGGGGCTGCTCGCCCCCTCGCGGCAAAGCCGCTCACCCCCCGGGATATTTATGGACAGATGAATAACCAGCGCGGATTTCATCTGTCTCTAAATATCCCCGCCGGAGGCATCCGCCCGCAGCCAGGGGCGCGCTCGTCGCCCTCTTTCCCCGCCCGCAGGCATCTGCCATAAACAGCACCGCAATTCCTGCAAGCCAGCGAGGCCAGTTCCATGCATGATATCCGCATGATCCGCGAAAACCCTGCCGCTTTTGATGCGGCGCTCTCCCGTCGCGGGTTGGCCGCTCTTTCGCCTGCATTGCTGGCGCTGGATGAGGCCCGCCGCGCGAAGATCCTCGCGGCTGAGACCGCTCAGGCAGACCAGAACCGGGCCTCGAAAGAGGTAGGCGCGGCGAAAGCGCGTGGCGATGATGCCGAATTCGAACGGCTGCGCGCTTTGGTGGCCGAGAAAAAGGCCGAGATTGCCCTCCTGACCTCGGAAGCGGAGGCCGAAGACAAAGCGCTGCGCGACCGGTTGGCCACGATCCCGAACCTGCCGCTCGCCGAAGTGCCCGACGGCGCCGACGAGACTGACAATGTCGAGATCCGTCGCTGGGGCACGCCGAAAACCTTCGATTTCACTCCGGTCGAACATTTCGAGATCGCCGGCGTGAAACCGGGCATGGATTTCGCCACCGCCGCCAAGCTCTCCGGCGCGCGCTTTGTGGTGCTGAAAGGCGCAGTCATCCGCCTGCACCGGGCGCTGGCGCAGTTCATGATCGACACGCATGTTGACGACCATGGGCTGACTGAAATGTGGACCCCGGTTCTGGTGAAATCGGACGCGATGTTCGGCACCAACCAGCTGCCGAAATTCGCCGAAGACAGCTATGAGACCACCAATGGCTGGTGGCTGATTCCGACCTCGGAGGTCACGCTCACCAACTCGGCCGCCGGCGAGATTATCGACGAGGCCGCGTTGCCGAGCCGCATGACCGCCCATACACAATGCTTCCGTTCGGAAGCCGGCTCGGCCGGCAAGGACACCACTGGCATGTTGCGCCAGCACCAGTTCGAAAAGGTCGAGATGGTGACGCTTTGCACGCCGGAAACCGCGCTGGCGGAACATGAGCGTATGACGGCACAGGCTGAGGCGATTTTGCAAAAGCTGGGCCTGCCCTATCGCACCGTCGTGCTATGCACCGGGGATATGGGCTTTGGCGCGCAGAAAACCCATGATATCGAGGTCTGGCTGCCCGGGCAGAACCGGTTTCGCGAAATCTCTTCGATCTCGACCTGTGGCCAGTTCCAGGCGCGGCGCATGAACGCACGCTACCGCCCTTCCGAAGGGGGCAAGCCCGATTTCATCGCGACGCTCAACGGCTCCGGTCTTGCGGTCGGGCGCTGCCTGATCGCGGTCCTGGAAAACGGCCAGCAGGCGGATGGCTCGGTCGAGATTCCTGAGGTGCTGCACCGCTATCTCGGTGGCAAAACCCGCATCGGCGCGGATGGGGGCCTCGTCTGAAACAGAACAGGGGCCCTCGCGAGCCCCTTGCATCCGGCGGGGATATTTAAAGACAGATGAACAGGCTCAGAGCATTTTCATCTGTCTGAAAATTCCCGGGGGTGAGCGGCAAAGCCGCGAGGGGGCTGTCCCCCCTCTTCTACTTCTTCACCTGTTTGCCCTGGTGTTTCCGCAGCCGCGACGGCGTGTGGAATTTCTTCTCACGGAACGGGTTCTGATCGCCCTGGCCGCGCAGGAAGAGGCGGATCGGCGTGCCGGGCATCTCAAAGTGATCCCGCAACCCGTTGATCAGATAGCGTTTGTAGCTCTCCGGCACCTCATCCTGCCGCGAGCATTTGATCACGAAGCCCGGCGGCCGTGTCTTGGCCTGGGTGATATAGCGCATCTTGATCCGATGCCCGCCCGGCGCGGGCGGCGGGTGTGCTTCGGTCATGGCCGAGAGCCAGGAGTTCAGCCGCGCCGTCGCCACCCTCCGGTTCCAGACCGCATGGGCGCGCAGGATCGCGTCATGAAGACGGTCCATGCCGCGCCCGGTCTTGCCGGAAATCGTCACCAAAGGCGCGCCGCGCAGCTGCGGCAGCAGCCGCTCGAACATCTCTTTCAGCTCGGCCAGCTTGTCCTGGCGCTCCGTCTCCAGATCCCATTTATTGATCGCCACCACGACCGCCCTGCCCTCAGTCTCGGCAAAGTCGGCAATCCGCAGGTCCTGGGTTTCAAACGGGATCTCATTGTCGAGGAGCACCACCACGACCTCGGCGAACCGCACCGCGCGCAATCCGTCCGAGACGGAGAGCTTTTCAAGCTTTTCGACCACCCGCGCCTTTTTGCGCATGCCGGCCGTGTCCCAGATCCGGATCGGCGTGCCCAGCCAGTCGGTCTTGATCGAGATCGCATCGCGGGTGATCCCGGCCTCGGGGCCGGTCAGCATCCGGTCCTCGCCAAGGATCTTGTTCACCAGCGTCGACTTGCCCGCATTCGGGCGCCCGATCACCGCGATCTGCAGCGGTTTCGCCGCCGAGGGCCGCCAGCTCTCATCGGCGCCTTCGTCATCGCTGTCGAGCTCGCTGTCTTCGGGCAGGTCGAGATCGGTTTGCGGCGTGATCTCGGCCTCGCGTTCCGCGAATTCGGCCTCAAAGGGGCGCAGGATGTGATAGAGATCATCCATGCCCTCGCCATGTTCGGCGGACATGCGGACCGGCTCGCCAAGGCCCAGCGAATAGGCTTCCAGCGCGCCGGAATCGCCGGCCTTGCCCTCGGCCTTGTTGACGCCAAGGATCACGCGGGCATTTTTCTTCCGGAGAATCTCGGCAAAGGTTTCATCAGTCGCCGTGACCCCTGCCCGTCCGTCAATCACGAAAAGGCAGACATCGGCCATCTCGACCGCGCGTTCGGTCAGGCGGCGCATCCGGCCCTGAAGGCTGTCATCGGTGACCTCCTCAAGCCCCGCCGTATCGATCACGGTAAAGCGCAGATCAAACAGCTTTGCATCGCCCTCGCGCAGATCGCGCGTGACGCCCGGCTGGTCGTCGACCAGCGCAAGCTTGCGGCCCACCAGCCGGTTGAACAGCGTGGATTTGCCCACATTCGGGCGGCCAACAATGGCGAGGGTGAAGCTCATGACACGGTTCTCCTGAAGCTCGCCCTGTTACACGGCAATCGCCTCAGCGGAAAGCCAGAAGTTGACCGCTGTTCGAGACCACGTACAGCGTGCCGCCCGCGACCGCCGGCTGTGTGGCCGCACCGCCGGGGATCTCGACAGTCGCGACAAGCGCGCCATCGACCGGCGAGAAGCCGCGCAACACGCCATCCGACGAGGCCACCCAGATCCGGCCACCGGCCAGAACCGGACCGTAATGGGCGGTGATCGCCTTGTGCTTTTTCACTTTCTCGGCGGTGAAATAGGGCAATGCCACCGCCCAGATCACGTCCCCGGTCGCGGCGTCAAGCCGCGCCAGCCGCGCCTCGTCTGAGACGATAAAGACCGAACCGCCGCCCATCGCCAGGGGCCCGAGCGCGCCTTCTTCGGTCTCCCAGATCCGCTCGCCCGAGCTGACATCCATCGCAACCGTGCGACCGGCTGCGGTGCCGGTGTAAAGTGTGCCGCCCACAAGTGCCGCGTCACCGGTCACGTCCTGCGCCTCGCCATAGGCGATGCCCGGGCGGCGCCCTGCGATGGATTTCTGCCAGATTTTCGAGCCGCCGCCGATCTTCATCACCGCCAGCAGGTCACCGGCGCCCGACGGGAAGATCACCGCGCGATCCGCAACCGTTGGCGCGGCCGAGCCCATATAACCCGCAGCGCCCGGCGTGCCGATCACCTGCCATTGCACCTTGCCGTCAGCGGCATTGATCGCCCAGGCCGAACCGTCACGCCCTGCAACATAGACCACGCCATCCGCCACCGCAGGTGCGCCCTGGATCGGGCTGTCGACGCGCTGCCGCCAGAGCATCTGGCCCGTGGCCGCATCCATGGCGATGACTTCGCCATATGCGGTCGAGGCATAGAGCCGTCCGCCATCCGCCGCGAGACCGCCGCCAGACACACGGCCACCGCGGTCGGTTGCGGGCGTCAGATTGGCCTGCCACAACAGCGCGCCACTGGTGGAAACTGCCGAGGCGACCATGGCCGCGTCGATGGTGAAAACCCGCCCCCCCGCGACAACCGGCGCGGCTGCAATGCGGTGACGGCGCGAAGAGCCCTCGCCGATCGAGGTTGCGAAAGCCAGTTGCGGCGTGGCCCGCAGCGCCGCGTGCGGGGCGTCATGGCGGACATTGCCGCCGCGCTGCGCCCAGTCGGCATTGTTTTGCTGTGCGGGCAGGCTGATCGGGGCGGAACGCGCCACGGGCCCCGCATCGCGCGACGAAGAGCCGGCCAGCACATCGCGCACATCGACCCGCTCACCGGAGAGGATCAGTTCACGTTCTCCGCAGGCACCAAGGAGTGCCAGCCCCGCCACCGCGCCCATCAGCCAGCCGATCCGCCGTTTCATGCTCACGCCCTGCCTCATCATTCCAGTTTCTCTGTTCTGCAGGCGGCGCTCTGGCCTCTCCCGCAGCACGTGGTCTGTGCCGTTTAATCGTTGCCCGATGGCGCTGCGCCGGACGCTGCCGCAGCGTCAGACGGTGCTACATCGCTCACCACTTCGGCCGGCTTGCCACCCAGCACGGTGACGATCTGCTCTGCCCTGCCGCGCAAGGCCGCGCTGGCCTCCTGATCGGTCGAGAGGCTGTTCAGCGCCGCAATCGCCGCCGTGGCATTGCCCTCTTCGATCAGCAGCCAGGCCAGCTGTTCGGACGCCAGCAACCGGTAGGGCCGGCCAGGCACCGCAATGGTCTCAAGCGCCGCACGACGCTCGGCTGCGGGCTGATCCGCGCCTGCGACAATCACCCGCCGCAGAATCGCAAGATCACGCCAGGCCGGGTCAAGGGTCTGATCGGCGATCACCTTGTCGAGCGCCGCCAGCGTGGCCAGCCTGTCTTCCTGCGGATCTGAGGCTTCGATCATATCGCGGATCACCGCCTGGGAGCCGGTCGCGGGAATCGCCGCCAGCGCCTCGCGCCGCGCTTCGGGCGAGCCGGTATCCAGTGCCTCGAGAAGCGCATCACCAAAAAGCTCGGCCCGCGCCGCATCCCGGGCCTGTGACCATTGCTGCCAGCCCGAACCGGCCACGATCACCAGGATCAGGACGCCGCCGACCCAGCCCCAGCGGCGGAAAGCCCGTGTCAGCTTTTCGCGGCGAAGTTCATCGGTGACTTCGTCAATGAAACTGTTGGTGTCGCTCACTTGCCCCAGGCCTTCCTGCCATCAGTCCTTGTTCCGCCACGTCTTACAGGGATTCCGGCAATCTTGCCAAGTCCCGCGCGCCCCTTTAGGCCCCTATCCGCCCCCATGACCTGTGCCAGGGGCCGGCCTCCGCCGCCCGCGCCTTCCCCTCCCGGGTCAGGGCACCGGCGCGGCATCCGCCCCCGTCCCTGCCCGCAAGGCCGCAAGCCTCTCGCCATAGATCTTGATCCAGTCGCGGAACGGCCCCTCCGGCAGCCGCCCCGCGGTTTCGAGCCCGTTCAAAAGCGCCACCGACTCGGTGAGATAGACCGACCCATCGCGGTAGTAGAAACTCGCGCGATACAGGCTCTGCGCCAGATCGGTCACATTATAAGGGTTTTCCGGTTCGACCCCGGCAAGCCAGCGCAGGATCGCCAGCGCCTCTTCCTCATTGCCGCGCCCGGCTTCGAGCTCCGCGAGGAAGTAGTTCGCGTCTGACAAAAAGCGCAGCGCATAGGCCAGCGCACGCTGATCGACAAGAGAGGCCGGCTTTTGCCCCGCGATCCATTTCCGCAGCGCCACCGCCGCCTCGTAATCCTGTTTTGCGGCGGTGAAATTCTCCTGTGCCATCAGCACCCGGCCCGCATTTTCCAGCGCTGTGGCGTAATCCTGGGCCGCGATCACATTCCAGGGATCAGCCGAGGACGCCGCGAATGCATAGCCCGCCGCCTCGCGATACGCCGCAAGCGCCGCCGTGAGATCACCCGAGGCTTCCAGCGCGCCTGCCAGCCGGTTGGCGGCGAACATCCGGTCCAGAAGCAAATTGGGGTCATTCGGGCGCAGCACAGCCACGCGGTCCATCCGTTCAACCGACTGGCGGGCAAGATCGATTGCGCGGGGAATATCCTGCAAAGCCAGCAGAACCTGGACCTGGATGTTCAGGCCAATGCTCAGCTCGCGCAAAAGCGAGACATCCTCGGGCCGGTCTGCGGGCGCCGCCGCCCGCACCGCCTCGCGGATCTCGCGGCTTTCATCCAGCAGCGGCAGCGCCGCCGCCGGCTCATTACTGCGCCAGAGCGCCTCGCCCATCGAGACGAGGGTAAAAGCGACATCCAGCTGATAGAGTTGCACCGTCGGCGCGGTCGCGGCCAGCCAGCGACGGATCTCGAGCGAGCGCGTGTAAAACTCGCGCGCGGTGGTCGCGTCGCCCAGTTCGCCATAAATCCGCGCCAGCCGCTCCAGCGAGATCGTCAGATCGCGTTGCGGCGGCAGGTTTTGCGGGTCGATATCGACCACCGCCTGCCGCAGGATCAGCGCCTCATTCGCCGCCTCAAGCGCCTCGTCAAGCGCGCCCTCGCCCAGATAGAGGCCGCCGATCCGCTCATAGGAAATCGACAGATCGCGCAGCCAGATCGCGTTTTGCGGGTCAAGATCGACCAGTTCACGCCGGAGCCCGAGCGCATGCTGCCAGTTCATCAGCGCAGAGCCGGTGTCACCCATCGCCAGCAGCACATCACCGATCCGCGACAGGGTGACGGCGCTGTCGCGCTTATGCACGACATTGCCCGGATCCTTCGCCTGCTGTTCGTCGCGGATCTTTTGCGCCTCCATCAGCACGGCCAGCGCCGAATCATATTGCTGCTCGCCCATCAGCATCTCGCCCAGCCGCTCATAACCAACCGCCAGATCAAGCTGGTAGCCCGCGATGCCGGGATGTCTGTTGACGAGGTCCTGGCTGATCCCGAGCGCGATGTCATAGGCCGCGCGTGCACGTTCATAATCGCCAAGCGCCGACCAGACATCGCCGAGCTTTTCCTGCGTGAACGAGACATCGCGCGCATGGGTCACGCTGTCTGGCGACAGATCATACAGCGCCAGCGCAATCTCCAGCGCCGCCTGATGCGCGGCAAGCGCGCCCTGGAAATCCGACAAGGTCAGCCGGATCGAGCCACGGCTGTTCAGGATCACCTCGCGCTCGCGACGCAGATCCTGGTCCTCGGGCCAGGCGGCTATCAGCGCGGCGGTCAGGTCATCGGCACGGGCATAGTCGGCATCGGCCTCGGCAAGGAAGCCCTGCTGCGCCTTGATCTCGCCCGATCCTTTCAGCGCCCACATCAACTGGCGGCGCCAGCCGATATCATCCGGCTCGGCGCGGGTCAGGCTGTCAAGATAATCCACCTGGCTGAGCGTGATGCTCAGCGCGGACGAGCTGTTGCCCGCAACCAGATAGAGCCAGGCAAGATCGCTGAGGGCCAGCGCATAGGCCTCTTTCGCATCACGGTCGGGCAGATCGGCGCGGACCCGGTTGTAAAGCTCGGTCGCATGGGTGAGATCGCCGATCGCCAGATCATAGCGCAGGCTGGCCCGCGCCGCATTGGCATTCAGCACATGGGTCGCCGCCTGCGACAGGGTGCGTGCCACGAGATTGTCGCGGATCGAGCTTTCCGATTTCGCATCAATCGCCGCCGCTTCGGCCATCAGCACCCGGCCTGCCTCCGAGGCCCCAAGCGCGAATTGCTCCTCGGCCTTCGTCCTGAGCTCCGAGACCCGCGGATCATCGGAGGCCAGCCGGAGCAAATCGGATTCAAAAGCCGTATAAGACCGGGCGGCCTCTTCCAGCTTGATCCGGCGCTCCCCGGCTGAAAGCTTTTCCAGATCCCCCGTCACCACCGCACGGTAAAGCGGCGCCAGCGGCATGTCATTTTGTGCCGCCACCGCCTCAACCTCACCGCGCAGGTCGGGGGTGTATTTCTCCATCGCGACCAGAAGCAGCTCGCGTTCCGGAAGGTCTCCCTCGCCCGAGAGATAGACAAGGCGCGGCAGGCCGCTTTCGATATAGGGCATCTGGCGCCCGCGCGAGCGGTCATAGACATCCTGCTGCACGAGGGTCAGAGAAAGCCGCAGCTCGGTGCCTTCGCGGCCGAAATGACGCAAAAGCGCCTCGGTGAAAGGCGAATTCTTGCCATTGCCATCAGCGGCGGTCTCGCCCGGGGCGGCGGCGAAAGCGATCAGCGCCCCATCGGCCCGCCCGATGCGCCCGAGCCCAGGCACGGTCTTTGGCGCATCACCGCTGTCATCCGCCAGAGCCACCGCGCCGCGCCCGTCCGGATCCGAGGCACCATTGCCGGCAAAAGGATCATCGCGACAGGCATCAAGCAGAAAGACTGCATTGGGCGAGATCGCCGCGAGCGTCTCCTGCACCTCGGACAAAGGCAGGGATGTGGCCGCGAGCCCGGCCGCGCTTTTCGCCTCGGCATCGACCGGCAGCAGGTAATTCACCCCGTCAATCGCCACGCCATGCCCGGCATAAAAGACCAGCGCGAGATCGGCGCCCGCACCATCCGCGCGAAAATCCTCCAGCGCCCGGCGCATCCGCCTCAGATCGCGGTCCGTCTCGGTCCAGACCTCAAACCCGAGCCCCTTGAGCATATCCTCAATCGCACGGGCATCATTCACCGGATTCGAAAGCGGGCGCAGATGGCGATAGTCCTGCGCGGCAAGCACAAGCGCCACACGCCGTTCGGCCAGAGCCGGCGCCGCGAGGCCGAATATCAGAAGGAGAACAAAGAGAAAGCGGCGCAGCATCTGGGTGATCCGGAACTCCCGCCAGTCTCACCCCGCCACGCGCCGGGGTCAAAGGGAAAATCCCCTCATCCGGATGCGGTAATCCTGACCAGGCAGGAAAGGGGGCCCTGCCCCCTCGCGGCTTCGCCGCTCACCCCCGGGATGTTTAGAGACAGATGAAAAGGGGCAGTATTATTCATCTGTCTCTCAAATATCCCCGCCGGAGGCATCCGGGCTGCAAAGCCCGGAGAAAGGTCACGCCGCCGCGTCCTCTTCTTCGGCGCGCTGCTGCGCCCACATCGCGGCATAGCGGCCACCTTTGGCCAGAAGCGCCTCATGGCGGCCCTGTTCGATCACACGGCCCGCCTCCATCACCAGGATGCAATCCGCATCCGCAATGGTCGAGAGCCGGTGTGCGATGGTGATCACCGAACGGCCCTCGCCCATCTCATGCAGGCTCTCCTGGATCGAGCGTTCGGTCTGGGTGTCAAGCGCCGAAGTGGCCTCATCGAGGATCAGGATCGGTGGATTCTTCAGGATGGTACGCGCTATGCCAACCCGTTGCTTTTCACCGCCCGAAAGCTTCAGCCCGCGCTCGCCAACGGTGGTGTCATAGCCGTCGGGCAGGCTTTCGATGAAGTCATGGATCTTTGCCGCCCGCGCCGCTGCGATGATATCAGCCTCGCTCGCATTGGCACGCCCATAGCCGATATTGTAGCGGATCGTGTCATTGAAGAGCACCGTATCCTGCGGCACGACGCCAATCACCTCATGGAGCGAGCTCTGCGTCACATCGCGGATATCCTGGCCGTCGATCCGGATCGCCCCTCCGGTCACGTCATAGAAGCGGAACAGGAGCCGCGCGATCGTCGACTTGCCCGAGCCGGAATGCCCGACCAGCGCGAGGGTCTCACCCGGGGCCACCCGCAGGCTCACGCCTTTCAGGATCTCGCGCGATGGATCGTAGGAAAAGAACACATTGTCGAAGGTGATCTCGCAGCCGTTAACCGCGACCGGCTTTGCATCGGGGGCGTCCACCACTTCAGCTGGCTGCGACAGAAGGCCAAACATCGCCCCCATATCGACCAGCGCCTGGCGGATCTCGCGGTAAACCGTGCCCAGAAAACCCAGCGGCAAGGTGATCTGGATCATATAGGCATTGACCATAACGAAATCGCCAACCGTCAGCTGCCCCTGCTGCACGCCCAAAGCCGCCATCACCATCACCGCGATCAGCCCTGCGGTGATCAGGAGCGTCTGGCCGACATTGAGGATCGAGAGCGAGAGCCCGGTCTTCACCGCCGCCGATTCGTACAGCTTCATCGCGCCGTCATAGCGCTCGGCCTCACGAGCTTCCGCGTTGAAATATTTGACGGTTTCATAGTTCAGCAGGCTGTCCACCGCCTTTTGATTGGCATCGGTATCCTGATCATTCATCTCCTGACGGATCTTCACCCGCCATTCGGTCACCGCGAAGGTGAACCAGACATAAAGTGCAATCGTCACCGCGACGACGACCGCATAGTTCACCCCGAAGGCAAAAGCGAAGATCAGCGTCACCAGCACCAGTTCAAGGATCAGCGGCCCGATCGAGAACAAGAGGAACCGCAACAGGAACTCGACGCCTTTCACACCGCGTTCGATGATCCGCGACAGGCCGCCGGTGCGGCGCGAGATATGGTAGCGCATCGACAGCCGGTGAATATGGCTGAAGGTGTCAAGCGCCAGCCGCCTCAGCGCCCCCTGCGCCACCCGCACGAAGACCGCGTCGCGCAATTCCTGGAACAACACCGCGCCAAGCCGCGCCAGCCCGTAAGCCACCACCAGCCCCACCGCGCCAAGCGCCATGATCCGCGCCGGATCCGCTGCGCCCTCTCCGGCAAGGCCATCCACTGCCAGTTTGTAAAACCAGGGTGTGATCACCGAAATCACTTTGGACACCAGCAGGAAGGCCAGCGCGATCATCACCCGGCGCCGGACCCAGAGCTGGTCTTTCGGCCACAGATGCGGCGCAACCCGCAGGATGGTCTGCCAGCCAGAGGCCGGCGCATCGGGCGATGCGGAGGGAATTGGGTCGGGAGCGGACATGGATGGCCTTCGCGAAGAGCTGCCATTGCGGGCTTTGTGTGCTGCGGCCGCAAATTCTGCGGCCGGGCGCAATGGTGGCTTGAGTTATTTCAAGGATTCATGAATAGTTGAAACATGGATCAGAGTAAAGACCCCGATCACCCAGGCACCACGGATCTGCCGGACCTGGCGCGCCCCGCAGATCTCACCGCGGTGCCTGGACCTGCGGCGTTCCGTGCGGCGCCCTCCGGCGAAGCCGGTATGGCCGCTCCCGGGATGGCCGCTCCCTTTGATCCGCTTCAGCGCGGGCAGGCCCTGCGCGCCTTCTCGGCGCTGTCACATGGCGACCGGCTTGACCTGATCCGCCTGCTGGTTCCCGCCGGACCGGACGGACTGGCTGCGGGCGAGATCGCGCGCCTGCTTGGGCTTTCGGCCTCGCGGCTGTCGTTTCACCTGTCGCAACTGGAACAGGCCGGGTTGCTGACCGCCCGCAAAGTGGCGCGGAATGTGTTCTACGCGGTTGATCCCGCCGGTGTCGGCGCCGCGATTTCGCATTTGCTGAATGATTGCTGTGCCGAGCATCCCGAAGTGATTGCCTGCTGCCAGGGCAATATGACCAGGGCCGGGCCGCCGCAAAGCGGCAAGCCCGTCGCGAACCCGCCCGTTGCGAACCCGCCCGTTGCGGATCAGACTGCCGCAAACCAGTCTGGCGCAAACCAGTCTGGCGCAAACCAGCCGGTCAACGCCCCGGAATCGTAAAGACCTGGCCGGGATAGATCAGATCCGGATCGATGATACGGTCGCGATTGGCCTCGAAAAGCTGGACATACAAGACCCCCTCGCCGAATTCCTCGCGCGCGATGGCCCAGAGCGTATGGCCAGGCTGCACCGTCACCGAAATGGCGGGCGACGCCGGCAAGGCGGTCTGTACCGGGATCCCCGGCACGGCCGGAGCGGGCGCTTCAGCACCGGCGGGCGCCGCTGAGGCAAGCGGCTGCTCTGATGTTTCCGGCAGGGCGGCTTCTGCCATGGCCAGCGCGGCAAGCTCTGCCGGTACTGCCTCGCTTGCGGCCTGAGCCCCCGGCTCCGGCTCTGGCGCCGCCGCCACGACAGCAGGGGCCGCGGCCTCTGCCGGCTGCGGCGCTGTTTCAGGCGAAAGCCCCTCGGGCCGCGTATTTTCGGGCGGCGGCGTCCCGGTGCCAGCCGCATCCACACCGCCCCCGCCAGCGTCGCAAGCGCCTCGGGTGTCTCACGGCGGAACGGGATCTCAACCCGCGACGTCACCTTGCCCTCACCATCCAGCTGATCAACCCGCAACGTGTAGAGCCCCGGCGCAATGCCCGGGATCTCTGCCTGCCAGCCGCCCGACCCTTCGACCCCGACCTCTGCCGGCCCCACCGGCTGGTCATCAAGATAGAGACGGATAAAGGCCCCGGGCGCGCCACTGCCGCCGATCTGCACGATGCCGGGCGACAGATAAGAGATGGTCTGGACAAGCACCGGGGGCACAAGATTTGTGCTCGCCGGGTTTGCGGGCTGGAGGAGCACAACCCCTTCTTCACTGATCTTCAGCGCCACCGGAGCAGCCTCTGCGCCTGCTTCCGCAATCGCAACCGGTGCGAGATCGGGAAGCTGCTCCGCCGTGGCTGCGGCGCCCGTTGCAGTTTGCGCCGCAGCAGTCTCCGCAAGCGGCACGACCGCACCAGCCACTGGCCCCATAGCGATCACCTCGGCCGACGGGATCCGCCTTCCATCCTCCAGCACCATCATCAGGCTGAGGATCGCGGGCGACGGGTTCGGCGCGAGCGTGGTCACCAGCGCGAATTCGCCGCCACGGGTCACCCGCGTCATGCCGATCTCGGCCCCGTCTATAAGAACCAGCACCTGCGCATCCGGCTCGCCGAGCCCGCCGATGGTCGCATGACCTCCCGGAGCCACCGCCCAGGTGGTGATGACCGGCGCCGCAATATCTGCGGCCCCGGAAGGCGCATCGGCGGCAGCAACAGCCCCGCCCTGCCCTGCCTGTGCGGCGCTGTCCTCAGTCTGTCCTTCCTGCGGAAGCTGTGCGACCTGCGCGGCAGGCTCTGTCCCCCCGCCCCCGCCCGTGCCTCCACCGGCCTCTGGTCGCCAGCCCGATATCACCACCCCCAGAGCAAGAGCCGCACCCGCACCCGCAACCGATACCACCGTACGCGTGCCCGCGCCCAAGTCACTCCAGGCCTTCATCCGTTCCCCTCTCCGTCACCGTCGCGCGATCCGCGCGGCCTCAGCCCCTTCCGGCCGGACAGGTTTCCCCGACGCCTCTTCGTCAGGTTTCCCATCGCATCCCGGCAGGTTATCGCCTAAAGGAAACCCCGATATCGCCCCCGCTGGCAATCGAATTCAGGAGTCCCAATGCAGCTTCCCTCAATCTGCGTCTTCTGCGGCTCGCGCCCCGGATCCAATCCCGCCCATGTCGCCACCGCCCAGAGCTTCGGGCGCGAAATCGCGGCGCAAAAATGGCGCCTCGTCTATGGCGCCGGTGATGTCGGCCTGATGGGCGAGGTCGCCCGCGCCGCCCAGGGGGCCGGCGCCACCACGCTTGGCGTGATTCCGGTGCATCTGCTGGGGCTTGAAAAAGGCAAACGCGATCTGACCACTTTTGTGATCACCGAAGACATGCATGAGCGCAAAAAGGTCATGTTCATGAATTCGGATGCGATTGTGGTGCTGCCGGGCGGCGCCGGCAGCCTCGACGAATTTTTCGAAGTGCTGACCTGGGCGCAGATCGGGCTGCATAAGAAACCGATCTTCCTGCTCGATACCGATGGCTACTGGCAGCCGCTGCTCGCGCTGATCGACCATATCATCCGCGAGGGCTTCGCCGATGCCTCGCTGAAAAGCCAGTTCAGCGCCGTCCCCGATGTGCCGGCGCTGACAGAGGCGCTCACTGCCGCGCTCCAGGCCCGCCTTACCGCCTGAGCCATTCCTCCTGATCCAGACACCCCCGCCGGAGGCATCCCCGGCGGGCCACAGTGGCCAGGAGTGACCGGGCTCAGGGCATCTCGCCCGGCAAAACCACCCGCTCCACCTGGTAGCCTGCATCGCGGATCATGCTTACCAGCCCCAGATCCCCCGGCAGATGCGAGGCCCCGACCGCAATCACCGCATTGCCCTGACCGGCCAGGCTCCGGATCTTTTCCATCCAGATCGCATTGCGCTCGACCAGCAGATAGCTCTCGGCAAGATCCACCACCTCACGCCCGCGCGCAGCCCCCAGCACCTGTTCCGCCCAGCCATCCGACCAGGCATCCATCACCCCGATCCGCCCCTCGAGATAAAGCGCGAAGCCGGTCTCCCGCAGCCCGGCAAGCGCGGAATCCGGCCCGAGATAAAGCCCGTAAAGCAGCAGCGCCGCCCGTGCCGCCGCCGCGCGTTCCGGCACCGTCAGCTCTGCGCCGAGTTCCCATGGCTCTTGCAGCCCTGCAATCCGCGCCCCCGCAAGCCAGCCGGTCTGGGCGATGAAAAAGTCCTGGGCCGGCATGAACGGGGTGAAATCCGAACAGGGGTCTGACAGCAACAGGCTGAACAGACCGGCATCGGTCATCATCGACATATAGCCCGGATCCCAGCCAAAGGTCTCAAGCCGCAGCGCGATATGGTCGAGGATCTGTGGCGGGAAATCCGCGCGGTCATCCGGCGCTGCCCCCGGGCTAATGAACATCCAGGCCTGGTCATTGGCGCGGCGGATATCGGCGCGGGTCCCGGGCTGCGGATTGAACTCCAGCGCCACAACATCAGCAGCTTCAAGCACCTCGCGCAGTTCTTGTGGCAAAGCAAGCAGGCGGCGCTCAGAGACATGATAGGTGCCCCAGAGCCAGGAGATCTGGCCGCCCGGCGCGGTGATCTTCCAGAACCGGCCAAGGCTGTTCGGCACCTCCCCGGCGATGGCAGAATAGCGCGCCTCATCCGCGACGGACAGAACCTCGGGCCAGACCCGGATCTCGCCCGTGCTACAGGCCTCACGCGTGAACCAGTCCTGAGCCGCTGCCGGTTTTGACAGCCCGGGCATTGCGCTGAGCGCCAGGCAAAGCGCTGGCACCGTCTTTCTCCACCCCATGCCGCTGCTCCTGCGCTTAGCCATTCTCCGGCGACGACTTTCGCCCCGGGCCGGCGGAAAGGGAAGACGCGTTCCGTACATGCCCGGAACATCCGCGACACGCCGGGCTGTCCCGGGTCAGGCGGCGCAAAGCCAGGATCTGGTGCACAGGATCACATGGCAAAGCCGCGCCAAAAAAAAGAAGCCCCGCCAGCGCAATGCGGCGGGGCCCCTTTTGTCATCCGTCAGGGACGGATCAGAGTTTCGCGGCGACGGCTTCCCAGTTCACCAGCTTTTCGAGGAAGTTCGACAGGTAAGCCGGGCGCTTATTGCGGAAGTCGATATAGTAGGAATGCTCCCACACGTCGCAGCCCAGAAGCGCGGTCTGACCAAAGACCAGCGGGTTCACGCCATTCTCGGTCTTGGTGACCTTGAGCGACCCGTCCTTGTCTTTCACCAGCCAGGCCCAGCCCGAACCGAACTGGCCAGCACCGGCCGCGGCGAAATCTTCCTTGAATTTTGCAACCGAGCCGAAGCTTTCGGTCAGCGCCTTTTCCAGCGCGCCGGGGATCCCGACCTGGTCCGGCCCCATGATTTCCCAGAACAGATTGTGGTTCCAGTGCTGCGAAGCATTGTTGAAGATGCCATTCTGCGCCACAGCGCCAGCCTGGTAGGTGCCGACGACGATCTCGTCGAGCGACTTCTTCTCCCATTCGGTGCCGGCAATCAGCTTGTTGCCGTTGTCGACATAGGCCTTGTGATGCAGGTCATGGTGGAATTCCAGCGTTTCCATCGACATGCCAAGCGGCTCAAGGGCGTTGTATTTATAGGGCAGATCGGGAAGATGAAACGTCATCGGACTCACTCCTGTTCGGATGGGGCGTTACGTCTGGAATAAGGGCGCATCCGCCCCGAAGGTCAAGCCCTGCGGGCAAGACAAAGCGAAACAACGCCTTACAAGGGCGCCTGATCGCGCGCCGCAAAACGCGCCGGTTTTGCCCTATGCCCTGACGCAGGGGCCGGAAACTGTGGCCGCGGGCGGGTTGCGATAGCCGTCAGCCCAGCCGGTTGCGGTCAACTGGCGCCCGCTCGCATCAAATTGCGCCTTATAGGCAAAGCGTGCGATTCTTTCGCCCAGATGCTCTGCCAGTCTGAGCTTCCAGCGCAGATCGACCTGGCCTGCGTCAATTGAAACCTTTGCCGGGATAAAGCCCTTATCTATCCCCGCAATCCCGACATCATTGACCCAAAGCTGTGTCGTTTCGGGGTCATAGGCGATCAGCAGATCCCCCGAGAAAAAGGGCGTCCGGTCGCTGATCGGTCCAAGCGTGCAACGCCAGACACCAATCTCGGCCCTGGCAAGAGAAGATGTTAAAACGAGGAGGAAAAAAGCGAGAAAGCCTAATCTCGGCATATGCGAAAGCTCCGGATCAGAAAGCAATATGCCGCGAGACTAACCGACCCTTCGCTATATGCAACTGCGGTTCCGGAAGGCAGAGACCGGGCCTCTGGCCAATGCCAAATCGCTTTTGCGATGCAGAATAACTGCAAGCCAGACCCGTCAGAAACGGATCTGTGCGGTATTAATCCCGGCCCGGAAGCGTCGCCGGTCAGAGTTCGCTGCCCGCCTGCGCCGCATGGGTCAGAAGACCCATGACATAGCCCGCGACCGAGCGGAAGCAGACCAGCGTATAGCCACAATCTGTCCCCGCTGCTGCGACCGGCCAGAAGGCCGCCGCCACCTGGGCAAAGCGCGAACGGCGGATCTCGTCCGCCTCCACCTTATCCAGATCGGCCGGGGTCAGCTTGCGCAGCACCTGATCGGCCTGCGGCCCGGTCACGCGAAACACCGCCCGCGCATCCGAGACATCGACCGCCAGATGATGCGCGCCTGCCATCGCCACCGCAATCGCGGCAAGCGCTTTCGCCACATCGGCGTAAGGCAGGACGAGCAGGAATTCGTCATTGCTCATCCAGCCGCAGCTGTTCGCGCCCTGATGGGTGATCCTGCGCGCCCCGGGCAGATCGCAGCCGGTTGCGGCTTTGATCGCCGCCTCCAGCCCCTCAGTGCCGGGCTTGGCGCGCAGCGTGATCATCCCCAGCGGGCCGATCTCTTCCACGCGGGCAAAGCCCTGGGCCACCGCGCCTTGCAGGGCAGAAACCGGATCAGACATTCTGCTTCTCCCCTTCCTTGTCATAGAAAACCGGGTCAACCACCTTTGCCGCGACCGAGACGCCGCCGGTCATCGCGGTGAATTCGACCACTTCGCCCATCCGTGCCGGGCCGTCTTTCAGAAGCCCCATCGCGATGCCTCTTTTCAGCGTCGGCGAATGATAGGTCGAGGTGATGCGGCCCTGGGAATTGCGGAACCCGTATTCATTGGTGCCCGCCGCGATGACATAGGCGCCATCGGGGATCACCGATCCGTCCAGGCTTTCAAAGCCCACCAGCTTCCAGCGGTCTTTTGCCGCGAGGAAGGTGCGCTGCTGGCCGCGTTTGCCGAGGAAGTCTTCTTTCTTCTTCGAAATCGCCCAGTCGAGGTTGAGATCCTGCGGGATCACCGTCCCGTCGGTTTCGTCCCCGATCATGATAAAGCCCTTTTCGGCGCGCAGGACGTGCAGGCCTTCGGTGCCATAGGTCTGGAGACCGAACTCCTGGCCTTCGTCGTAAAGCAGTTCCCAGAAGGCAAGCGCATGGCTCGCAGGCACTGCGATCTCGTAGCTCAGCTCGCCCGAGAAAGAGATGCGGTGAACGCGGACCGGGAAGCCCGCAAGCTCGCCATCCCTGAAGGTCATGAAGGGCAGCGCCTCTTTCGAGACATCCATCCCGCCAAGTTTTTCCAGCAGTTTCCGGGCATTGGGGCCGACAACCGCGATCTGGCCATATTGCTCGGTCAGGTTGGCGGTATAGACCTGCCAGTCCCACCATTCGCATTGCAGCCAGTCTTCCATCCAGCCATGGATCCGGTCTGCCCCACCGGATGTGGTGTGGCAAAGCCAGGTGTCTTCGGCGATGCGGATCACCACACCGTCATCCGACAGGAAGCCCTGTTCGTTGCACATCAGCCCGTAGCGGCATTTGCCGATCCCGAGATTCGACATCACATTGGTGTAGAGCATATCGAGGAATTTCCCCGCATCCGGCCCTTTCACGAGAATCTTGCCCAGCGTCGAGGCATCAAGCAGGCCCAGCCTTTCGCGGGTGTTCAGCACCTCGCGGTTGACCGCCTGGTCATGCGTTTCGCCCGCACGCGGATAGGTATAGGGCCGCTGCCAGAGGCCGACGGGCTCCATATAGGCGCCATGGGCGAGGTGCCAGTCATGCATGGGCGTCTTGCGCAGCGGCTGGAAGATGTCGCCGCGTGCCTCACCCGTCAGCGCGCCGATCGTGACGGGCGCATAAGGCGGGCGGAAGGTTGTGGTGCCGACGCGCGGGATCTGTTCGCCCAGAGCATCAGCAAGCACTGCGAGCCCGTTGATATTCGAAAGTTTCCCCTGATCCGTCGCCATGCCCAGCGTGGTATAGCGCTTGGTATGTTCGACCGAGACATAGCCTTCGCGCGCGGCAAGCTGCACGTCAGAGACCTTCACGTCATTCTGGAAATCGAGCCACATTTTCGATTTCAGATCGATCCCCGCCGAGGCCGGCATGATCCAGACCGGAAGCATCGCGCCCTCTTCGACCACATCCGCCGAAGCAGTCGCAGCCGCGCCCGTCTTATGGCCAGTGGCCTCAACCGCCAGAGCGGCCTGGGCCGCCGCATCGCTCAGCGCCTCTGCCGCCGCCAGCGCGCCATTGGCCGCGCCTGCCGGATAGACCATGGCGGTGCCATCCTCACCCAGCGCGGGCGGGTGCATCGGGACGGAACAGCGCGCGCGCTTCGTCCCAGATCAGCTTGCCGCCGCAATGCGACCACAGATGCACGACCGGCGACCAGCCGCCCGACATGGCGACCGCATCACAGACGATGTCTTCCACCGCGCCGCCCTCACCGGCCTGGAGACCGATGGCGACGCCGGTGACGCGCTTGCCGCCTTTCACCTTAACGATGCCGCGCCCGGTCTCGATCCGGATGCCCATCGCACGGGCACGGGACGGCAGCTCGCCGGAGGTCGAGGCGCGCGCATCGACCACGGTGACCTCAAGGCCCGCCTCTTTCAGTGTGAGCGCGGTGCGGTAGGCATCGTCATTATTGGTGACGACAACCGTGCGCTCGCCAGGCGAGACCGCGAAATTCACGGCATAATCACGGGTGGCAGAGGCCAGCATGACGCCGGGAACATCGTTGCCGGCAAATGACAGCGGGCGTTCCAGCGCCCCGGTTGCGGCGATGACTTTCGTAGCCCGGATACGCCAGAGGCGTTTGCGGGGCCGCCCGTCGCCGGGGGTATGGTCGGCGATGCGCTCTTCGGCCAGCACATAGCCGTGATCATAGACGCCCGAAACCATCGTGCGTGCGCGGAAGCTGACATTTTCCATCGCGCCAAGGGTCTGCAGCGCCTGGGCGATCCAGGCTTCGGCCGGTTTGCCGTCGATGATATCGCCATCGACCGGCGCGCGGCCGCCCCAATGCGCGGTCTGTTCGAGGAGGAGCACTTTCGCGCCCGAAGCCCCCGCAACCAGCGCCGCCTGCAGGCCCGCAATACCGCCGCCCGCAATAAGGATATCGGCATGGCCATAGGTATATTCGTAGCGGTCGGCATCTGCCTCTTCCGGCGGTTTGCCGAGGCCGGCCGAGCGGCGGATGACTGGCTCGAAGAGATGTTTCCAGGCCGAACGCGGATGAATGAAGGTCTTGTAATAAAAGCCCGCCGGCAGGAAGCGCGCGAGCTTGTTGTTCACCGCGCCAATGTCGAATTCCAGCGAGGGCCAGTGATTCTGGCTGGCGCTGGTCAGCCCGTCAAAGAGCTCGGTCGTGGTGACGCGCTGATTGGGTTCAAACCGCGCGCCCTCGCCCAGGGCGACCAGCGCATTGGGTTCTTCCGGGCCCGAGGCCATGATGCCGCGCGGACGGTGATATTTGAACGAGCGCCCGACCAGCAGCTGATCATTGGCCAGAAGCGCCGAGGCCAGCGTGTCGCCGGCAAGCCCGTTCAGCTTTTTGCCGTTAAAGGTGAATTCCATCCGGGCCGATCGGTTGATCAGGCGCCCGCCTTTTTGCAGCCTCGCGCTCATTTCCAGCCCTTCCAACCCGGCCGTTTCGCCTGGATCTTTGCAATCAGTTCCGCAGGGGGTTCCGTGGTCTGGGCCGGATATGTCCCGAAGACCTCGAGCGTCGCGGTGTCGCGCGCGGCAAGGAACCATTTGCCGCAGCCATAGGCATGGCGCCAGCGTTCAAAATGCACGCCTTTGGGGTTTTTGCGCGCGAACATATAGGTCTCGAATTCGGCGTCAGAGGAGCCGGGGCCGAACCGTTTCAGATGCGCCTCGCCACCGGGGGCGAGTTCGGTTTCCTCGGCTTTGACGCCGCAGCAGGGACATTCAAGGATCAGCATTGGTGCGCCCTCGGGCTGGCCGCGAGCCGGGGGCGCTGCCCCCGGGCCCCCGGGATATTTAGAGACAGATGAATGAGCGGGCGCATCAATGGGCCACCCCGGCGGCGACGGATTCGTCGATGAAGCGGCCCTCTTTGAAGCGCCACATGTCGAATTCCCGGGCCAGAGCGCCCGGCTCGCCTTTGGCGATCAGCTCGGCCATCGCCCAGCCGGATCCCGGGATCGCCTTGAAGCCCCCCGTTCCCCAGCCGCAATTGATGAAGCAGTTTCCGAGCGGGGTTTTCGAGATGATCGGCGAGCGGTCGCCGGTCATATCGACGATGCCGCCCCATTGGCGCAGCATCTTGAGCCGCGAGATGATCGGGAAAGTCTCAACCAGGGCGCGCAGTGTTTCCTCGACATGATGGAAGGAGCCACGCTGGGTATAGTTGTTAAAGCCGTCAGTGCCGCCGCCGATCACCAGCTCGCCTTTGTCGGACTGGCTGATATAGCCATGGACGGTATTGGCCATCACGACGATATCGAGCACCGGCTTGATCGGTTCCGAGACCAGCGCCTGAAGCGCGATCGATTCGATCGGCAGCCGGAAGCCCGCCATTTCTGCGAGCACGCCGGAATGACCGGCCACGACGATGCCGAGCTTTTTGCAGGAGATCTCGCCACGCGTGGTCTCGACCCCTGTCACCACGCCGTTTTCCTGACGCACGGCGGTGACTTCGCAATTCTGGATGATGTCCATACCCATGTCGGAACAGGCCCGCGCATAGCCCCAGGCCACGGCGTCATGGCGCGCCGTGCCGCCCCGCGCCTGCCACTGACCGCCCAGAACCGGATAGCGCGGCCCGTGCAGATTGATGATCGGCACGACCTTTTTGACCTGCTCGGGCTCCAGCCATTCGGTGGTGACGCCCTGCAGCTGGTTCGCGTGAACCGTGCGCTTATAGCCCCGGACCTCGTGATGGGTCTGCGCCAGCATCAAAAGACCGCGCGGCGAGAACATGATATTATAGTTCAGATCCTGGCTCAGGTTCTCATAAAGCGCGCGCGCCTTTTCGAAGATCGCCGAGGAGGGATCCTGCAGATAGTTCGAGCGGATGATGGTCGTATTGCGACCGGTATTGCCGCCGCCGAGCCAGCCCTTCTCGATCACCGCGACATTCCTGATGCCGTGGTTTTTGCCAAGATAATAAGCCGTTGCGAGACCATGACCGCCAGCGCCGATGATGATGGCGTCATAGTGTTTCTTCGGTTCCGGCGAGGCCCAGGCCTTTCCCCAGCCGGAATGGTAGCGCAACGCCTCGCGGGCAAGGGCAAAGACCGAATAACGCCTCATCTGGTGAACCTCCGCCGCGCGTTTCGCATGTCGCTTTCATAGCCTCCGATTTCCGCTCATGCCCCTGCCCGGCCCGTAGTCGTGACCAGGGCGGTCGGGGAATGCAGGCCCGGAATCCGGCCTCTTATCTTCTGCCCGACAGCTGGAAAACGCCACCGCCTTCACGCGGCACAATCGGGAAAATTGCGACACCGCGACCTCGTGGAGGCCCCGGCAAGACCGCAGGCATGTACCCGCGTGCCGGGCTGCGTCGATTGGCCCGGCAGCGCGGGCTTTTGCAAAGCCGGTAAAACCATTACATCACCCAGAGGGTTGATGTGCGGATGATGGGGCGGATGATGGATGGACTGGGCGATGCCACCGGGTTCTGGATGGTGGCGGCGATGCTTGCGGGCGGGATTGCGATCCTCCTGACCCTCAGCCTGTTCTTTGCCCGTCGCACCCCGCCGGAACCAGAACTCGCACGCGATATCAGCCTTTATCGCCAGCAGCTTGCCGGGATCGGGCAGGAAGAGGCACGCGGGGGGCTCACCGGGGCCGAGGCGCAGCGGCTTAAGGCTGAAATCGGGCGCCGTCTGCTGGAGGCAGACCGTCTGAACCGGCGCGCGGTATCGGGTGCGGGCTCGTCGCGCGATCTGGTGCTGGCGGCGGGGGTGATCGTGCTTGCAGTGGCGGGGGCGGTCTTTCTTTATCTGCAGCTCGGGCGGCCCGGTCAGCCTGATCTGCCAATGGCGACGCGGCTGGCCGAAGCTGAATCCCGCATGGCAACCCGGCCCTCACAGGCGGTCTATGTCGCAAATCTTCCCCCGATCATCCCGGCCGAGCCGGAGCCGGATATGGTCGAGCCGCTGCAAAAGCTGCGCGAAACGGTGGATCCGGCGGTGACTGACAACCTCCAGGGCCTCGGGCTGCGCGCAACCATCGAAGCGCGGCTGGGGAATTACGCCGATGCGATCCTCGCGCAGCGGCGTCTGATCGAGGTGCGCGGCGCTGAGGCCAGTGCAACCGATTACAGCTTTCTGACACTTTTGCTGGTGGAACAGGCCTCTGGCTATGTCTCGCCCGAGGCCGAGGCCGAGGTGGTCCGGGGCCTTGGCCTTGACGGGCGCGCCGCGCTGGACCGGGTGGCGGATCTTTTGCTGGCCGCAGCCCAGGGCTTCCAGCCCCAGGGCGAGGACCGCGCGGTGCTGACGGCGCTGCCGCCGGTCAGCGAGGCCACCGGCCCCCTCTTCCTCTTTGCCGGCGAGCTCTATGCCCAGGGCGGGCGGCCGGACCGGGCCTTCGCGCTCTGGCGGCCGCTGATCGAACAGGGGCCGCAGGATGGCTTCTGGGTGCCGCGCCTGCGCGATCAGATCCGGGCTGCGGCCTGGTTTGCCGGGGCCTGGGATTATCAGCTGCCCGAGGCAGATGCCGCAGAACCCGCCGCCCGGGACACAGCGCTGCGTGGGCCAGGTGCCGAAGACATCGCGGCCGCCGCCGGTAAGAGCGAGGCCGAGATCGGCGAGATGGCAGCGGGCATGGTTGCGGGCCTCAGTGCGCGGCTGCAAAGCGAGGGCGGCTCGGGCGCAGAATGGGCGCAGCTGATCCGCGGCCTTGTGGTGCTGGGCCGGTTGGACGAGGCGCAGGACATGCTCGATCACGCCCGCAGCGCCTGGCCGGAGGGGTCCGGGGGGGCTGAGGCCCCTGAGCGCGCGCTGATCGAAGCCGCCGCCAAAGCCATCCCCCAGCAGAGGTTTCCCCATGATCCTTGATGATATCTCGGGGCTGATGGCCGAACTGCCGCCCTCCGGCGCGATCATCGGTCTGGATCTGGGCACCAAAACCATCGGCGTCGCGATCTCGGACCTGCGCCGCTCGGTCGCCACGCCGACCCTGGTGATCCGGCGCGAGAAATTCACCCTCGATGCGGCGCGGCTGCTGGAGCTGATAAAGGCGCGCGAGGGGAAGGCGATCGTGCTGGGCCTGCCGCTGAACATGGATGGCAGCGAGGGGCCAAGGGCACAATCGACCCGCGCCTTTGCCCGCAATCTGGAAAAGCTGACGCCGCTGCCGATCACCTGGTGGGACGAGCGGCTGTCGACAGTTGCGGCAGAAAGGGCGCTGCTTGAGGCGGATGCGTCGAGAAAGCGTCGGAAAGAGGTGATCGACGCGGTGGCGGCGGGCTATATTCTGCAAGGCGCGCTGGACCGGCTGGACCAGATCGCGCGCCATGGATGAGCGCGGTGCCGATAACCAGATGTCCGATGACCGCCGGACCGGTGACCGCATGACCGGTGACCGCATGACCAAAGATCCGGGGCTGAAGGCAGAAAGGCATATCGTGAAGGACGACATCTGGGCCCGCAACGAGATCGAGAGCCCCTGCGTGAAGATCTGTGTGATCCATTCCGACGCGAAGATCTGCGTCGGATGCTACCGCTCGCTTTCCGAAATCGGCGCCTGGTCTTCGATCACCGCCTCCGAGCGCCGGCGCATCATGGATGAGCTTCCCTCGCGCGCGGCCTCGCTGGTAAAGCGCCGGGGTGGCCGCGCGGCCCGGCTCGGCCGGGGCGAGGATTAAGGGCCCAGTCGGAGGCCCTGCCCCGCGCGGCTTTGCCGCGTCCCCAGGAATATTTAAGGACAGATGAAAGGGCATGGATCCGATGTCATCTGCCTCTGGTTTTTCCCGTGGAAAGTGACAAAGGGCCACCCGAAAAGCGTCGCCGCCGGATCCGCGCCTCCAGCGTGCGGTCGTGCAGTTTTGCGCGCCAGGGGATGGGTCGGGATCATCGCGCAGTGCCGCCTGGCCGGTGCAAAGATCTGAGACGCGGCGGCTCTGCACATGGTGTTCCGTGCCGAAGATCTGCCCCTGCGCAAACGCCAGCGCGCCCGGGATGATCCCGGGGCGCGCTGCAGGACCAGGCAATCGGGCCGCACAATGCGCCGGCCTGATCGAAATCTTATATGATCAGAGCCGCGATCAGGCGGTGGGAAGCTCCAGCGCGGCGAGGCATGCGGTCGCAAGAGCGCGATCCGGCGCTTCACGTCCGGGCATCGTCGCCCAGCCGGTCGCAATCAGCGCATCGCGCCTGCCAGGAGTTGTCGCCTGGCGGATCGTCGCGATCTTGGTCACACGCTCGGGATCGGCGGCAGACATTGCCAGACAGACCGGGACAAGGGCGGCAACGGTCTGCTCGCTCGCCGCGGTCTGTGCCATTCGGCTGGCGCCGCCTGCGGTAGACCATCCCGCCCATCCGAAGCCGATCACAGCCACCGTGATACCGCCGAGGATAGCGCCATAAATGCCGGGTTTGAGCCATTCAGGAGGTGTCATCTTTGCGTCCTTTCAGGATGCAGGCGTCGTGGGCGAAAAAAATGAGCGGATGCGGATCACCGGCAGATATTGTCTTGCAGCCAGAGAGATTGATCTGAGGTCAGTGGCGACCTGAACCACTCCGTCCGGGTCAGTCACTCTTACAGGCTGGCCGGCCCCCCGGGGCTGATCGATGTTAGGATTGGCTGCGAGGTTTCAGGGTCCTTGCCGAAATTCGACAGATTCAGACCGCCAGAGCGCTGCCGGGGCCGGCAACGCGGCAGAAGATCTTGCCGGCAGCGCTGCGTCTTCACCGGTGCTCGGCGATCATCACTTCTGTGGTGATCAGAAGGCCCGCAACCGATGCGGCATCTTCCAGTGCGATACGCACCACCCTGGCCGGGTCCAGGATCCCCGCCTCGAACATGTCGACAAAGGTTCCGGTCTGCGCATCATAGCCATAGCCGGGACGTCCGACCTCAGAGATCTTCCCCGCGATGACGGCCCCATCGGCTCCGGCGTTCACGGCAATCTGGCGCAAGGGGGCCTGCAGCGCCCTGCGGATGATCCTGATCCCGGCATCCTGATCGGGATTGTCCCCTTTCAGATCCGCCAACAGCTTGCCCGCAAGCAAAAGCGCCACCCCGCCACCGGGGACCACCCCCTCTTCGACCGCCGCGCGTGTTGCATGGATCGCATCATCAATCCTGTCCTTGCGTTCGGTCACCTCGGTCTCGGTGGCGCCGCCGACACGGATCACGGCAATGCCGCCAGCAAGACGTGCCAGGCGTTCCTGCAGTTTCTCTTTGTCATAATCCGAAACCTGCTCCGCGATCTGCCCGCGGATCCGGCTGACCCGTGCGGCGATTGCCGCCTTGTCCCCCTGGCCGTCGATGATGGTCGTGGCGTCCTTACTGACGAGGATTTTCCTCGCCTTGCCCAGCCGGGCCAGGGTCACATCCTCAAGCCGCGTTCCCAGATCGGCCGAGATCACCTCGCCCCCGGTGAGAATCGCAAGATCCTCCAGCATGGCCTTGCGGCTTTCACCGAAGCCGGGAGATTTCACCGCGACAACCTTCAGCCCCGCCCGGAGCCTGTTGACGACCAGCATCGCAAGCGCCTCGCCACTGATGTCTTCGGCGACGAGCAGAAGCGGCCTGTCGGCCTCCAGCACCTCCTCAAGCAGCGGCAGCATCGGTTTCAGCGCCGACAATTTGCTGTCGAGCAGCAGGATCACACCGTCTTCAAGCACGACACTCATCTGCTGCGGATCGGTGATGAAATGGGGGCTCAGCCAGCCGCGGTCGAATTGCATGCCTTCCACCATTTCGGTCGTGGTCTCCCTGCCTCTGGCGTCTTCGACGGTGATCACGCCCTCTTTGCCAACCCGCTGCATCGCATCCGCGATCTGGCGGCCGATGGCCGCGTCGCCATTGGCCGAGATCGTGCCGACACGGACAATCTCGTCACTGTCAGTGACCGGGCGCGACATATCCCTGAGACCTGTGACCGCGAGACGCACGGCCCTGTCAATGCCGCGCTTCAGATCCATCGGGTTCATGCCGGCGGCCACGGCTTTCATGCCTTCACGGACAATGGCCTGCGCGAGCACCGTGGCGGTCGTTGTGCCGTCTCCGGCCTCGTCATGAGTGCGGGATGCCACCTCCCGAACGAGGTGCGCGCCCATATTGCCGAACCTGTCCGAAAGCTCGATTTCCTGCGCCACAGTCACGCCGTCCTTGGCGATGCGCGGCGGCGCATGGTTCCGGTCCAGGATGACGTTTCGCCCCTTTGGGCCAAGGGTGATCCTGACCGTATCGGCAAGGATATCAATGCCTTTCATCATCCGGCTGCGGGCTTCATCGCCGAATATGACATCTTTTGCAGACATGCTGTTTTGCTCCTCGCGCTTCGATATCGTGCAGGCGGGGACACCCCCTGCGACCGCCGGGGATGGCCGCATCTGCGGGCCGTCTGGTCTGTGCCCCGGAAAGCCCTGCGGACTTGCAGGTCCGCCCTGTTCAGCCCCGGTGCAGACCGGATGAGTTCATGCCGGCATTGATCCCGTTGATCAGGCAGGCAACGCTCTGATGCATTTCCATCTCTGCCGTATCGCCCACCGCATTTTCATGCGCCGCCGCCGCATCGCGCAAAATTCCGGCGATTTCGCTTTCGGGCAGAAGCCTGTGGTCACTGATGGCCAGCAAAAGCGCCTCGCAGATGGCAAGCGCGGCCATACCTGCATGATCTGTCTGGACGGGCATCACGCGTGGTCCTTTTTGGTGTATAAGGGATCAGGACAAGACAGAATCCCGATGCGCTGCTGTATCCTGACAGGAAGCTCTGCCGGGCGGACTGATCCAGAGCAGCCTCACCGATCCAATTTCTGCATTCCGCCCCTTTTCGGGAGACGCCGTTGAAGCTTGTCGAAAGCAGTGCCCTGACCCGGAAACTCTCGGCCTTTGTGGCCCTCTCCGAGGCTGATCTGGAAACGCTTGCGCGCTTTCATCACCGGCGCAGAACCTTTCCTGCCGGGCATACGATGATGCATGAAGGCCAGTCCAACGCTTCCGCCTTTATCCTGGCCGAAGGCTGGGCCTGTTCTTACAAGATGCTGCCTGATGGCGGGCGTCAGGTTATCAACTTCCAGATTCCCGGCGATTTTCTGGGGTTGCGCAGCATTCTGTTTCGCAGCTCGGACCTCAGCCTCGAGGCGCTGACAGATATCGAAGCATCCGAGGTCTTCGCGCCGGATATTCTCGGCGCCTTTGCCAGAGCGCCCCGGCTTGCAACCGCTGTGCTCTGGGCGTCCTCGCGGGACGAGGCGATGATGGTCGAGCATCTGGTCAACCTTGGGCGCCGCTCGGCGGTCGAGCGTATGGCGCATCTGCTGCTGGAACTCGGGGCACGGCTGAACCTAGTCGGGGTTGGCGACAGGACGGGGTTCTCCTGCCCGCTGACGCAATACCACCTGGCCGATGCGCTTGGCCTGAGCGCCATCCATGTCAACCGGGTGCTGCGGCAGTTGCGGGAGGACGGACTGGTCACCTTCCAGAAAGGCAGGGTTGTCTTCAACGACCTGACCCGGCTGCAATCCCTCGCGGGCTTCGATACGGCCTATATGGATCATGAAGGCCCGCTGTTGCGCTGAACAGGTTGGCCGGGACGACAGGCGGATGGCACGGGGCCGCATCAGGGGATCAATTCGGGCAGCCCTGGGCTGTTTTTCACCCGGTCCGTGCCAGATCGGCGGCCCGCCCCAGGAAATCCGACCGCCTGCGTCCATGTTGCTGTATTTTTAAAGAAAGCTAACACCCATCAGCCCCGGCCCTGCCCGCCTGTCCTATGTTTGACCAGACCTTGCCGTCGCATGTCTGCGGGTCTGACGCGACGCTCGGGCATGCCATTCAGACCTGATCGGAGGCCACAGATGAACATTCGGTCATCCAGGAAGCGCGTGTCTTTCGCCCATTCCTTCACCTTGCCCGGCTACGTGGACCAGCTCCCCGCCGGGCCTTATGATATCCTCATCGAGGAAGAGCTTTTGCAGGGGCTGAGTTTCGAGGCCTGGCGCAGAACCTCAACCTATATAATGGTCAGCGACCGCTCCGGTCGGGATGAGATGCGTCCCGTCACCGAGAAAGACCTGGAAGCCGCCGTATACCGCGATCTGGCGCCACGCCCGCCAGGGGTCGCGCAAAATGAGCGATGATCCGGGAAACCCCGATCTCCGGCGCCGCCCCGGGGGCCAGGTGGCAGCAGATCTCCGCCGTCATGTCGCCTGCGCCGTCGAAGCCGGTCACAAGGAACGGTATAAACGACCGGGCGGGGTGGAAGGCCTGCGCAACATTACAGGGGCGGATCTGCGGTCTCTTTGGGACGACAAAGGCCCGGGAGGCAGGGATGCTGAAACCGATCCGGCGCGTGCCCGCAGATCAGGCGCGGCTGACCGGGCGCGGTCGGATGCGGGAGGCAGGGGGCGGGCGGCTGAGTGCGGGGTGGCCGACAGAGCCATGAACGCGGATGTGCCGGACGAGCCCCTTGTGCAACGTGCCCTGGCGGATTCGCCGAAAGAGCGTTTCTGTCTGCGTTGCGCGACGGCGTTCCCGAGCGAAGGGTTCGGCGAACGCATCTGCAAACGCTGCAAAGGATCGCATTCCTGGAAAAACCCCGCAAACCTCCATCACGCAACACCCCGGAAGACCTGAGGAGCTCACAGGCGTCGGGGCTGCTCCACAGGACAGAACTGGATGCCGGTTGACCATTCTCACAACATTTCACAAAACGCTCTATCGCTACCGCACCGAGGTCTTTCTTGGGCAACACCGGCTGATGCTGCGCCCGCGTGAATCGCGGGATCTGCGCCTGCTGTCCCATAGCGTTTCCGTGTCTCCGGACGCGGACATGACCTGGGCGCATGATGTGGCGGGCAATACCGTTGCCACAGCAACATTCGCAGACCCTGCGGCCTATCTCGAGATCGAGAGCCGGACGCGGATCGAGCTGACGGCGCAGGTCTGGCCCGTCTTCTCCATCGCGGCTCCGGCGATAAACTGGCCCTTCCGCTACCCTGATGACGAATGGAGCGATCTTGGCGCATTATCCGCGCCACAATATGCTGATCCGGAAGGTCACCTCCTCCGCTGGGCCGAAGGCTTTGTCTACAGCCGCCCGACCGACACGCTGTCCCTGCTGAAGGATATCAGCAACGGGGTGGCCAACCAGATTTCCTATCAATGCCGCGAAACCGAAGGCACCCAGACGCCACTCGAGACGCTCCGGCGTGGCTGGGGCGCCTGCCGGGATTTTGCGGTCCTGCTGGCCGAAGCGGTGCGTGTTCTGGGATTTGGCGCCCGTATCGTGTCGGGCTACCTGTTCAACCCTCAGAGTGAACTGCAGGGCACGGCCGGGCCGGGCTCGACCCATGCCTGGACCGAGATCTATGTCCCCGGTGCGGGGTGGATCACTTTTGATCCGACCAATCGCAGCGTCGGCCCGAAGAACCTGATTCCGGTGGCCGTGGCCCGCGACGTGCGTCAGATCGTGCCTGTCACGGGCAGTTTCACCGGCCGCAGTGACGCCCTGATCGATATGGCAGTCACTGTCACTGTCTCGGAAGACGCTTGCGCAGAGCCGCCCGGCTGAGACGCCTTGCGCAAGCGGGCGGATTGCGGTGGCCTCCGCTCAGGCAGCGCCGGTCTGAAGGTGGATCCTGAGCCTATGCTGCGCGCCGTCCAGGGCGACCCGCATCTCGCCGCCCTGCGCGGTTACCGACCCTTCCGGTGCAGAATTTCCCTGCGTCACGCTTACATCAAGGCTGGTGCCGGCGATGCGCAGCTGCGCGGCAAAGCCCGGCCAATGGGCAGGCAGACAGGGGGCGATCCGCAGATAGCTCCCCTCGCGCCGGATGCCCAGAATGCCTTCGACCGCCGCGCGATACATCCAGGCCGCTGAGCCGGTATACCATGTCCAGCCGCCCCTGCCCTCATGCGGGCTGACAGAATAGACATCGGCCGCCACAACATAGGGTTCGACCTTGTAGCGTTGCGTGTCTTCCGGTGTCAGCGCGTGATTGACCGGGTTCAGCATCGCGAAAAGGCGCGCGGCCCCGTCACCATCTCTCAGCTTTGTCCGCGCCAGCACCGCCCACATCGCCGCGTGGCTGTACTGGCCGCCATTCTCGCGCAATCCGCGAGGGTAGGCCGCGATATAGCCCGGATCGGGGCCAGATCCGGGATCAGCCTTGTCAAAAGGCGGGGTGAACAGAAGGGCGATACCCGGTTTCGGACGGATCAGGTGCCGGTCGAGCGATGCCATGGCCTGCGCGGTGCGCACGGGGTCAGCCTGCCCCGACAGCGCCGCCCAGCTTTGCGCAATGGAATCGATCCGGCACGCGGCGCTTGCGGCAGAACCAAGCCATGTTCCGTCGTCAAAGGTCGCGCGGCGGTACCAGTCTCCGTCCCAGGCTTCGCGCTCAAGCGCCATGCGCAGCCCGTCGGCATGCGCCTGCCAGCGCGCGGCACGGGCCGGATCGCGGCTCACGGCCAGGGGAAGGAAGCGGCGCAGCGTGTCAAGCAGCAACCAGCCAAGCCAGACACTCTCGCCCCGCCCGCCCTCGCCCACCCGGTTCATGCCATCATTCCAGTCGCCCGTCCCGATCAGCGGCAGGCCAAGCCCGCCTGTGAGCGTGATCGCCCGGTCCAGCCCAAGCGCACAATGCTGCCAGAGCGCCGCCTTGCAGCCAGAGACATCGGGCAGGAAGAAGGCATCATGCTGGCCGGGCGCCAGTGCGGGCCCTTCGATGAAGGGGACCCCCTCGTCCAGCACCGACGTATCGCCCGTCACCGAAACATAATCGGCGACGGCATAGGCCAGCCAGACGCAATCATCCGAGATCCTCGTGCGGACGCCCTGCCCGGAATGCGGCAGCCACCAGTGTTGCACGTCGCCCTCGGGGAACTGCCGTCCGGCTGCGCGCAAGAGATGCGCGCGCACCCGGTCGGGCTGCGGCACAGTCAGCGCCATGCCATCCTGCAACTGATCGCGAAAGCCATAGGCCCCGCTGGCCTGATAAAACCCGGCCCGGGCCTGCACCCGGCAGGCCAGCGTCTGGTATTGCAGCCAGCCGTTTACCATGATGTCGGTCGCGCGGTCGGGTGTCGTGACCTGAACCGTACCAAGCACCGCTTCCCAATGCGCCTCGACCTCGGCCAGCAAGGCATCAGGATCGCTTGCGCGCAGGCGGAGGATAAGGCTTTGCGCCTCTTCGGCAGAGGCCGCCTGGCCGAGGAAGTGGTCCGTGACGACCTGTTCTCCGGGCGCCAGGTCCACCTGGCGTTCCAGCGCCATGCAGGGATCAAGGCCCGCGCCGCTAAGGCCCGAAAGCGCTTGCCCGGGGCCCAGCGCCAGGGGGCTGGCCAAAGTGCCGCCCCGACCCAGAAACCCGGTGCGATCAGCGGTGAAGCCGCATTGCGCACCCGCCATATCGACGAACATGACCCGGTCCGGAAAGGCGATGTTCCACGGATTGCGGGCAAAGAGCGC
The DNA here is from genome assembly GCF_030052995.1 of Gemmobacter sp. 24YEA27. Lineage (NCBI taxonomy): Bacteria > Pseudomonadati > Pseudomonadota > Alphaproteobacteria > Rhodobacterales > Paracoccaceae > Gemmobacter > Gemmobacter sp. 24YEA27. Next base: position 1,971,756 of record NZ_JASJPW010000001.1, on the reverse strand, counting down.
GCCGGTTTCTGCATCGTGGCCGGTGATCAGGAACGGCGCAGCGCCCGCACGCGACGGGCCCATGACCGGCTCGGCATAGCTGATTAAAGTCAGCCGCCTTGGCTGCCCCGAAAGGTTCCGCAACGTCAGGCGCGAGATCCGGACCGGGTCGGTCAGCGGGACGAAGTGCAGCAGATCAAAGCCGATCCCGCCCGCCTCATGCCGGAACCGGCTGTAGCCAAAGCCATGACGCGCGATATGGCGGCCTGGCTGGTGCAAGGGCGCGGCGGTGGGCGAGAACACCTCGCCGGTGGCGTCATCGCGGATGTAGAACGCCTCGCCCGCCGGATCTGCCACGGCGTCGTTCGACCAGGGGGTCAGGCGGTTCTCACGGCTGTTCTCTGCCCAGGCGCTGGTGCTGCCGGTGGCCGAGACCTGAAAGCCAAAGCTGTCATTTGCGATGACATTGATCCAGGGCGCGGGGGTTGGGGCGCCCCCGTCAAGGACCGTGACATATTCCCGTCCCTGCCGCGCAAAGCCGCCAATGCCGTTGAAGAACTCCAGCTCTTCGACCGGAGGCGGGCTGGCCGCGGCGGGGCGCTGCCGCAGGCGCGGCGCGGCGACCGCCTCTTCGTCACTATCCTCCGCCAGGATCGCGGCGATCTGTTCGGCCAGGGGGCCGCGCCGTGCCACCAGAAGCACCCGTGCCACCGAAATCAGCAGCGCCCGCGCCTCGGGTGAGATCAGATCAGCGCGCAAGGCATAGACCTGGCCCCCGCCGCTGCCCCCGGCAGTGCGCGCGCCCCGCAGCGCGGCGTCGATTGCCGATTGCAGCCCCTGAACATAGGAGGCGGGATGCTCGTTCAGGATCACCAGATCCACCGCGAGGCGTTTGCCGCGCCAGTATTCCTGCGCCAGCAGCACCTCATGCACCTGCGCCATGTCATCGGCATCATCGATGCGCAGCAGCACGATGGGCAGGTCGCCCGAGACCCCCATCGGCCAGAGCGCCGATTGTTTGCCCGCCCCCCTGGCGATCAGATCGGGCCGGGCGCGAAAGCGCGGATCGCTGAACAGGATCGGCGCGGTCAGCCGCTGAAACGCCGCCGCCTGCAGCGGGGTCGCACCGAGATGGCGCAGCTGCACCTGGGCCTGGGTCCAGGCCAGGGTGCGGGCGCGGTCAAAGGCGCTGCGATCATGGTGGCGGTCAATCAGGTCCAGCAATTCGGCCCGGCCCGGCGCGGCCACGGTCCAGAATGCCAGCCGCACCGTGCCGCCGGCGGCGATCCTGACGCGCTGGCGCAGCGCAAAGACCGGATCAAGCACAGTGCCGGTGCCGCCCGCCAGCCTGCCCCCGGGCCTCAGCGCCTGCGCCGAGGACATGTCATTGTCGCGCCCGACAAAGGCGGCGCGGTCGGTTTCAAATTGCATCGCCGCCGCAGTCTCCCCCTCGACCGTCAGGAAATGGGCGGCCCAGACCGGAGCCTCATCAGCCGCGCGCGACCTGCGCGTGGCTATGATCGCCCCGAATTCGGGCAGATATTCCGTCTCGACGAACATCCGCGCAAAGGCCGGATGCGCCGCATCTGCCGCCGGTGTGGTCAGCGCGAGGCCGAGGTAAGAGGTCAGCTCCACCTCGCGCGGGCGCCGCGAGGAAGAGCTGATCGAAACCCGCCGCACCTCGGTGTCGTCCTCGCCCGACACCAGGACATCCATTGTCGTGGTCAGCGTGCCCGCACGATGCGCAAACAGGGCGCGATCCTCGAAGTACTGCACTTCGCGGTCTTCGGCCACGGCTGAGCCTGCAACCGGATAAAGGCGCCCATCCGCCAGATCCCGCAGCCAGATCCTGAGGCCGTCAGTGTCGCAGGTCGGATCGGGTTGCCAGCGCGTCAGCGCGATGTCTCCCCAGCGGGTATAGCCGCCGCCCGTTGCGGTCAGCATCACCGAAAGCTGCCCGTTCGACAGCAGATGGCTGAAAGGCGGCCCCTGCGGCGGGCCCGTGATCTGCGCCATACGCTGAATGTCGAGCGCGGTCGTGCTGTCTGGAACAACAACCGCCTCGGGTCGCGGGGTCACCGCCGGAATGTCGCGCGGAATGCGTTCCTGCAACAGGAGCTCGGTGGCGCGGATCATCGGCTCGGCATGGAAATGCGCTCTCATGCGGCCGGAATGTAGAACATTCGCGATGGCAACGATGGTCATGCCCTGATGATGCGCCATATAGCTGCGCACCACGGCAACGGCCTGGCCTTCGGGCAGCCGCGAGGGGGTGAAATCCAGCGCCTCATAAAAGCCGTAGCGCCCGCGACCGCCTGTCGCCTCCAGCGCGGCATAGTTTTGCTGAGCCCTGACCGGTGCGAACATAGCTGCAAGCCCGGTGGCATAGGGGGCCACCACCAGATCGGTGGCAAGCCCGCGCTTCAGCCCCATCCCCGGGATGCCAAAGGTGGAATACTGGTAATTCATATCCAGATCGCGGGCATTGAAGCCGGATTCCGATATGCCCCAGGGAATGCCGCTCTGGCGGCCATAGGCGCGCTGCCAGGACACCACCTGCCGGCTGGTCTGATCCAGCAGGCTTCCCGCCGGCTCCTCCATCACCAGCGCCGGCATCAGATATTCGAACATCGAGCCCGACCAGGACACCAGCACCGAACCGCCCCGCGCCGGCCTGGCCGAGCGGCCCAGCCGGAACCAGTGACGCACCGGAACATCGCCTTTGGCGATGGCAAAAAGACTTGCCAGCCGGGCCTCGGATGCCAGCAGATCATAGCAGCTCTCGTCAAGGGCGTTGTCGTCACGCGACCAGCCGATCGACAGGAGCTTGCGATCGGGATCAAAAAGGAAGGCGAAATCCATCGCCAGCGCCATTTCCCGTGCCTTTGCTGACAGGACGTGCAGGCGCGGCGGCAATGCTTCGGGATCATGCGGATGGGCATTGCAGGTGCATTGATCGCACAGGGCCTGCAACCATCCCCGCAGGCTGTCAGCCAGCGGATCGCTCGCCAAAGCGCCCTTTGCCTTGACGGCGAGACGCAGGATGGCAGGCCAGGCAATGCCCTCGCCCGGGGCGAGGATCGCGGCTTCCAGATCGTCGAGCAGCGCGCTGATCCCGGAAACATCTCCCCCCTGTGAGCGCCCCCCCAGTGACCGGCGGGCAAGGCTGAGCGTGTCGGTGAGACCCGCGCGTTGGGTTTCGCTGTCCGGCAAGCCGTCATCCATCGCCCAGGCGTCGCAGGCATTTGCCAGGGCGATCAAATGTCCCGCCAGATTGCCGCTGTCCACCGAAGAGACATAGGCCGGGCTGAGCACCTCGTCATCCAGGGTCCGGTACCAGTTGTAAAAGTGGCCCTTTTGCTTCGGCAGCGCCTGCATCGTGGCAAGCGTCGCCTCCAGCCGCGCAGTGGCCTCTATTGTGCCGATCCAGCCGAAATCGCGCGCCGCCACGCAAGACAGCAGATAGAGGCCCATATTGGTGGGCGATGTGCGGGCCGCTGTCAGCGGCACCGGAATTTCCTGAAAATTGTCGGGCGGCAGGTGTCTGTGCTCCGCCGTCACAAAGGTCTCAAAGTAGGACCAGGTGGCGCGGGCAATCAGCCGCAGATCCCGCGCCGCATCGGGGGTAAGGGTCTCCTGCGGCGACCGGGCCGATGCATGGCTGATCCGCCAGGCAATCAACGGCGCACAAAGCCACAATGCTGCAAAAGGCAGCGCGAGCGGCGCCGCTGCGGGCGCAATGAGCACAGCCACCACCACCAGCGCAACGCCGAGGCCAATGCCGCCGGCCATGAAACCTGCAAGGCGCCACGGCCCGGGTCTCGCCCCGCCCGCGGCCTGCGCCGCCGTGGTCCATTGCAGCAGATGGCGGTGCGAAACGCCGGTCCGCCACAGGCTGCGCAGGATCGCATCCATCATCCGCCAGGCGGTATCGGCAAGGAATGTCACCGCCAGCCCGACCCGCAGGCCCGTCATCGCCAGATCGCCCGCCGCCTGGCGCAACAGGCCCGACAGATCCAGCCCGGCCCGGTGCGGAATCAGCCCGAGAACCGTCGGCCACACCAGCGGCACTGCCAGAGCGGCGAGCAGCAGCAGCGTCGCCGCCAGTGCGGCCCCTCCCGGCAGCACCCATCCCAGCACCAGCGCCGCCAGCATCGACGGCGCGATCAGCGAGCGACGCAGCGTGTCGGCCATCCTGACCCGGCCCAGCATCGGCACGGCGGGCGCAAAAAGCCAGCGCAGGAGCTGCCAGTCGCCCCGTGTCCAGCGATGCTGGCGGCGCGCTGCAATGTCGGTGCGACCCGGAAATGTCTCGACCAGCTCTACATCCGAGGCAAGACCGGCGCGGGCAAAGATCCCCTCCAGCAGATCATGGCTCAGCAGGGAGTTCTCGGGCACCCGACCGCGCATCGCGGCCTCAAAAGCGTCGATGTCATAAATGCCCTTGCCGGTGAAGGCGCCCTCGCCGAACAGATCCTGCCACAGATCCGAGGCTGCGGATGCATAGGGATCCATCCCGCCTGGACCGGCGCTGGCCTTGTGATAAAGCGTCGCCGGGGCACCCGGCTCCAGCGCCGGGGTGACGCGCGGCTGCAGGATGCCATAGCCACTGGTCACGCGCTGCACCTCCGGGTCAAGGACCGGTCGGTTCAGCGGATGGGCAATCTTGCCGATCAGACGCGCCGCGGTGTCACGCGGCATCCGGGTGTCGGCGTCCAGCGTGATGACATAGCGCACCGCAGCGGGAACGGCCGGCACCTGGCCGTCGGCTGTGCGAAAGCGGGTATCCGTCGCACCGCGCAACAGGCGGTTCAGCTCATGCAGTTTGCCGCGCTTACGCTCCCACCCCATCCAGACACCTTCGGCGGGATTGAACTGCCGGGGGCGGTGCAGATGAAGGAAGCGCGGACCGGCCGGCCCCGGCGGATAGCAGCGGTTCAGGGCGGCGATACCTGCCTCTGCCTGAGCCAGCAGCGCTGCATCTTCCGGCATAACCTCCTGCGGGGCATCCACATTATCCGTCAGCAAGATGAAGGTCAGATCTCCCCCTGCCCCGGAAAGGTGATGCACCTCCAGCGTCCCGATCTGGTCTTCCAGATCCTTGCTGCCGGTGACCAGAACCGGCACAACAACGACGGTGCGCAGCTGTTCCGGCACTCCGCCCCGCAGATCAAGACCTGGGAGCAACGTCGCCCCGAGGCCGGCGCCCGCCACCCGGTCCACCAGCATCACCGCAACGCCGCTGACCGGCAGCACCATCGCGAGGAGCCAGATGAGACCGGAGCCGCTGTCCGCCACCCAAACCGCGCAGAGCGCCAGCAGGGCCAGCGTCAGACCGCAGATCGTGCCAAGATAGCCCCGCAAGCCCGCAGCGATCCCCCAACGGCGAAAGCGCTGCCGGGCAGAGGGGCGAAACCCGATCTGCCGCTCGAAAGCCTGCCGTCCGGCGGCGATCAGCGACCAGCCCGGATCGGCCTGCGCCTCTCCCGCCTGGTGCGCTTCTGTGCGGGCCCGCGCCTGTTCCACGACGGCAGTCTCGCTGAGCGCGCTGCCGCGCGACAGGTCTTCGATGGCGCTGCGGTACAGGTTGCGGCTGGAAAAATCCATCGCGCCATAGCCCGGCTGTTCCCGAAGCCGTGCCTCGACCAGACTGACGCTTTCAAAGAGATCGGCCCAGTCAGTGGCCGAGATGCTGCGCATCGCGGTCACCACATTGCGCAGCGTGACGTTTGACGCCCCCTGCCGTTCCTGGGCGTGACGCACGACCGTATCGATGCTTGTCCCCTGAGCCTCCAGCCGTTCCTCGAGCCAGCCAAGTGCCGGATTGGTGCGCGGATCGCGGTCGCGCAGGCGTTTGGCCAGCTGGGCCGCGAATACCTCTGACAGGGGGCCACGCGCGCGCCGTTCGACCTCGGGCAGCAGCGCCGCATGGGCCTGACCCGGGGCACAGATCTGATCGGCAAGGCTGTCGGCCTCGGCCCGCTCGGCCCGGCCCAGCGTCATCTGATCTGCAAGCCGCCGCAGATTCTCGACCAGCACGATGCGAAGGGTGATGGCCACGGCCCAGAGCTCGCCGATCGTCAGCGGCTGGACCGTCTGATAGGCCACCAGAAAGCGGCGCAGGATTTTCGGGTCGAAATGACTGTCGGTATGGGCGACAAAGGCCCAGGCGATACCGAAGACGCGCGGATACCCCGCAAACGGACCCTCCGCCAGCTTCGGCAGAAGACGGTAATATCCATCGGGCAGATCGGTGCGGATCTCGCGGATCTGCGCTTCGACCAGATGATAATTGTCCAAAAGCCAGTCGGCCGCCGGAACCACATCATGCCCGGCAGCCACTTCTCTGGCGCTGGCCCGCCAGGCGGCGAGCAGGACCCTGGCATTGGCATCAAGCCTGCGGCGCAGCGGCGGCATCCTGTTGCGATGTGAGGCAACCGATTGTGCCGCGGCCAGCGTGACCGCGTGCTGCTCCAGCCGCTCTACGCTGAAAAGCTCTGCCCGCACAGGTGCGGTGTCCGACCAAAGGCCGGCAGAACCGGGGTACTCGCCGGCAGAACCGGGAAACCCGCCTGCGGCGCCGGGGCCAGTCTCACCTCTCCTCTCCCTTGTTCCGCCCCCGTTTCGTAAGCGTGCCGCGGCCGAGAGGAGGAGGCGGATCAAGTCTTTTTCTTCTTTGGCGCTGCCGCCGCAAACAGGGCGCCCTTTTCGAACAGCGGTGCCGCGACGGGCGCGACTTTGACCTGCTTGGGCTTTTTCGCTTCGCGGTTGCCGCGTTTGTTTTCCCTGGCCACGAGATTATCCTTTGATGATCCGGCCCTGGGGCACGGATATGGGGTTCAGTCCCTGCAAAGGCAAAAGCCGCAGGGTCGGATCAGAACCGGGAACCGGAAACACCCCAGATCTTTGAGGTGCCGACAATTTCAGGGTATCAAGGCAAACGAGGTCAGGCGGAGACTTCTCGACGCATGACCAACGGTCGTAAGAACAAGATGGGGCCGGACAGCGCAGAAGACAAGGCGTGGATTGCGCAATCCGGACATCCCTACGAAATACCGCCGATGCCGCCAGCCCGGTGGCACATCACATCGCCACCCCGCCCCTGCCAGAAGGGGGCACGACGGCAGTACAGAAAGATGCGCCCCCATACCCGAAGAAGTGTGCAGCGGGATCTGTTGCCGTAGCCGGGGTCCTGTGGCTGACGAACAGATCGTCGACAACGGATCCTCGCCTTAAAAGCCAACCACGTCCGAGGCGGCACCTGACCCAACCACGCGAAAACGCTCGCGATTGGCCCTCACCTCATCCCAGCCCCGGCTTTTCATCAGTGCCTCGACCATGTCCCGACCGAAACCGATAAAGCAGCCCGCGCCATTGCCCTCGCCCGGCCCCTTCGCCCCGGAAATCAACGCCATCACCTCCGGGTGGGTAAAGGAAAACTCTGCCAGGAGCTGCGGCATCAGGATGGTGCAATCCTCTGGCGCGATGACCCGCGAATTCCCTTTTTTATGGTCTTGGCCGAGCAATGACAGAGCCAACGCAGGATCAGTGAAAGGGCGATCAGCGCAGCAAACCGCGAACCGAACCTCATCAAATGAAAAAAGGGGGGCGGTATCGCCCCCTTTTCCCTGTAAAAATGCCGGTATCAGAAAAAATGCCGGTATCAGGCGCGTGTCGCCCGGATCAGGTCGAGGATCTCTTTCGCTGCATCGGGGATATTGGTGCCCGGCCCGAAAATCGCCTTCACCCCGGCCTTTTTCAGGTAGTCGTAATCCTGTTGCGGGATCACGCCACCACATATCACCATGATATCACCCGCACCGGCCTTATTCAGCGCCGCAATCAGCAGCGGCGCGAGTGTCTTATGCCCCGCCGCCTGGGATGAGATGCCGATAATGTGGACGTCATTGTCGATGGCATCCTGCGCCGCCTCTTCCGGGGTCTGGAACAAAGGCCCCACATCCACGTCAAATCCGATATCGGCAAAGGCGGTCGCGATCACTTTCGCGCCGCGATCATGCCCGTCCTGGCCCATTTTCACGACCAGCATCCGGGGCCGGCGGCCCTCTTCTTCCGCGAAAGCCTCGACGTCTTTCTGGATCGCCTCGAAACCCGCATCGCCCTCATAGGCGGCCCCGTATACCCCTGCCAAAGTCTTCACCTCCGCCCTGTGACGCCCGAATGTGCCTTCCATCGCGAGGCTGATCTCGCCAAGCGACGCCCGCATCCGCGCGCATTCGACGGCGGCTTCCAGCAGATTGCCGCCCTCGACGGTGCGTCGCCCCAGTTCCAGCAGCGCCGCATCACAGGCCACCTGGTCACGGGTCGCGCGGATCTGATCAAGCCGCGCGATCTGGGCGTCGCGCACCGCCATATTGTCGATCTCGAGGATGTCGATCGGGTCTTCTTTCGCCTTGCGGTATTTGTTGACGCCGACCACAACCTCTTCGCCGCGGTCGATCATGGCCTGACGCCGGGCCGCGGTTTCCTCGATCCTCAGCTTCGGCATGCCCGAGGCCACCGCCTTGGTCATGCCTCCCATCGCCTCGACCTCTTCGATCAGCTTCCAGGCTTCTTCCGCCAGCTGTGCGGTCAGGCTTTCGACATAGTAAGACCCGGCCAGCGGATCGACGACATGGGTGATGCCAGTCTCTTCCTGCAAGATCAGCTGGGTGTTCCTTGCGATCCGGGCCGAGAACTCGGTCGGCAGCGCAATCGCCTCGTCGAGCGCATTGGTGTGGAGTGACTGCGTGCCGCCCAAAGCCGCAGACATCGCCTCATAGGCGGTGCGGACCACGTTGTTATAGGGATCGGCCTCCTGCAGGCTGACGCCGGATGTCTGGCAATGAGTGCGCAGCATCAGCGAAGACAGCTTCTTCGGTTCAAACTCCTGCATGATGCGGGTCCAGAGCATCCGCGCCGCCCTGAGTTTCGCGATCTCCATGAAGAAATTCATGCCGATGGCGAAAAAGAAGGACAGCCTTCCGGCGAATTCATCAACCGGCATCCCCGCCGCCAGCGCCGCCCGGACATATTCGCGCCCGTCGGCCAGCGTATAGGCCAGCTCCTGGACGAGGTTCGCCCCCGCCTCCTGCATGTGATAGCCTGAGATCGAGATCGAATTGAATTTCGGCATCTCCTTCGAGGTATATTCGATGATATCCGCGATGATCCGCATGCTTGGCTCGGGCGGATAGATATAGGTGTTGCGGACCATGAACTCTTTCAGAATGTCGTTCTGAATGGTGCCCGACAGCAGGCTGCGCGCATGGCCCTGCTCTTCCCCCGCCACGATGAACGAGGCGAGGATCGGGATCACCGCACCATTCATCGTCATGGAAACCGAGACTTTGTCCAGGGGAATGCCGTCGAACAGGATCTTCATATCCTCGACAGAATCGATTGCCACACCGGCCTTGCCCACATCCCCCACCACACGCGGATGATCGCTGTCATAGCCCCGGTGCGTGGCCAGATCGAAGGCGACCGAAACCCCCTGCTGCCCCGCCGCAAGGTTCTTGCGGTAGAAAGCATTGCTCTCTTCGGCGGTCGAAAACCCGGCATATTGCCGGATCGTCCAGGGCCTGCCCGCATACATCGTCGCGCGCGGACCACGGGTGAAGGGCGCCACGCCCGGAAGCTCGCCCAGTTGCGGCAGCCCCTCCAGATCGGCCGCCGTATAGAGTGGCTTGACCTCGATCCCCTCCAGCGTCTGCCAGTTCAGGCTGGAGGCAGGTTTGCCCTTCAGCTCCTTCGAGGCCAAGGCCTCCCAGGAGGCCAGGTCAGGGGTGTTCTGATCGCTCATTCTCGTCACTCCGTTCGCCAGACTGACCCGATCTGTCGATCAGGCGCATCTCGCCGCTTGGGGTTTCGCCCGATCCACTCTATATCCGGAGCATGGATCATAAGCTCGACCGCCGTTCCCTCGTTCTCATGGCCGCGATTGCGGGCCTTGTTCCCTCCCTCCTGCAGGCGCAGGAGGCCCCGTCCGAAGAGCCGGTGGCGGAGATACCCGATCTGGGCGCCCCGTTCGGCCCGGTGCCTGCCTCAGGGATTTCCGAAGCAGACGAATTATTCCTGCGGCGCCCCGTGATCGTCTTTGCCGACAATCCGCATGACCCGAATTTCATCCGGCAGATGGAGATCCTGCCCGACCTTTACCCGCAGCTGGTGGCGCGCGATGTGGTGCTGATCACCGACACCGATCCCGCGACCCCGTCAGAGATCCGCCTCAAGCTGCGCCCGCGTGGCTTTTCGCTGGTGATGATGGACAAGGACTGGCGCTCGCCGGTCCGCCGCCCCTCGCCCCGCGCGCCACGCGAGATCATCAACACCATCGACAAAATGCCCATCGCCCGCACCGAGGCGCTGGAGAAAAACCCGGCGGGGCGGTAAATTCCGCTCATTCGAAGAAATCTTCTTCGATTTCGGAAACCTTGTAGGTTTCCCGAATGCGGCATCCTACCGAAAACCTTATGAGAAGCCGTGCGAGTTCTGCCCCATCAATCAAAACGATACGCTTGTTGAGCTTTTCGGCCGTCAGACGTGCGGAGTCGGAGAAGCGCGCTGTGGTCACAAAGATGCCCTTGGTCACATCCTTCAGCGCAAGCGCACCAAAGAAATCACGCAGGGCGCCCGAGCCGACAGCTATATCCTGGCGGTAGCGTTTGGCCTGAAAATAGACCTGATCGACGCCAAGCGTATCAAGGTTGACGACACCATCAACGCCGTCATCTCCGGCACCACCAAGAACATCGGCAGCATGGCGCCCCTCGCCATAGCCCATTTTTACCAGCAGCTCACGGATCGTGTGTTCAAAGAATGCGGGACTGGCGGTGACCAGCCGCTCCACAAGCTCCTGACCCAAGGCCTCATCCAGCTGACGATGTGCATTCCGGATCGCCTCATCAGGCGTCAATGCCGCTGCTGCCGTCTCCGCGACCGCATTTGCATCACTCTCATCGCCCGCCGCCCCCAGCGAAAAGACCCGGAATTGTGGTGAGACCTCTTGTAGCCATGCCCGGGTGATGCGCTCCGGGCCCGACTGCAAGGCCTCGCGACCGGCTGCGGTGATTTGCAGCACCGCCCGACGGGGCGCTCCAGCAACCCCGCCTGGCAAAGATAGGTTGCAGCCCAGGCAACGCGGTCAAAAAGCCGCGTCTTATTGCCTGAAGAAACCATCTCAGCGCGCTCATCCTCAGAGAGTCCAAGCCGGTCGGCGACAATCACCGTCAGGTCGCGTGTCAGGACAGGTCCACGATCCGCGACCTCCTGGAGAACCGGCCGCATGAATGTCTGAAATTCCGGGATCGCCATGGATCTATTCGAACTCCATGATCACATCATCCACACGGAGGCTCTCGCCGGGTTTCGCCTTGATCAGCTTCACCACGCCGCGTTTCTCGGCTTTGAGGATGTTCTCCATCTTCATCGCCTCGACGGTGGCGAGCGCCTGGCCTTCCTGGACCTCCTGGCCTTCCTCGACCTGGATCTTCACCACCAGCCCCGGCATCGGGCACAGAAGGAAGCGAGAGGTGTCGGGCGGCAGTTTCTCGGGCATCAGCTTCGCCAGCTCCGCCGCGCGGGGGCTGCGCACATGGGTTTTCAGATCGGCGCCACGGCTGCGCAGGCGAAAGCCCATCGGGATCTTTTCGACCTTCATCACCAGATCCGAACCATCGACCGCGATCCGCGCCAGCGGCTGGCCAGGCACCCAGTCTGAACTCACGCGCAGGCTGCTGCCATCCGCGAAGCCCACGGTCGACCCCTCGCGATCCGCCGCAATCGTCACCGCGAAATCATACCCGCCAAGGCTCACGACCCAGTCATCCCCCACCCGGCGCTGATGATTGTCCATCGTGCCGGAAATCTTCGTCCGCCGGATCTCGGCCACGCGGTTCATCGCCGCCGCCGCCGCCGCCATCCGCTTCAGCTCGCCCTCGGGCAGCGTCGCGCCCTGGAAGCCTTCGGGATATTCTTCGGCGATAAACGCCGTGGTGATGTCACCGGCGACGAATTTCGGGTGATCCATCACCGCCGCGACGAAAGGCAGGTTATGGCCGATCCCCTCGACCTCGAATGTATCCAGCGCCAGGCGCATCTCGCCAATCGCGGCCTCACGGGTCGGCGCCCAGGTGCAGAGCTTCGCGATCATCGGGTCGTAATACATCGAGATCTCGCCGCCCTCATAGACGCCGGTATCATTCCGAACGATGCCACCACGCGAGGTCTGACCTTCGACAGGCGGGCGGTAGCGGGTCAGACGGCCGATCGAGGGCAGGAAGTTGCGATAGGGGTCTTCGGCGTAAAGCCGGCTCTCCATCGCCCAGCCGTTGATCTTCAGATCGGACTGCGCGAAGGGCAGTTTCTCGCCCGCTGCTACACGGATCATCTGCTCGACAAGATCGATGCCGGTGATCAGTTCGGTGACGGGATGTTCCACCTGCAGCCGGGTATTCATCTCGAGGAAGTAGAAATTCCGCGCGCCGTCGACGATGAATTCCACCGTCCCCGCCGAGGTATACCCCACCGCTTTCGCAAGCGCACAGGCCTGTTCGCCCATCGCCTTGCGGGTCGCTTCGTCAAGGAAGGGCGACGGCGCCTCCTCGATGACTTTCTGGTTCCGACGCTGGATCGAACATTCACGCTCATGCAGATAGACGGTATTGCCGTGCTGATCAGCCAGCACCTGGATCTCGATATGGCGCGGCTGCGTCACGAATTTTTCAATGAAAATGCGGTCATCGCCGAAGCTGTTCGCCGCCTCGTTCTTTGACGATTCGAACCCTTCGCGCGCCTCATCGGCCGACCAGGCGATCCGCATCCCCTTGCCGCCACCACCCGCGCTTGCCTTGATCATCACCGGATAGCCGATCTGGTCCGAGATGCGCGCGGCCTCTTCCGCGTCAGCAATCAGCCCCATATAGCCCGGCACCGTCGAGACCCCGGCCTCCTGCGCCAGTTTCTTCGAGGTGATCTTATCGCCCATCTTCTCGATCGCCGGAGAGGGCGGCCCGATGAACACCACACCCATTTCCTCAAGGGCGGCGGCGAAATCCATCCGTTCGGACAGGAAGCCATAGCCCGGATGCACCGCCTCGGCGCCGGTCTGGCGGATGGCGTCAAGGATCTTCCCGATCACGATATAGGACTGGTTCGCCGGGGCCGGGCCGATATGCACGGCCTCATCCGCCATCTGCACATGCAGCGCGTTGCGGTCGGCATCGGAATAGACGGCAACCGTCTTAATGCCCATCTTCCGCGCGGTCTTGATGACACGGCAGGCGATCTCACCCCGGTTCGCGATCAGGATCTTCTTGAACATGGCTCTCCCTCAGTCCCGGCCCGCTTCAGCCGGGCCGAAATGCAAAAGGGTCTTCCGGCATAAGCTGCCGGAAGACCCCGTTTCAGATTGTCGAAAATAAGATCGGTCCCCGCGGCTGCGGGCGACGGATCAGTTACAGTTGTTGAGGCCGGGCACCATGCAGGAGCCGCCGCCGGCAACGGCGCCAATGAGGGCGCCCTGGGTTTTCGAACCACCGGTTGCGCTTGCAACCAGCGCGCCGGCTGCGGCGCCGCCAACGGTGCGCACAGCGGCGCTGTCCATCGGCGAAGAGCTGCCATAGCCGTTGTTATAGCCACCGCCATTATTGACGCAGCCAGCCAGCGGCAGGGCGAGAATCGGGAGGAGCAGGACAAGTTTACGCATGAGAGACTGCCTCGGTTTGTTATGGTTGAGGCCGATTCTAGCGCATTCTTTTGAGTTGCAAAAGATATGCCGGCAGTTCTCACGCAAATGCGACCGCCAAAACGGCTGAAACCCGCCAGGCCAGCGCATTTTGCCGTGGCCGCAAGGGTCATGTTGCGCGGAAAGACTGCCGGCAGGAGGATCATTCCCAATCCTCCCCGTCATCCTCGTCAAAGCTGACAGCCGGTGCATCCGGCGCAAAAACCGCCGGAAAGGCCGCCTCGGCGCGTTTGACGTCGATCTTCAGCAAGGCCTCATAGCTGGCCGGATTGAAGGGATCTTCTGCGGCCACGACCTCGCGGCCAAACAGCCAGGACAGTCGCCCGGCGTCAAGATTGCCGCGCTCAAACACCTCTTCGCCGAAACAGGCCCAGAGCGCTGCCATAAAGGCCTCGTCAGCCTTGCGGTCGACGAATTTGCGATCCCTGAACCGCTCGCGGCGGATGATCTTTGCCGGCCCATCCTTAAGATTGGCGCGACGGATGGTGAACTGGAAATCGGTTCCGGTAAGACGCCCCGGAAAGCCCCTGTGCTTTAACATGGCGCGGTTCCTTTCTTTGCGGAACCGGCTTTAGCAGGATGGGCAGGCGTGGCGCCAGCGGCGCCAGAAACATTCGGTATAAAACCCGGAATAAATCCGGTCAGGCAGGAAAGCCGGGCGGCCGATCCGTCAGGGATCAACCGCCCTGCGAAATCACTTGTACTTGCCGGTGTAGGTCGGCTCGACCGAAACGGGCTCAGCAACAACAACGGTCTCGGTTTTCTTGGCGCAAGCGGCCAGGGTCGAGAGAGCGATAAGGGCGACGATAGCAGTGGTCCGCATGACAACCTCCAGTGCGAATCAGGGTGATGTGCCGCACCATATGGTGTGCGCTCGCAGAAGGGAATCGGAGATTTCACAGAATTTGCAAAAGCCTGCGCAACGAATGCGGCAACAGCTCTGCCATGCTTTGAGACAGGCCCAAAACAGGCGGCGCCGGCCAGTGCCACGCGCCGCAGAAACGGCTCAGCCCGTCCGAATCTCCGTCCGGGCTGAGCGGTCGTCTTACTTGTATTTACCGGTATAGACCGGCTCGACCGAAACCGGCTGGTCGATATAGACGACTTCTTCTTCAACTTTCTTTGCGCAGGCAGCAATGGTGCCCACGAAAGCCAGTGCAACGACAATACGGATAGTGCTCGACATCTTCTGCTCCATTCATTCAGGGATCTTGAGGCCAGCACTATGCCGGCCCTGTCCCTTTGCGAGGTAAAGGCCGCTTGGGGTCGGCCTGGGGTGAAGATAGCGGAATCCGGGGCCGAAAAACACGCGCGCGTGAGTAAGTTGCTACCCTGTGACTCCAATACATCAGAAGGAGGTGTTTTGCCCCAGTTTTCAACCAGATGTAGTGCCATCTTCAGAACATCTCCCAGATGCAGGCAGCGTTTTCGAGGCGATATGCCTCGAAAAGCTGCACGGCTTCAGGATCAGTTGCACCGAAGGCAACCGGGCGATCGGCCAGCGTGATCACAATCTGGCGTGGCGCAGGCACCATGGCCGCAACCCGCTCACGCGCGAATGTGTCACAAAGGCTCTGCATATCTGCGCTGCGGTCCTCGCCCGGCTTCAGGCTCTTGTCGATGAAACGAAAGCGCGCGGTCGCGCCCTCAACTCCGGCTGTATCGCTCTGCACGTCGAGCCATTCGGCGGTTTTGCCCGAAGGCAGTGCGATTGCCCCCTCGCCCGTCGCGGCCGCCTCCCCATCGTCGCAGCGCCCCGCCGCAAGGCAAAGCGCCAGAGAACTGGCAATAAAAAGACGGCTGAACAGAGAAGACATATCCCGACCTCACCTCATGGGGTTTTCAGAGCGGGATATTGTCGTGCTTCTTCCACGGGTTCGAGAGCTTCTTGTTGCGAAGGCTCGCAAAAGCGCGCGCCAAACGGCGCCGGGTGGATCTGGGCTGGATCACCTCGTCGATAAAGCCTTTCTCAGCCGCGACGAAAGGATTGGCGAATCGATTCTCATAATCCCTCGTGCGCTCGGCGATCCTGTCCTTATCGCCCAGTTCCGAGCGGTACAGGATCTCGACCGCGCCCTTCGCCCCCATCACCGCAATCTCGGCGGTGGGCCAGGCATAGTTGAAGTCGCCGCGCAGATGTTTCGACGACATCACGTCATAGGCGCCGCCATAGGCTTTGCGGGTGATCACCGTCACCTTCGGAACCGTCGCCTCGCCGTAAGCAAACAGCAGTTTGGCGCCATGTTTGATCACACCGCCATATTCCTGGCTTGTGCCCGGCAGAAAGCCCGGCACATCAACCAGCGTCAGGATCGGGATCTCGAAGGCATCCGAAAAGCGCACGAACCGCGCCGCCTTGCGCGAGCTGTCGATATCCAGACAGCCCGCCAGCACCATCGGCTGGTTCGCGACCACGCCCACCGTCTGCCCCTCGATCCGGATGAAGCCGGTGATGATATTGCCGGCGTAATCCTTCTGGATCTCATAGAAATCGCCCTCATCGGCGATCTTATGGATCAGCTCCTTCATGTCGTAAGGCTGGTTCGGATTGTCCGGGATCAGCGTATCAAGGCTTTGCTCGATCCGGCCCGGCTCGTCAAAGAAGGGCCGCACCGGTGCCTTTTCGCGGTTGTTGAGCGGCAGAAAATCAAACAGTCTGCGGATCTCGGCCAGCGCCTCGACGTCGTTTTCAAACGCACCATCCGCCACCGAGGATTTCTTCGTATGGGTCGATGCCCCGCCAAGTTCCTCGGCCGTCACCACCTCATTGGTCACGGTTTTGACCACATCCGGGCCGGTGACAAACATGTAAGAGCTGTCTTTCACCATAAAGATAAAGTCGGTCATGGCGGGCGAATAGACCGCGCCTCCCGCGCAGGGCCCCATGATGAGCGAGATCTGCGGCACCACGCCGGAGGCCAGAACATTCCTCTGGAACACATCAGCATAGCCCGCGAGCGAGGCAACCCCTTCCTGGATCCGCGCCCCGCCGGAATCGTTGATCCCGATCACCGGCGCCCCATTCTGGATCGCCATATCCATGATCTTACAGATCTTCTGCGCGTGGGTCTCGGAAAGCGAGCCGCCGAAAACCGTGAAATCCTGACTGAAGACATAGACCATCCGCCCATTGATGGTGCCCCAGCCGGTGACAACCCCATCCCCCGGGGGCCGGTCCTGCTCCATCCCGAAATCGGTGCAGCGATGGGCCACGAACATGTCGAATTCTTCAAACGAGCCTTCATCAAGCAAAAGCCCGATCCGCTCGCGCGCCGTCAGCTTACCCTTGGCATGCTGCGCATCAATCCGCCGCTGCCCGCCCCCTGCCCGCGCCACTGCACGACGGTCTTCAAGCTCTTGCAGGATATCTTTCATGGCGCACCTCCCGGGGAATCGAGAGAACAATAATATTGCGCGACTGGAAAAGAAAACGAAACTTCGGAAATTTGCAAACTGTTGCCACCACAAGTTTCGCAAAATGCAAATAAGCAAATAAGCCCACCCACCAGGACCCCACCAGGCTAGGTCGTGTTCCGGTCTTTTGAAATACCAGCCAATTAAGGCCCATTTCCGGGGTTTCGGCGACCATAAACAAGGCGATTAACGACCATTTTTCGCCGAACCCAGCTTATATTGTTATATTTCAATGCACTAGAAGAGTTCACCCTTCGGCACTGCATCCGTGGCCGCCATGAGCCGCGCTCCTCAGGTCTCCGGCCGCATCGCTTGACGCTGAACTCCACCCTCGCCAACCTGACGCTCACTCGCTGAAGCTCAGGCCGGCTTTCCCAGGCACGACTGTTCCAGCCTCCAACATTCATCATTCACCCAAACCGATAAGCGCCCGCTTTTCGGACCAGAGAACTTCATCCTGAAGGGAGCTTACCGCCGTGCCGAAGTTCAATCCTTACCCTCGCCCTCTCTGGTCCGGCTTTGCCTCAGGTGTCCTCGAGCGTCTGAGTGATACCTGGCACATCTTTTCCTGGGAACGGCCGCGCAATGACGCATTTACTGCGCCGGTTAACCGGCTGACCGGCGTCATGGACTTGATTGAAGCATCGATCCGCAAACGTCTGCCGGACATCATCATCTCGGACACCATCGAGATGCAGCGGAAATACCGCTGCATGCTGTGGTTCGTCGAGACCGTCCAGTTCCAGGAATTTCTGCGTACCACGCTGATGTTGACGGCGGCAAAGCAGGGCGTCGGGATCTCGGCCGTGCCGATCATCCCGAATGCCGACAAGGATCTGCGCATCGAGCGCCTTCAGCCCCCCGTCACGGCAGGGCTGATCCGGTTCAACACCACACAGACCACGATGATCGAGCAGCTGCAGCAGTGGCCGAACGGCGCCCATGATGACGGCCCCGACGCCCTCGACATGCTCTGGCAGAACACCCTGCTTTACGCGGGCGGCGGTGGCGCTGGTGGCGCGGGCAACATGCAGACCGCCTCGGCGTCGGGCGCTGGCCAGCGGTCAGGTTTCAGGCTGGGGGGGCGCGGATGATCCTGTTTCAGATCTTTGGTTTTTCCCTGGTTGCCGGACTCGGTGCCCGCTTTGGCTGGAACGCGGCTGGTCAGATCATCGAAGTCCTTGAAGGGATTTGCAGGGCAATCGTCCAGCGCAGGGGAAATAAGAAATGAGCCGCCGCAAGAAGCCGAAACACGCCCCACGCGCACAGCCGGCCGCCTTCGCGGAATCGGCCCGCAAAAACCTGCCCTCGGACGCCCGCACCCTGATCGCCTCGGTGGCGAACGATATCACCATCCCGTTCTATTCCGGGGCGATGCAGCATGCCGACGACACCCTGATCCAACAAGGCGGCGGCAAGGGCCTCGCGATTTATCAGGAGATCAAGCGCGATCCGCATGCCGGCTCGATGCTGGAGAAGCGCAAAAGCGCCCTGGTGTCCCGGGATTGGGAGGCTGAGCCCGGCGGGGATCGCCCCATCGACAAGGAAGCGGCTGACCTGGTGGATCGCTGTTTCGAAGCGCTGCCCTTCGACAAGGTCTGCCGCGATCTACTCGACGCAACCCTGATGGGGTTTTCAGCGGCCGAGCTGGTCTGGGATCGCGTCGGCGCCGAGATCCGGCCTGTCAGGATTATCGCCCATGACCAGCGCCGCTTCGTCTTTGACCGGGACTGGCAGCTGCGCCTCCTGACGTGGAATAACATGACCGAGGGCGAGCTGTTGCCGGCGCGCAAGTTTATCGTTCACCGTGTCGGCGTGGTCGGGAACAACCCCTATGGCCTCGGTCTCGGCTCGTCTTTGTTCTGGGCAGTCCTGTTCAAGCGCGAAGGGATTACCTTCTGGCTGCACTTCCTCGAGAAGTTTTCGGCGCCGACCGTGGTGGGTAAAACCCCATATGGGATGCTCTCGGACGAACAGGCCCGGCTGATGAACACTCTGGTCAATGTCCGTACCAGTTCGGCGATCACCGTGCCAATCGGGACGGATATCGAGTTTCTGGAGGCATCGCGCAGCGGCACGGTCACCTATGAACAGTTCGTGGCCTATTGGGACAAGCAGATCTCGATTGCAGTCACCGGGGAGACCCTGACCAGCCAGGTCACCGAGGGCGGCGGCAACCGCGCGCTTGGCGAGGTCCATGCAGACCAGCTCGAGGTGCGCGCCGACAGTGATGGGGACGAGCTGGCCGACACGCTGCGGGGATCACTCTGCCGCTGGATTGTCGAATACAACCTGCCAGGGGCTGCGGTGCCCACGGTGCGCAGGCTGCGCCCCAAGAACGAAAAGGCCGCAGCAGAAACCCGGAAGTCGAAGGCCGAGGCCGCGAAGCTGACGGATGAGGCGATCAGCATCATTGTCAAACAGGCCGCGAAATTCGAGGATGATCAGGTCGCGCGGGAATACATCGTCAGCTTTGAGGTGACGGACGCGCTTTCGGACAAGGCGATTGATGCGCTGGTCGCGGCCCGCCACGCCTTCGCGGGAGAGGCCGAGGAACCCGACCCGTTCCAGACCGCCGATGTCGCCCAGTTCTCGGCCGTCCGGCTTAAAAAAAAACGGTAGCGCATCGTCACGTCTGCTTTTCTGAGCCTGACGGGCCGGTCGAGCGCGTCGTCACTGAGGCGCTGGAGACGGCCGAGCTTCATTTTCAGCGCCGGGTCGCGGCGGTGCGTCAGGTTCTCGATCAGGCCACCGGCTTCGGCGCGACAGAGGATGGCTGGGCGGCGGCACTCTCCGGCCTCCTCGAGCTCGCTGCGCGCTGGACACCGGCGCCGCTCGCCTCGATCCTGACAGATGCGATGGAACTGGCGGCATGGGAGGGCCGGGAACATGTCTTCCTCGATGATGATGAAGGTGCCGCCTTTGCCATCACCCCCGGCCGGCTCCCGTTCAAGGAACAGATCGACTTCCTGCGCCAGAAGCGGCCGCTCCCGACTAGGAGCTGGCTCGATGCGATGCACGGGATCCACGACCGCGCCTTCGTCGTGGCCGGCGTCACCGATACCGCGATGCTCGAGGAGTTTCAGACCGCGATCATCGACGCCGCCGAGAACGGCCGTTATGTCGAGGACTTCGCCAAGGACTTCGACCGCCTCGTCGAGAAATATGGCTGGTCCTATAAGGGCGAGCGGGAATGGCGGATCCGGACGATCTTCGAGACCAATATCCGCACCAGCTTCATGGCCGGCCGCCTGAAGCAGATGCGCGACCCGGATGTGGTGAAGCTCCGGCCATACTGGCAGTATTTGCACGGCGACAGCCGCACCCCGAAGGTTCCCCGCAAGCAGCACCTCGGCTGGCATGGCCTCGTTCTGATGTGGAACGACCCGTGGTGGGATACCCATTTCCCGCCGAATGACTGGCTCTGCAGCTGCGGTGTCCGGACCCTGTCGCGCCGGTCTCTTGAGCGGTTGGGCAAAACAGGGCCGGATGAAGCACCCCGGGATGCGCTGATCCCGCAGATCGACCGCGCCACCGGGCAGTTGGTCATGCAGCCGATGGGAATCGGAAAGGGCTGGGACTACATGCCCGGTGATCACTGGGAGCGCGGCCTCGTGCCTTCAGCCCTCCTGCAGGATCCGGATGCTGTCCCGACCGGCGATCCGCGCGGCCGGCATGTTGTCAGCATCGATCAGCCGGAGCCGATTGCGGATCTGCTGGCAAAGGCCCGGCCGTTTCAGGCCACGGTCATGCCGGAGGGTCTTGCGGCCGAGGATTACATCCGAGCGCTGCTGCAGCCGCTTGGCGGCGATGTCGGCCGCGCCGCGCTGTTCGAGGATAAGGCCGGCCATCGTTTCCCGATCTCGGGCGAGATGTTCTTCGGCAATGACGGTCGCTGGAAGGGCTATAAGCGCGGCCATGCCTCCTATGCCGCGCTTATAGCCGAGGCGCTGGCAGATCCTGACGAAATCTGGCTCGGGGTGCGGGAAGTGCCGCTCGATGCGCATCCTGGACAGTTTGATCAGGCACTGACCCGTCGCTACATCCGCGCCGATCCTGGCAATGGTCTGGTGGTGATGATGGAGCTGGGCCGGAAATTCTGGCGCGAGATCACCGGCTATGCGCCGCTGAACCGGTCAAAGCCGGATATGCGCCATCTCGACGCTCAGCGGATCGGCAAGCTGGTCTGGAAAAGAAAATAGCGGCCCGGGTGCTCGGGCCGCCGCGTCAGACCGGTTGTGAGGGCAGGCACCGCCTCACCGGGCTGACACCTGAAACTTAGCGCATTTGAGGAGAAAATCCAGTGGCAGGCATCACATTCCGAGCGGAGCTCGACGACGCGCAGGCACGGGCAAGGCTCGCGGAGCTGGCCTCGCGCATGGAGAACCTGGCAGGCTTCTACAAGAACGTCGGCGAATACATGACCGACGAGGCCATTCCCCGGAATTTCGCCAGCGAAACCGGCCCGGACGGGACACCCTGGGCCAGCCTGCGCCCGCTCACCCTGGAGCGCCGCAAGAAGGCCGGCATCACCGCCACCACGATCTTGCGCGCGACCAGCCGGATGGCGGCCGGCATCAACTATCAGGCCTCCGACACTCAGCTCCTGATCGGCTCGCCAGCTCCGCAGGCGGCGGTGATGCATTTTGGTGCACCTCAGGGTTCCTTTGGCGCGAAGATGGGGCGCACGAAGCCGTCGGCGAAGCGCGCCAAATCCCAAGACTTTTTCATGCATATGCCCTGGGGAGATATCCCGGCGCGTCCGTTTCTGGGGTTCTCTGCCGCCGACGAGGCCGAGGTGATCCGCATCGCAGAGGTCTGGCTAGAGACATTATGATACAGATCTATTTTCTGTAAGGAGTCGAACTTTTTCGGACGGTGCATTTCTTATATTCATGGTGGTCCAGAAACAAACGCAAACTCGCGGCGACCGCATCGTCATTTACCCCAGGGCTGATTGTGATGTGGGAGATGGGTAGCAAGGGTTCTGAGGCTTCCAGGGACGTATATGGCAACATGATCGGCCCACGTGGCCTGAACTCAACCAAGCTACGCTCTGGGTCCATGACAACGATACGCCACTCGCGTTCCTCCTGAAATCCTCGCACCTTGAACCTAGGTGTGAGCTTCTGGACTAGTTTTCGGAATTCTTCACTCAGCGTATCGTCCGATCTCTCCCCTATGAAGCTTTCCAAGTCACCAACGATGTCCGGAAGTTGTTTCTTCAGTTCTGACAGAATTCCTCGGGTTGGTTTGGATATGCCATATTGCACTTGATGCAGCTCGGCTCCTCTGGTGCCGAACACCCGCCGCAGGGCATCAATTTCGAATGAGATACTCACCCCTTCGCCTGGGGTGTAGCCTCGCCACTGACTTAGGAGGTCGTCCTCTTCGCAAAGACAGGTAACGTAGGCATTCGGATCTTTTATCTGCGGCACCTCAGCGATCAGTCTCTCCAGAAGAATTTTTCTTCGTTCGGTCGCGACGGGAAGCGAAGGATCGCGATCCGATTCATCGAGGAGATACCGCAAAACTTGTCTCGCTTGCCTCAAGCCATGCTTGAGCTCCGCTGGGTCATTCAGGAAACTTGCGTGGCTCAACCACAAACTTCTTCCCGTGATGATACCCTTGAGGCCTTGTAAGTTCGTATAATGAGTGAGGTGCGTGGCTTTTTTCGCCGAAGTGGCCGCAATAATCTTCATCGACATTCGAAACTGAAACTCCGGCAAGTGATTCTGGTTGAAGATGCGCAACTCTGACATTTGCGCGTCAGCGATAGAAGTGGTGGTCGGTGATACGTCCCCCGTCAGATTAGCTCATCCCCTGTCAGGCCCCTGTCAGGATCGCTCTACGGGCCAATTCGGATCAACCCTGGCGCCTTCAAACCCATTGACCGCCGCCCTGTCGTCAGAGCATGGTGCGGGCGGGGCCTGAAACACCCCTCTCAGGCTGACCGGACAGATGTCCGGACCTATCCCCTCCAGCGTCATGCGAAACCAGTTCGGCACCCTGACCGAGCCGGATATCCATGACCAAACCCCTGACAGCCCGTATCGAGGTATTCCGCCCCGGCACCTTCAAACCGATGGCCGGCGCCGCGATCACCTATTCCGCCGCTGACCTGAAGGCGGTGGCCGACAGCTATGATCCAGCCACGGCGCCGGCGCCTGTCGTCATCGGGCACCCTGCCACGGACGCGCCGGCCTATGGCTGGATCGAGTCCTTCGATTATGACAGCCAGGAAGAGCGCCTCTTCGCCACCATTGGCGAGATCGAACCGGAATTCGCCGGGCTGGTCAAAGCCGGTCGGTTCAAGAAGGTCTCCATGGCCTTCTTCAGCCCGGATCAGGCGCACAATCCGGTCGCGGGCACCTGGTATCCGAAACACCTCGGTTTCCTCGGTGGCGCAGCGCCTGGCGTCCCCGGCCTGAAGAACGCGCAATTCGCCGGTGAGGCGGGTGTGGTTTTCACCGCTGAATTCGGCGCCGCCGCACAAACCGCCTCGCTCTTCCGCCGCTTCCGCGACTGGATGATCGACCGCGACGGTCTCGATGCCGCCGATAAGGTACTGCCCGCCTGGGAAATCGACTGGCTCGAGGAGGCCGAAAAGTCTCCGCTCCCCAGCTTTTCGGGTGACACGCCGCCCGTCATTCCCCCCAACCGTGAAAAGGAGAAATCCGCTTGCGCAGGGCGACAAGATCAACGGACAGTATACATCCTTCGGCTTGTTCCAACACCATAAGGACCGCGCTGATGGCCTGCTGGCGGCGACCGGCGGCAAGGCTGGCCTCGGCAATGTGAACGCCCAGCTCGAGTATGTCTGGAAGGAGCTTCAGACCTCTGAGAGCGCGGCCATGAAAAAGCTCATGGCCTCGACCAATGTTCAGCAGGCGACTGCGGCATTTGCTGGTTTCGAACGCCCGCAGGGCTGGACCGCTGCCAATCCGACCGGAGCACATAACTGGAATGGCCGGCTCGGGGCGGCCGAAGCCTCTCTGGCGAAATTTGGCACCACGGCCACGCAGGCAACCGCCAATCTTGGGACGCTCGGCACCGGCATGGACGCCTTTGGCAACGCGCTCGTCAGCGGCGTGAACGGTTTCACCTCGGGCGGTGCGCAGGGTGGGTTCATGGGCTTCCTCGGAACCCTGGCCGGCGGGATCGCCAGTGCCATCGGTCTGCCCGGCTTTGCCTCTGGCGGTGATCACCGTGGCGGCTGGCGCATTGTCGGCGAAAATGGTCCGGAGCTGGAGGCGACCGGCGCATCCCGGATCTTCAACGCGGCGCAGACCCGTGAAATCCTGACATCGCGCGCGCCGGTCATGGCGGCGAACAGCAATGCGCCGGCCGTCGTTCAGATCAACCAGACCTTCGAGGATCGCAGTTCGAACGGTGTCCGGGTCGAAACCGAGGAAACCACCGACGCGCGCGGTCAGCGCCAGCAGCGTTTCATCTTCTCGGATGCGACGGCCGAGGGCATCACCACTCCGGGCGGTCGCGGCGCCCGTGCGCTCCAGCAGGGCTATGGATTGCGCCAGCCAGCCACGAGGCGCGGATGATCGCGGTCTGGCCCTCATCCTTGCCGCGCCCCGAACGGGACAGCTGGCAGCGGCAATCCCAGGAGGCCCGACGCAAGACGCAGGCCGATATGGGGCCGCCGCGCTATCGGCGCCGGTTTTCCGGTGTGCCGAAGCTGGTCACGCTCTCGGTGTTGCTGGATCGCAATCAGCGCGCGGTCTTTGACAATTTCTTCGAAGATGCCTGCGCCCAGGGTGCTTTGCGCTTCTGGATGCCGGATCCGACCACCGAAGGCTGGTCTCTGCTGACTTCGGGTGGGGCGCCTCTGCTGACCAGCGCCGGTGTTCCGATCCTGATGGCGGGCCGCTGGCTTTGCGCCTGGGGGGATCAGCTGCCGGTCGAGACCGTGGTCGGGATCGAATTCCGCAAATCCTTTTCCATCGTGGTGCTGCCATGAGACGGCTCAGCCTGAATGCCCGCATGGCGCAGGATGCGCCGGCAACCGGTGAGATCGAGGTGGCGCTCTTCCGGATCAGCCATCCGGAGCTGGCCGCGCCGATCCTGCTCTCAACCGACAACACCGAGCGCTTGCAGGTCGATCCCGAGATCTACGGCACCCGGTCCAGCTGGGGTGGCGCCAATCCGGTGACGGAGCCGTTCTTGTGGATCATCGCCTCGGCCGTGCTGCCCGGGGACGCAGATGATGCGCCGGCCACTGCCCAGATCGTGCTGGAAAACCTCGACAGTGCGATGGTCGAGCTGGTGCTTTCGGTCACGACCCCGCCCGATATCGACATTGCCATCGTGCTCGCCTCGTCGCCGGACCTGATTGAGGAGGAGCATATCGGCCTTCAGGTCATCTCGGCCGACATCAATGCCGGCGAGATCGTCCTCTCGCTGTCGCGCGAGAATACCGACCTCGAGCCGTTTCCGCCCGGGCGGCTCACGAAACTGCGGTTTCCGGGCCTGCATTCATGAGGAGAAGCACATGTCCTACACCGAAATCGTTGGTGATGATCAGTATGCTCGTGCGGCCTTTGTCTTCAGCTCAGATCCGGTCAACTGTTCAGCGGGGGGCGCTTTGGCGTCCAATTCCGGGCCTGCATTCATAACCAGCATGGGGGCTTCCATGAACGATGCTTTCAACATCACCGCCGACGAGCTGCGCCAACTGATCGAGCGGATCGAGCAATATGAGGCAGAGAAGAAGGATATCGCCGAGCAGCTGAAAGAGGTCTACGCCGAGGCCAAGGGCCGGGGCTTTGACACCAAGGCGCTCCGCAAAATCGTATCGTTGCGCAAGCAGGATGCGAATGAGCGCCAGGAAGCCGAAGCCATGCTCGAGGTCTACATGACCGCGCTCGGGATGCAGTAAGCTATGAACTGGTCAGATCGCTTCATCGGCATCCCCTTCGAGGATCTCGGCCGTGCGCGCGGCGGTTGCGATTGCTGGGGTCTTGCCTGGCTGATTTACCGCGAGGAACTGGGCATCTCGCTGCCGGATTACCTCGGTGACTATGCCTCGGCCGAGGAGCAGGGCGAGATCGCGGCGCTGATCGGCGGCGCTGAGGTTTCGCCGCTCTGGGCGCCGGTTTCCGGCCCGGCGCAGGCCTTCGATATCGCGGTGATCCGGCGCGGGCGTCTGACCTCGCATCTGGGTGTCGTCGTCCGGGATGGCCTCATGATCCATATGGAGGGCGAGGATTGCGCCAAACTGGCCGATTACAGGTCCGGGCGCTGGTCTCACCGTCTGACCGGGATCTTTCGGCATGCTTCAAAGGCCGTTGAACGGCCTGTTCACATCGTTTCCGAGGCTTCGCGATGACTTGTGACCTGGCCCGCATCCCCGTCCTTGCGGCGCCTGCCATTGATCCAGGCAGCGCCCGTATCGAGATGACACTGCCGGTCGGGATGACGGTCGGTGATATTGTCGCGGCGGCATTGCCGGGTCTTGAACCCGCCATGAGGGCGCGCGCCCGGGTGGTACTGGTCAGCGCGCGGGGATCCGCTGTTGTGCTGCCGGAACGCTGGCAAAGCGTCAGGCCGCGCGAGGGGGTTCGGGTCGTGATCCGACTGGTCCCCGGTAAAAATGCCTTGCGCGCGGTCCTGTCGATTGTCGTGGCTGTCGCGGCTGTCGCCATTGGTGCCTGGGCGGCGGGTGCTATGGGTTTTGTGGCTGGCGAGGTTGGTTACGCGGTGACATCCGCCTTGGTGGGTATGGGCGTCAGTCTGCTCGGGTCGTTGCTGATCAATGCGCTGATTCCACCGGTCAAGCCCGAGGAAACGAAGCCTAACTACGCCTTGTCGGGCTGGCGCAATCGGCTGGATCCTGACGGTGCGGTGCCGGTCGTGCTGGGTCAGACCCGATATGCGCCGCCCTTCGCGGCCAGATCTTACACCGAGATCGTCGGGGATCGTCAGTATGTCCGTGCGCTTTTCGCGTTCGGCGAAGGCCCGCTGTCTCTGTCAGATTTCCGGATCGGCGAAACCAGTCTCGCCGATTACGACGAGGTCGAAATCGAGGTGCGTGAGGGTCTGGCAGATGACGAGTCGGTCACCCTCTATCCGCAGCAGGTGCTGGAAGAGCAGATCGGCGTTGATCTGATCAAGCCATTGCAGCGGGATGATCAGGGCAATGTCATCAGGGGAAAGGTCGGCCAGCGGACCTACAAGAGACGGCTCAGCCGGGACGAATGGGAATGGGTTACCGTCGATGTCATAGGTGACCTGCCTGACGAGGATCAGCCGGTGATCCGGACAACGGGCGCGGACGCTGCCTCGGCCAATGTCATCCTTGCCTTTCCCGCTGGTCTCGCGCGCTTCGATGACGACGGCGAGCGGCGATATATCACCGTCTATGTCCGGATCGAACAACGGCTCGCTGGATCTGATGAATGGCAGTTCATTACAGAGTTGGCGGTCTCGGCCCGAACGACGCAGGCCTTTTACCGTCAGCATTCCTGGTCATTTCCGACGCGCGGTCGCTGGGAGATCCGCTGCACCATGCTCAGCGTGGAAAGCGATGACGACAAAGTCCAGATGCGCACGGTCTGGGCCGCGTTGCAGACGTTTCGGCCGGAATATCCGATTGACTACCCGCATCCGCTGGCGCTGGTCGCGATGCGGGTCAAAGCCACACATCAGCTGTCTGGCGCTTTGGACAATTTCAGCGCCCTTGTGGCGCGGCGGTGCCTCGACTGGGACCAGGGAACCGGCACCTGGATCGAACGCCCGACCTCGAACCCCGCAAGCCTTTTCCGCTTCGCCCTTCAGGCACCCTTCAATCCCCGCCGCCAGCGCGATGATCAGATCGATCTGGAGCTGCTGGCCGACTGGCACGAATTTTGTCGGACGAGGCAGCTGCATTACAACCGGGTTCTGGACCAGGCGGGCATGACCTTGCGCGAGGCGCGGGCCGAGATCGCCGCCGCCGGCCGGGCGTCACCGCGCCATGACGGTCGCAAATGGGGCGTGGTCATCGACCGGCCCGAGGGTCTGATCGTCGATCATATCAGCCCGCGCAACAGCTGGGATTTCAACCTGCGCCGCACCTATACTGAAAAGCCCCATGCCTGGATCGTGCCCTTCAACGACGAGGAGAACGATTTCCGCGAGGCGAGGCGGATCGTGCGCCGTCCGGGCTATGAGGGTGACATCACCCTGACCGAGGAGCTGTCGCTGCCCGGCCTGACCAATGCGGCCATCGTCTGGCGCGAGGCGACCCGTCGCTTTCATGAGGCTGAGCACCGCCCCGACGTGATCGAGGTCACACAGGATGGCCTTCTGCGGGTCGCGACACGAGGCGACAAGGTGGCGCTGAACCATTATGTTCTGCGCCAGACCCAGCAGGTTGCCCGCGTCCGTTTGGTTCAGGGCCAGCTGGTCGAAATCGACAATCTCATGACCATGGCCGAGGGGGCGAGCTACGCCCTGCGCTTTCGGGTCTATGAGAGCCGCCCCCCGCATATGGCACCTGACACCATTGGCCAGTCGGTTGTGCGCCCTGTCCGGACGGTTCCCGGGGAAACGGTGCTGCTGACGATGACTGGCACGGGGCCGGTGCCGGCGGCGGATGACATCGTGCATTTCGGCATAATGGGGCAGGACAGCTTTGACCTCGTGGTCACCAATATCGAAGCGACCACCGATCAATGTGCGATCATCCGGGCGGTTGCCGCCGCCGACATCATCGACGAGCTGACGGACGCGGCCGAGATCCCGCCCTGGTCCGGCCGGGTCGGCGCCGAGATCGGCGAGAATACCATGCAGCCGCCCGCGCCCCGGTTTTCCGGCGTCAGTTTCGGCGTGGCGGAAACGGATGAGGCGGGGTTCATCTTCTACTCCCTCGTGGCGGGCAGCGGGCCGGTCAGCACCGCCAGTTTCGAAGTCGATCACCGCGACGGCACGTCGGGCATCTGGACGACTGTCAGCATTCCAGCCGCGAATGGCGGCGGCAGCATCGAGGAGTATAGCTCCGGTGAAACCGTCCAGATCCGCGCGCGGGCAATTTCAGCCAATGGAATCGCTGGTCCCCGAACGACAGAGCTGACCCTGCTGGTCGGTGGCAGCATCGATCTGCCGGCGGCGCTGGATCAGGAGGCGATTTCCATCACGCCGCTGCTCGGCGGCGCTCTGATCCAGCTTTCCACCGGCGACGATGCCCTGACAACCCGGATCCAGATTTATCGGGCAGACTGGGATCTGCTCTATCGTGAGACAGATGCGGTTGGCGCGGCGCACAGCTCGACGCCTCTGCAGGCGATGTCGATCCCGCTGGGAGACACCACGCGATCTAATCTGGTCACTGGCGGCCTGATGACAAACCCGGCCGCATGGGATGCCGAAGCGGGATGGGAAGTTTCAGGCGGTCTCGCCACACACACACCCGGCACGGCCGATGTGATCGGGCAGAGCTTCGAAACCATCACGGGCAAATGGTATCGCCTCGCCTTCACTGTGACGGGGCGCACGGCCGGGACGGTCACGCCCCGCCTCAGCGGCGGCAGCACCCGTCCGGGGCAGGCGGCGTCAGGGAATGGCGAGCATCTCGACCGCATCCAGGCGGTCACCGGAAACACCCGCATCGAGTTCCTCGCGTCTGCGGATTTTGACGGCTCGATCACCGGTGTCGTCGCCTATCTCGAGACAGCCGCCTGTCTCTCGCAAGGCGAGCATTTTGTCTGGCTCGAGCCGCAGACCTCCGAGGGTGTGCCGGGGCCGGTTTCAGGGCCGTTCAGCGTCATGGTTGTCTGAAGCAACCTTAGCGCGCGCGTTGGTCGGCTTCCTCCGACGAGCCGCCTTTGCCTTTGCTTCTGCTACCTTGTGCTTGACCCTAATTTTCTGAATCTCTCTGTTGAATTTTTCCACAGGATCCCAGTCACCTCGGTCCAGCAAGGGCACACCATATTCCTTAGCGAGGGTTTCGTTGATCAAAACTGCCTCAATACCGATTGCTGCATAGCGTAGAATGCGCTCATCAAAGGCGTCTTCATATTCTGGAGGGCCTTCGCCGTAGAAATACAGGTCATGCACGTAGCCGTCCGCTAGCGCGATCTGGTTCGGGATGGACCGGATTCTGTACTGAAGCTTCGACGGAAAGCATCGCCAGTCCCAGCTTTCGGGAAAAGTCATCCTGGGAGAGTTCACTGTCGCGCGCCAGCCTTGTCCATTAACTTGCAAAGGATCATTGATCACCTCTGTGCAGTCACCGACGAGGCGGTCGAATTCAGTCACGAGTGAAAAGGCGAGTACTCCGGCATCGGTTTTGCGCTTCCAATGCGCTGTGAGCCACTCTCTGAGCCAGTTCAGCAGGAACAGCGTTATGCCTGCTCCTAGCGCAACGGTGATTCCTGGTAAAACAGCAGAGAGCCACGTCGGGGATGTCGGAGGTGTTCCTCCGATGACCAAGGAAACAAAATTCATAAAACCTCCGTCCTCTAAATCTCAAACCCTACACCGCCTTGTAAGCAATTGAATAGTGGCCGGGGCAGCGCCCGGACAGATGTCCGGACCAACATCATCGCGCGCGCGCGTAAAGCCATGACTGATCCCACAGGAGACAGGCATGGCAGGCGGCATCAGCTCTGAAAACATCGCGCGCGTCAGTATCTCGGCAGAGCTGCTGGTCAACGGCCCCGATGGGACCGGGCGTCAGGCTTTCAATGATTTCGCCACTCAACTGGTGGCAACTGGTCCTGTTGCAGACGGTATGGAGGACCTCCGTAACCTCGAGCGCGATCAGACCAAGATCTACCCGACCACGGTCGAGGGCCTCGCCGCCACTGAGGTGGATCAGACCTTTAACCTGACCTCGGCCGATCCGGATGTCGCGCTCTACATCTACCGGCACGATGCAGGCGGGGTTGCCACGCTGATCGCGACGACGCCCAGCGTGCCGGCGCTTTCTGACAAGGCGCAACGGTCAGACATGGAGCAATTGCAGAGCCAGATCGGCGATGCGCGGTTCGGCGCGATTGCACCGGCTGCGGAGATTTCCTTCGCCATCACTGACGAAGACGGCAATGCATCCGATGTCGAGCTTGACCCTGAGGGGCATTTCACGCCGCGCGCCCTTGAGAATATCGCGGGGGGTGTCGCTCCCTTCCTGCCACCGGCTTCGCTTGGCGGGGTGACGGCAGCCGATCTGCCAGAACAGGCAACCGTCTCGTTCGCGATCACCGATGAGGACGGCAACAGCTCGGATCTCGAACTGGATGAGGCCGGGCATCTGACAGACCGGGTCATGCTGCGGCTGTTGTCGTGGTTCCAGGAGCGCATGCCTGTCGCAAACCTTTGGGATCGTCCGCCTGATCGTCTGCTACCCATTGGGGACAGCCTGAGCGCTGGCGCTGGCGGAACTGCTGGTAATCGTTGGCGCGATGTCCTGTCCAACCTTACCGGCATCCCCCATGATCCAATGGGTATCGGTGGCGAGACCGCGCGCACCATTACCGCCCGTACATCGGCGCTCAGCTTTCTTGCAGGATTTCCGGGAAACAACATCCCGGCAGATACAGCGCCAGTGGACATCACACTGACCTATCAGGACGGTCTCTCTGTTGCGCCTCTCGTGCAGGGGAGCCTTGGGGTAAACCCGGTGGAGATATGTGGCATTCGCGGCACCCTGTCCCGCCATGTTCTCGAAGACACCTCGGTCGTTTATCGCTTTACGCGGGCCGCAGCCGGCGCTGCGGTCATGATGCCTTCACCCTGTAGGGTGAAAACCGCTGCCTATGACGCTTATCGGGATGGTTTCCCCATCATCGGCATCGGTCAGAATGGTGGCTATTCGGATCTTGAAGACCTGATCCGGATGAACTGGGCCATGATCAACTGGACCAGTCAGGGTCGGGCCGGTCGCTTCCTCGTCTGGACCCGGACAGGCGTCAACGCCGCCACAAACGCCGAGATGGAAGCGCGATATCTGAAAGAGTTCGGCCCGCGCTTTGTGAACATTCGGGCAATGCTTTCGTCGCTTTGGGCTTTTCAGGTCGCAGGGCTAACGCCTACCAGCGACGACCTCGCCGCCATCGCGGTCGGCTCTATCCCGCCTTCCCTTCGTTCTGATGGGGTCCACCACAACGATGCTGGGCAATACGTCATCGCCGTCTGCTTCTATCTGGCAGGCGTTTCCCTCTCTTACTGGAGCTGAACCATGGGCAAGCGCCTTATCATTCCGGGGATCACTTCGTTCACCGGCCCGAAGATTTACGCCGATCCGATCATGTCGAAAGGGAGCCTGCTGCTCTGGGATCCGACCCACTCTGATGGCGGCGATGCTAGAGGGGTGGTTGCTGGTGCTGCACTCAGCAACATCGCCGCAGATATCTCCGGTGGTATCCTCGGTGTATCCCCATCTGTCGCACGTCCCACCATCTTTAACACCAATCCTGCGAACAGCGTCCCGGCATTGAAACAGCGGACTTCCAAGGGCGGAATTTATGGTCTGTGGAGCCATACCTCGGGTCTTACCACGCCTAGTGGGTTGGGCATCGAGGCCGCTTTCCTTAAGAATTACCTGTTCGATAACAGTGACCACGCTTTCTTTGCCAGCATCTGGATGCGGTCGCTTCGTCGTGGCGTACAAGGCTCTCAGAATGCCCCAATGCCTTTGGGCATCTATTCCCGGGTGTCTTCTCCAAGTGGCAGCACCCTGTTCGACCTTTCTGGCAGTGGCAGCGCGTACACCTTGGGGCAGAGATTTCCGGGCCAAGGCACATTCAATGCGCTTTGGGACACCGACGCCCCGCGTATTCGGAACATCGGTCGGCAGGGATGGAACGGCAATGGTTTAGAGAAGCCCGCCAATGTGGGCCTGACAAACTCCCCGTATTTTAGTGTTGGAACTGTCCCTGGATACGGCGCATTCAACCTTCCGGGCGTGTCGGGCATCATTGAGCGGGTCTATATTGAAGACATGACGGTCTCTGGGCGAACCTACGCGGAGCTTGATGCCATCGACTTTGCGATGTTCACCGCCGCGCATGCACCGGGCGGGGAATGGTTCGGCGACACTTATCCTGATCCTGCGACATTCCCGTGACGCCCTGCTGGTGGCTGGTCCCGTCGATCCTCGGCGGGGCCGCTATATGGGCGACCCTGATCGGCGGGCTGGTTTAGCTGTCAGGATCCACGTGGGAATTGCTGCGGGGGTCAGATCCTGACGGCAGTCTCATCCGTCGAAGAAGTCCGTGCTAGCCCTTTAATTGCGGCATTAGATGGACACTGCAAAGGGACTTGGCGTTTGAGGAGCACACCACCGTTGGAAGTTTGGATACCTGGCTAGGCGCCAACGGGGCATCTTTGAGAGCAAAAGGGTATGACCTGTAACGGCAGTCGGGGTGGGATGACTTGAGAAGGATCATTGGTAATACCTCGTATGACGTGTTCTCAACCTAAGTTCGAAGCCTCCGCGCCATTTTTCAAGGGCGTACAGACTGTTCTCGTCAACGCCAACCAAAATCACCTGTGCAGATGGTAGCGCGCCGCAAAGGGATCCTATCGGCGAACTTTTTCGTCCAGAAGTTAGCCCGCATTTGTCCAGAAGTTAGCCAGCCGCAACAGATCATCGGCCCCATGCAGATTCTCGCCTTTCAGCTTGCGCTCTGCCAGCTCAAGATCGCGCAACATAGACGCGACCACGCCGGGAAGGCGTTTCTCTGCCTCGCGCCGATCTGCGCCCAGTGCCTTCGTCAGCTCAGTCTTACCCATGATCCCTTGCAAAGGCTTAGGGACCGCGATTCTGGCACTGTAGCGCTTGCGCTTGAAGTAGAGATACTTTGACCGGCCCGCCATGATCCCGCTCTCGTTTTGGGGTCAATTTTGGGGTCACGTAATGGGGAAAACCCCAGCAATACAAGGGTTTTCTTTGACACCAATGGGTTAGATTGGTAGGCCCGGAGGGACTCGAACCCCCAACCAAGGCGTTATGAGCGCCCTGCTCTGACCATTGAGCTACAGGCCCGGCAGGAGCGGATGGCCACGGGGGCATCCCCTGTGCAATCCGCCTCCCGGAAAGTGGAACCTGCCTAAGCAGATGATGGCCGGGGGTCAAGGATTCGAAATCCGCTACCTTTGTCTTGCCTCCCGGGGCGCGTTGCGCTTTGCAAGGCTTTGGGCTAAGCGGGCCAGATATTGAACGGGCGACCAGCGGGCCGGGAGACGGGCGAATGACCACGAGCGAGAATGCCGGGAAACAAGGGCTGACCTATGCGGGCGCGGGCGTCGATATCGACGCCGGAAACCGGCTGGTCGACCGGATCAAACCCTCTGCGAAAGCCACGTCGCGCAAGGGCGTGATGGGGGGCTCGGCGGTTTTGGCGCGCTTTTTGACCTCAAAGATGCCGGCTATAAGGATCCGATCCTGGTGGCGGCGACCGATGGGGTTGGCACCAAGCTGCGGATCGCGATCGATACCGGTAATGTCGATACGATCGGCGTCGATCTGGTGGCGATGTGCGTCAATGACCTCGTCTGCCAGGGCGCGGAGCCCCTGTTCTTCCTTGACTATTTCGCCACCGGCAAGCTCGATGTCGATGAGGCGACCCGGATCATCGAGGGGATCGCGAAGGGCTGCGCGGAATCGGGCTGTGCGCTGATCGGCGGCGAGACCGCCGAGATGCCGGGAATGTATCACAAGGGTGATTTCGACCTCGCCGGTTTCGCGGTCGGCGCGATGGAGCGCGGCACCCACCTGCCCGCAGGCGTTGCCGAGGGCGATATCCTGATCGGCCTGACGTCCAGCGGTGTCCATTCCAACGGCTATAGTTTCGTGCGCAAAGTGGTCGAAATCTCCGGCCTTGGCTGGTCAGACCCCTGCCCCTGGGCACAATCGACGCTGGGCGAGGCGCTGCTTCAGCCGACCCGGCTTTATGTCAGACAGGCGCTGGCGGCGGCGAAACTGGGCGGGGTCCATGGCCTTGCGCATATCACCGGCGGCGGCATCACCGAGAATCCCCCCGCGTGCTGCCCGAAGGGCTGGCCTGCGAGATCGACCTTGGTGCCTGGGATCTGCCGGCGGTCTTCCGCTGGCTGGCCGAGACCGCCGGCATGTCGGAGCCGGAGCTTCTGAAGACTTTCAACTGCGGCATCGGCATGATGCTGGTGGTTGACCCGGACCAGGCGGATGCCATCGAGGCCAGCCTGAAAGCCGCCGGCGAAGCGCCGGTGCGCATGGGCCGGATCGTAGCGCAGGATGCCTCGGGCGAAGGCGTGATCTACAAAGGGCGCCTGCTGTGAAACGCGTCGCCATCCTGATTTCGGGGGTGGCTCGAATATGATGGCGCTGGTCAGGTCGATGACCGGCGACCATCCGGCCCGCGCGGTGCTGGTGGCGTCGAATGACCCCGCGGCCTCGGGGCTGGAAAAAGCGCGCGCGGCCGGCATTGCCACGGCCGCCGTCGATCACCGCCCGTTCAAAACCGACCGCGCGGCTTTCGAGGCCGAACTGATCGCCCATATCGAGGCGTCACAGCCGGATATCCTTTGCCTTGCCGGGTTCATGCGCGTGCTGACGCCGGGCTTTGTCGCGCGGTTCCAGGGCCGGATGCTGAACATCCACCCGTCCCTCCTGCCGAAATATCCCGGGCTGCACACCCATCAGCGCGCGCTTGACGCGGGCGATCAGGAGGCGGGCTGCACGGTGCATGAGGTGACGGCGGTGCTGGATGACGGGCCATTGCTTGGTCAGGCACGGGTGCCGGTCCTGGCGGGAGACACTGCCGAAACCCTTGCCGCACGGGTGCTGCGCGAGGAACACCGTCTCTACCCGGCGGTGCTGCGCCGCTATGCGGCAGGCGATCACAGCCCGGTTTTCACCACAGGCTGAGCCGCGTCTGAGCCCCGGATCCGACCCCTGTTCAGAGCAGACTGCCCTTCGGGCCTGATCGCAGTTCAGTTCAGATGCAGCACCTGCGCCTCGCGCCGGTTCAGACAGAGACGCGTTGTCTGCGGCGTCGCCCGCGCGCTCTCGCCGAAATAGTCCGGGAACAGTGCCAGCAATTCCTCCCGCGCGGCAGGTGAAACCGAGGCAAGCGCCATCGGGCCCGGGAAGAGGCTCTCGGCCAGCATGCCTTCGGCACAGATGATCTCATGCTGCGCGAAGGCGATATGCCAGTATTCGACCTGCGGCCGGCTCTCGATCCGGACCCGCTCGCCATCCACCAGATGCAACGCTGCGACGAGAACCTCCTCCGCGCCGAAATTCAGCTGCGCCTGCCAGCCGCTGATCAGCACGCGATGCTGTTGCGACAAAAAGACCGGACGGTCATTGCCAAGGACACTGGTGTCAAAACGCACCGGTGCGAGATGGGCGATACCGGCCGCAGGCGCCGATCCGATCCATCGGATCTTCTGCATCCCATGGCCGCGCGTCCAGACCCGGTCGCCGGGCCGCAGCTGTTCTACTGCAACCGGGCCACGCTTTGTCAGGATCCTGGTTCCGGCAAGGAAACAAGGCGTTGGCGGAAACAGATCCTGCGGAGATTTCGCAAACCCGCTGAAGGGCAGCTGCGCATTCAGCGCCTCGTTCTGTTCGGCGCCATAGGTGGTCGTGCCGCTCGCGACGCCGCGCAGGTCGATCACCAGGTTCGAGCTGTAGCTGAAGATCTGGTAATTTTCCCCCGAAGCCCGGCCCTGGAACATATCGTCCTGCGGGTTCAGCTGGCTGTAGACCAATGTGCCGGAGGGATTGCTTTCCGACCAGGTATAGATCGACACCCATTGGCCATT
Source organism: Gemmobacter sp. 24YEA27 (assembly GCF_030052995.1). Classification (NCBI taxonomy): domain Bacteria; kingdom Pseudomonadati; phylum Pseudomonadota; class Alphaproteobacteria; order Rhodobacterales; family Paracoccaceae; genus Gemmobacter; species Gemmobacter sp. 24YEA27. Next base: position 1,934,870 of record NZ_JASJPW010000001.1, on the reverse strand, counting down.
ATGCAAAGTGGTGTCGTTGCTGTTGGCCTGGCTGACAACGATCCGGTAAATATCGGTGGCACTTCCGATCGCATGGACATTGGTCAGGGTGACGACCATCCCCATCCCATTGCCCTGGCCACTCGCGGCGCCATAGGTGCCGATCTGATCGCCGGTCGCGTAAAATTCAAAGGTTGCCAAGCCAGTCATCCATTCCGAGCAACGCCCTTCGGGACGCATATTTCCGGGTCGCAACCCCCGTCGCGACAGTTCTGGCAACACATAAAATTTTAGCGCAGGAATTAAACTCCTGGCACGCAAAACTTACTGTGAAATACAGGATTCATAAGGTGCGGCAGTGCTGAAACGGGCCGGGGTCTGCCGCCGCTCAGTCTGACAGGGCTGGCCGCGACAGGGTGCCGCCGCCGATATTGGCCGCAACGCCGGTGGTTGTCCGGCATGAGGTCGGCAGCCCCTTCGCCACCCGCACCGCGAGGAAGGCGAAGGCCTGGGCTTCGAGCATATCCCCGTCCAGCCCCACCGCCTCGACCGGATCGACCGGGCAGCCAAGCCGCTTTGCGAGGCCCTTCATCATCACCGGATTATGCCGCCCGCCGCCGGTCACAAGCAGCCGCGACACCGGGCGCGGGAAATGTTTAGCGCCTTCCACCACCGCCGAGACCGCCGCTGCAGTGAGTGTGGCCGCCGCTGCCGCCGTGTCGAGCTTTCTGACCGCAGCGACCAGCCCCGCGAACGCATCGCGATCCAGCGATTTTGGCGGCATTTTCAGAAAATACGGATGGGCGAGGAACTGATCCAGCACGGGCTTTTTCACCCGTCCCTTTGCCGCCACCGCGCCATTCTCGTCATGGCTTTTGCCAAGTCGGGCCTGCATCAGGTCATTGACCGGCGCATTGGCAGGGCCAGTGTCAAAAGCCAGCAGCGCGCCATCGGATTGCGGATGTGGCAGCGTGGGGTCCACCCAGGTCAGGTTGCCAACGCCGCCCAGGTTCAGGAACGCCACTGGCCCCGTCGCGCCGATCCGGCGCGCCAGCGCGAAATGATAGAACGGCGCCAGCGGCGCGCCCTGCCCGCCCATCTGCACATCTGCGGTACGGAAATCCCACAACACCGGCAGCCCGAGCGTATCGGCCAGCAGCTGGCCATTCCCCGCCTGATGCGTGCCGCGCCCCCCTGGATCATGCGCCAGGGTCTGGCCGTGGAAGCCCGCGATCTGCACGCCGTCAAAGCGCGCCATCACCTCGGCATGAGCGGTTTCGACAATCTCGGTGGCTTCGGCCACGCCAGGCTCGCCGGGCCAGCGCCCGAGGGCTGCACGCAGGATCGCCTGCTCGGCCGCCGTATAGGGGCGAAAGGCCGAGGGGCCGAATTCCAGCACCTCATGGCCGTTGGTCAGCACCATCGCCGCATCGACACCGTCAAGCGAAGTTCCCGACATGGTGCCAAGGGCCCAGACCGCCGGGCCGCTCTCCCCTTTTTGGACGGCACTTTTCCAGGGATCTCTTTCCGCCATGCTGCCCATCTTTTCCTTTACCCCCCGCCCGGCTATACCCGCCTGACTATATGCAAGCGAAAGCGCGGAGCGCGACCCATGACCTACCATCCGAAATCAGAATTCCTGCGTGTGATGTTCGAGCGCGGCTTTGTGGCCGATTGCACCGATTATCAGGCGCTGGACGAGGCCCTGATCAAGGGGGTGGTGCCCGCCTATATCGGCTATGACGCGACGGCGGCAAGCCTGCATGTCGGCCATCTGATGAACATCATGGTGCTGCGCTGGCTGCAAAAAACCGGCCATAAACCGATCACGCTGATGGGCGGCGGCACGACCAAGGTGGGCGACCCCTCGTTCCGGTCCGAAGAGCGTCCGCTGCTGACCCCGGAAAAGATCGACGAGAATATCGCCGGTATGGGCCGCGTTTTCGCGAAATATCTCGATTACTCGGATGCGCCGAATGGGGCCATCATGCTCAATAATGCCGAATGGCTGGATCATCTGAATTACCTCGATTTCCTGCGCGATATCGGGCGGCATTTCTCGGTCAACCGGATGCTGTCTTTTGAAAGCGTCAAATCGCGGCTGGATCGGGAACAGAGCCTGTCTTTCCTCGAATTCAACTATATGATTCTGCAAGCCTATGATTTTGTTGAGATCAACCGCCGCTATGGCTGCCTGTTGCAGATGGGTGGATCAGACCAGTGGGGCAATATCGTCAACGGGATCGACCTTGCGCGCCGCGTCGCGGAGAAAGAGATCTACGGGCTGACCACGCCGCTTCTGACCACGTCTGACGGGCGCAAGATGGGCAAATCCGCGAATGGCGCGGTCTGGCTGAATGACCAGATGCTCTCGGCTTATGAGTTCTGGCAGTTCTGGCGCAATACGACCGATGCCGATGTGGCGCGGTTCCTGAAGATCTTCACCGAACTGCCGGTTGCAGAATGCGACCGGCTGGGCGCGCTGCAAGGGTCCGAGATCAACGAGGCGAAGATCATCCTCGCCAATCTCGCAACCGCGCTTTTGCATGGCGAAGAGGCGGCGAAGGCGGCGGAGGCAACCGCGCGCGAGGTGTTTGAAAAGGGCGGTATCGGTGATGACCTGCCGACCGTGGCGCTGACCGCGGCGGAAGTGGCCGATGGGATCGGCATCGTCCAGCTTCTGGTCCGCGCCGGGCTTTCGGGTTCGGGCAAAGATGCCAAACGGCTGATCGCCGAGGGCGGCGCGAAGATGAATGACGAGATCATCCTTGATGCGGGCCTGCGCCTTGGCGCGGGCGAGCTGGCCGATCCGGTGAAACTCACCGCCGGCAAGAAGCGCCACGCGCTGGTGGTGCTGGAGTGATCCGCCCCCTCCTCGGCCGCACGGGCCTCGCCCTCGCGCTGACATCACTTGTGGCGCCCGCACTTGCGGACGTCGCCTGCCCGGTGACCCAATCCGTCTATACCGACAAGGCAACCGGCTTCCGCCTCAGCTTCCGACCGCTGCAAAGCTGGGAACAAAGCGGCATGGTGCTTGCGATTTTCGACATTGAAACCCGGGACGGGCGCATGCTCTGGGGCGAGATCCGCACCAATATGGGCACCAGCCGCGATACCGGTGTGATTTATGACGGCTGCCCGCCCCCCGGGCCCGAAGATGCGCCTTCTGACGAACAGCTTGAGGCCTGCCGCGTCTGGGAGGGTCTGGTCTATTCGGTCGAGGGCAACCAGATCGGCGCCTTCCCCATCGAGGGCCACAAGGCTCCGCCGAGCCTCCTCTTCACCGATCTCGGGCGCCAGCTGCGCTATGCCATTTTCACCAGCCCGGGGGATGAACCCTGGGATCAGCTCTGGCTGACCTCCTGCCCGCCCGGCTGAAACTGCGGCAGCCCCTTTGACAGCAAGCCCGGCAAGGGCCTGCGGTCAGTCCCGGTGTTCCGGCTTCTTCCCCGATGGCGCGAGATAGGGCTTTGTCACATCGGTCAGCACCACTTCCAGGGCTTCCAGCCGCAGCTCGATCAGCCCGTCTCCGGCGAGGATCAGCGTCAGCGCCCCGGTGCCATCCTCGCCCGGCGCATAAGCCAGATCCAGAACCGACAGCACCTGATCGGCGTCGCCCGGGCTGATGCCCTGGCTGCGTACATCCAGCACATCTTCAACCGTCAACAGGCTGCGCACCCGTTCATAGGCACGGCCGGAACGTTCGGCAAAATCGCTGTCTTCCCAGCGGAAGCGATTGACAAGCGCCGCGAAACGGCGGCGCTTGCGATCATATTTCATCTCACTGGCCGGCAGAACCGCATCCTGGATCAGGCTGGCGATCACCGTCAGATCCTCTGGCTCCAGCGCCACCAGCTTCAGCGGTGCCTCTTCGCCATCCTCGAAACGTGCATCTGCCATATCCGCCCCCTCAGACGCCACTGATCCGTTCGATATGCGCTCCACAGGCGAGAAGCTTCTCCTCGACCCGCTCATAGCCGCGATCCAGGTGATAGACCCGGCTCACCACCGTCTCCCCCTCGGCCGCGAGCCCGGCAAGAATAAGCGACACGCTCGCGCGCAGATCGGTCGCCATCACCGGCGCGCCGCGCAGTTTCTCGACGCCATGCACGGTGGCATGACCGCCGTGAACCTCGATTCTGGCGCCCATCCGCATCAGTTCCGGCGCATGCATGAAGCGATTCTCGAAGATCTTCTCTTCCAGCACGCTCGTGCCCTCGGCGGTGCACAAAAGCGCCATCATCTGCGCCTGGAGATCGGTCGGGAAACCCGGGAAAGGCTCGGTCACCACATCAACCGCCTTCACGCGGCCATTCTTGCGCGCGACCTTCAGACCTTTTTCGGTCTCGGTGACGGAAATCCCCGCCGCGTCGAGTTTCTCACAGAACGCCGCCAGCAGGTCGATCCGCCCGCCCAGGCATTCCACCTCACCGCCACAGATCGCGGGCGCGAGCATATAGGTGCCAAGCTCAATCCGGTCGGTCACCACCGGATGGGTGGCGCCGCGCAGGCTGGTCACGCCCTGGATGGTGATGGTCGAGGTGCCCTCGCCCTCGATCTCGGCGCCCATGCGGCGCAGACACTGAACAAGATCAACGATTTCCGGCTCGCGCGCGGCGTTTTTCAGGACAGAGGTGCCCTTCGCGAGCGTCGCCGCCATCACGAAATTCTCGGTCGCCCCGACAGAGGCGAAACGCATCTCATGCACCGCGCCTTTCAGCCCACCCTGCGTCTTCGCATGGAGATAGCCGTCCCGCAGATCGATCTCGGCCCCAAGCGCCGAGAGCGCATCGATATGAATATCCATCGGCCGCGCGCCGATCGCACAGCCCCCGGGCAGCGACACAACCGCATGACCCAGCCGCGCCAGCAGCGGGCCAAGGACCAGATTGGACGCCCGCATTTTGCGGACAATATCGTAATCCGCCGTCGGGTTCAGCGTGCCATGCGACGACATGGTGATAACCTTGCCATCCTGCAGCGCCGAAACCTCAACGCCGAGTGATTCGAGCAGGCTCGTCATGGTGCGGATATCCGAGAGCCGCGGCGCATTGGTCAGCGTCAGGGGCTCTTCCGACAAAAGCGTCGCCGGCATCAGTGTCAGACAGGCATTCTTGGCGCCCGCGATGGGAATCACCCCGTTGAGTGCGCCGTTGCCCTTAACCAGAATCGAATCCATGCCCGCCTCTTACCCTTTGTCCTTGTTATGACCGCCACTCTCGGGCCCGGTCACAGCCCTATTTGCGCATTGGCCCAGCAGATCCGCGCTATACATGGCCCTCTCGGCGATCTTCCCGCCAGTCAGATCTGCTGCCCTGATCCTCTTTGACCAGATCCCCTTCGATCAGACCTCCTGCGACCAGATCCCGGGATCAGGCCTTAACCGCCTTCCCCTGAACCGAGATCTCCGCCCCTCTGGCCGTGTGTCCCCACCTCAGGGCCGGAACCTTCCGCCCGCCCCCGCGCCTGCGCCTTTCGCCTTGCCATATTGGCTTTCAGCGCCGCCTTGAGACGCCCTTCCCGCGTGACCGCCGCGCTCACAACCGGAGCACCGGCCACCTTGTGCGCGGGTCTGTCCACGGGTCTGTCCTGGGGGGCTTTTTCTCGAACTGGTCCATGCCCGAAAGAAATAGCCTCTCCCCCCGGCACGGTCCAGAGCCCGCCGGAAGGAACCTGTCACAAGAGCAAGAAAAGGGGCTTGCGGTCGGGAATGATTATGTTTATTCCCCCGCTCACCGAGACGGCGCTGTGGTAGCTCAGTGGTAGAGCACTCCCTTGGTAAGGGAGAGGTCGAGAGTTCAATCCTCTCTCACAGCACCATTTATCCACATGATAATACTGGATAAATGACAGAAAACCCAATACATGCCTGATGTGAGCCGCGCAGAACGCTGCAGGAACGCGCGCTGACCTGTGGCAAGTTTTTGGCAAGGTATGTTCCTGCCTCGTTCCTGATTCGATGCATCAGGTCAGCCCCGCCAGCATATCCGCCCGAAACCCCGACCAAACCTTATCACCAGCCACCACCAGCGGCCCCTGTCGCGACCCGGCGATCCGGGCCAGCCGCTCGACCTCTTCCGGCCAGTCAGCCCCTGCCCGCTCCTCATAGACCGGCCCAGCCCGATCCAGCGCGCGCTTCGTCGCAACGCACGGGCCACAGCCCGGCGAGGTGTAGAGGATGATCATGGGTGCCTCACTGATCCTGAGATTGGCTTTTGAGCAGCCAGCCATCGCCGGCTGGCCCGGTGCAGACGGGCGATATGATGGTCGACTGCGGGCGCCCGCGTGTGCCGCAGGCGAGGCAAAGCATCCGGTCGAATATCTCGGGCCGAATGTTCAGCCGGTCCTGTTGCCATGCCTCCGGGATATCCTCAGCGAGGATTTGGCGGTGGTGACCGCATCGACAGGTGAGGTGCAGATGGTGAGCAAACATGCAGGAACATTTGCGGAACATTCGCCGATTCTGCAAATCACAAAATCAGCGACAACCTGCATCGATCAGCGCGATAAGCCGGGCCCCGCTCACCACCGACCGGTCGTCCGGTGAGACCGCCAGCGCCGCCGCATGATCAGCCCGCGCCGCCCGCGATCCATCGCAGATGGCGCTGTCATTTGGTGTCGGGCGGACGCACGCTGAGAGCAGACCGCAGCACATGAGGAGCATCGGAAATCTCAGCATCTGCTTTGTCCATTCCTTTCCGCCCGCGCACATAGGCCTCTGCGGCTTCCAGCGCGGTCTGTTGCTTTGCGCTCGCCCTGCCCCGCAGCCAGACCGCCAGCAGGGCCAGCAGCACGGCGACGGGCTTCCAGAGCCAGCGGAGTATCAGCGCGCCCATCCGAACCTCACGGCCAGCGCATAGACGCCTTCTGTCAGGGCGCCGATGCCGAGACCGATCAGCAACGTGATCTCCGGCTCCATGAATGCCGCATCCGGCGGGGCGATGGCGCCATAGGTTACGAGCGCCGAAGCGGTATAGCGGGCGAGGATGCGGGAAAGCGGGGCGATCATTTCGACCTCCTGAGCAGGGTTGCAATGAATTTGAGGAAGGCAGCGAGCCAGCCGGGCGCGGCGAAAGGATCGGCCGCAGCGCCTGCAGGATCATCACCGGCCACCAACGCGGCCTCAAAGTCCCTGGCATAGCCCGCGATCTGCTGCGCCCGGTCAGTGCCGTTCACGATGCGCCGGGCCCCGATATAGTCCCCGGGCAGGTAATCCCGCAGCGCCTTGCCGGTGAACCAGCCGTCGAGCATTCCCTCGACAAGGATCTGCGCCGAAATCGCCGGATCAAGCGCGAGGTCGTAATCCGCCGCCAACCGGCCGCCCAGACCGAGCTCACGATCTGCGCGCTGATAGTTCTCGCGCCAGGTGAGCTGGACATAGCCCCGGCCATAGGGCGCCTTGCCGGTCTGATCGACCACGCCGTATTTCTTACCCTTGCCCCGGCCATATTCCCGGATCGGCTGCATGGTGTGGGCAGTCTCGTGATAAGCGGTCGCAAGGATATAGGCGCGGAAACTGCGCGGCAGGGTCGTGGTGGCGGCAAGGATGGCGTTGAGGCCATCAACCTGCGCCTGTTTCAGGCTGCCGCCGAACAGCGGACGGATCGCGGCAAAGAATGCCTCGGTCATGTCGTTCTCCATGATGGATGTGAAAAAGCCCGGCGCGGCGGCCGGGCATGATGAGAAGCGGATTGCGCTTCAGGTGTGGCGAGGGTCTCCGGGTGCGGAGCAACAACTGAAGATGGCTGCCGGATGTCTGCTTCTGCGCCTCGTTAAAACGGCGAGGATTACCGGGCGAAAGCCCTGCCATGTTCAGCGCGATCAGAGCGAAGGTAATGAAAACGGCAAGCGCGTTAGGGCTGTTGGCACATATCGCAAACCTGGGCGAGCCTTGCCGGGGCCCGCCCATCAGGTCGGGTCGCTATGCCTCCGCCACCTCGGAGAGCAGTTTGGCATTGCCGCCCGATGCCGTGGTATCGATGCAGACATGACGTTCGAGCGTGACATGGGCGCGGTCGGGCGCGCCGGTGATCAGCGGCAGGATGGCGCCTTTGCGGGCGGACAGCGCGAGGGCGCGGCTGCGAGCCCCGGCCTCTTCGCCCCAGAACAGCGCGCCGCTGAAGCCTTGCAGCCTGGTCAGCGCCTCAGGCTCAAGACCATCGGCCGCAATCGCCACCCCGCCGAGTGCGGTGACCGCATTGGCCTGAGCCGCCACCGCCGCAGCCCCTGGCCCGAGGCACAGGACCGGCGGGCGGGCGAAATGACCAAGCCGGTTCGATTCTCCGGTCGGGCCGGGCAGGTCGAGCGGCTCTGGCGCTGCGACCTGGCCTGCCCCGGCCAGAGCTGCGGCGACCACGGCCTCGCCGGTGACCGCGCCGGCGGCCCCTTGCAGCGGCGCTGCCTGGCGGGTGAAGCGGGTCAGGTAATCCGGCCCGCCGGCCTTTGGCCCGGTGCCCGAAAGCCCCTCGCCACCGAAGGGCTGACTGCCCACCACCGCGCCGATCTGGTTGCGGTTGACATAGATATTGCCGGAATGGATGCGCTCGACGAAATGCTGCACGCGGTCATCGATACGGGTATGGAGACCGAAGGTCAGACCATAGCCGGTGGCGTTGATCTCATTGATAACCTTGTCGATTTCACCGGCCCGGAACGTCGCAACATGCAGGACAGGGCCGAAAATCTCACGCTCCATCGCAGCGATCCCCGGCACGCGGATCACCGCAGGCGGCGCGAATGTCCCCTGCCCCGGCACCGCGCGTTCCTTGATCAGCCGCCCCTCGATCCGCGCCTGATCGATATGGGCGCGGATGGTTGCAAGCGCCTCGGCATCAATCACCGGCCCGACATCGGTGGTCAGAAGACCCGGATTGCCGATCGACAGCTCATCCATCGCGCCTTCCAGCATCTCAAGGATCGGGGCCGCGATATCTTCCTGCACGTAAAGGCAGCGCAAGGCCGAGCAGCGCTGCCCCGCCGACTGGAAGGAAGAGGCCACGATATCGCGCACCGCCTGTTCCGGCAGCGCGGTGGAATCGACCACCATCGCGTTCATCCCGCCAGTCTCGGCGATCAGCGGCGCGCCGGGGGCGAGGTTTTCCGCCATCGCGCGGCGGATCAGCAGCGCCACTTCGGTCGAGCCGGTAAAGGCGACCCCATCCACGCGCGGATCAGAGGTGAGCAAGGCACCCACATCGCCCTCGCCCGGCAAAAGCTGCAGCGCGGTGACCGGCACCCCGGCCTGATGCAAAAGATCGACCGCGAGCGCGGCGATCAGCGGCGTCTGTTCCGCCGGTTTCGCCAGCACCGCATTGCCAGCCGCGAGCGCCGCCGCGATCTGGCCCGAAAAGATCGCCAGCGGGAAATTCCACGGGCTGATACAGGTGAAGCGACCCCGGGCGGGGGCGGTCAGGGCCTCGGCGCCATTCGCGTAGTATCGCAGGAAATCAACCGCTTCGCGCAGTTCGCCGACCATATCCGGGGCGTTTTTGCCGGCCTCACGCGTAAGCAGCGCGAAGATCTGGCCGAAATTCGCCTCATAGGCGTCGGCTGCGCGGCGCAGGACGGTGGCGCGGGTGGCGGCATCGGCGGCCCAGGGCTCGGCCAGCCGCAAAGCGGTATCAACATCGGCGCGGGAGGCGGCGAGGACATGGCCCACCACCTCTCCCGTCGCGGGGTTCACCACATCCGTGCGCAAAGCCCCGGCGGCGCGGCCCGCGATGATCGGCCCGGCGCTGTAAGTCCGGGTCAGATGCGGCTGCATCGCGGCCTCGATCTCGCGCAGATCGGCGCGCGAGGTCAGGTCAAAGCCTTTCGAATTGACCCGGCCCGGGAAGATCTGCGGCGCCGGCGGCACAGCCGGGTTCTCGACCGGCGAGACGCTTTCCATATAGGCCAGCGGGCAGGCGGCGACCTGTTCCGGCGTTACATCCTCATCGACGATCTGGTTCACAAAGGACGAATTCGCCCCGTTTTCCAGCAGACGCCGCACGAGATAGGCGAGGAGATCGCGATGCGCGCCCACCGGCGCATAGATGCGGCAGCGGGTATTCTGATCGGCATGGACGATCTCATGCAGCCTTTCGCCCATGCCATGCAGGCGCTGGAATTCATATTGTTCGGGTTTCACGCCCGCCGCAGATGCCATGTCGAGCACCGCCGCCACGGTATGCGCATTATGCCCCGCAAATTGCGGATAGATGCGGTCGGTCATGCCCAAAAGCTTTTGCGCATTGGTGATGTAGGACACATCTGTCGCCTGTTTGCGGGTGAAAACCGGAAAGCTTTCCAGCCCCATCACCTGGGCGCGTTTGATCTCGTAATCCCAATAGGCGCCCTTCACCAGGCGCACCATGATGCGGCGGTTCAGACGCGTCGCCAGATCGTAAAGCACATCGATCGCCGCTCCGCAGCGCCGACCGTAAGCCTGCACAACCACGCCAAAGCCGTCCCATCCCGCCAGCGACGGGTCTTCCAGCGTGGCCGCAATCACCTTCAGCGACAGATCGAGCCTGTCCGCCTCCTCTGCATCGACATTCAGTCCGATGCCCGCAGATTTCGCGAGCCCAGCCAAAGCCCGCAGCCTCGGCACGAGTTCCTCCATCACGCGCGCCTCATGGGCTACTTCATAACGCGGATGAATTGCGGAAAGCTTAACGGAAACGCCCGGATTGGCGCCGATATCGCGGCCTTTCACCGCCCCGGCAATCGCAGTGATCGCGCGGGTATAGGCGAGGTGATAGCTGCGGGCATCGGCCTCGGTCTTCGCGCCTTCGCCCAACATATCATAGGAATAGGTATAGCCCTTCCCTTCCAGCTCCGTCGCGCGTTTCATCGCCTTTTCAATGGTTTCCCCCAGCACGAACTGGCGGCCCATCTCTTTCATCGCGCGCGTGGTGGCCGAGCGGATCACCGGCTCGCCCAGCCGACGGATCGCGCCGCGCAGGCTGCCGGCAATGCCCGGGCCACGCTCGTCCAGCACTTTGCCGGTCAGCATCAAAGCCCAGGTCGAGGCATTTACCAGCGAAGATGCCGAATGGCCCAGATGCCTGCCCCAGTCCGAAGGCGCGATCTTGTCTTCGATCAGTGCGTCCATGGTCGGCGCATCCGGCACGCGCAAGAGCGCCTCGGCCAGACACATCAGCGCAATGCCCTCATCGGTCGAGAGCCCGTATTCGGCGAGGAACACCTCCATCAGCCCTGGCTTAGCGCCCGAGCGAATGCGGCGCACGAGATCGGCGCCCGCCGCCGCGATCCGGTCGCGATCGGCCTGATCCAAACCGCTTTGCGCGATCAGAGCCCGCACCAGTTCCCCCTCGGGGGCAAGACTTCCATCAGCGACCAGATCAAGCGAATTTGTCATGCAGACCTCCTGCGTTTTGACTATGATACACCTGATCTGCCAGTCAGTATTCCCGATCTTTCCGTAAACGCTGGCCATTATGGCCAGAAAAGGTTGATTTTACATGCCAAATCCCCTTGTTGATCTTGATCGATTTGATCATGCGATTCTGCGCATTCTGGCCGTCGAGGGCCGGGTTTCAGCGGTGGAGCTTGCACGCCGCGTCGGCCTGTCGAAAAGCCCTGTCCAGGCGCGGATGAAACGGCTTGAAGAAGACGGGGTGATCGCGGGATATCGCGCCATTCTCGACCCGGTGAAAATGGGCCTGGCGCATGTGGCCTTTGTCGAAGTGCGGCTGGCCGATACCCGCGAGGCGGCGCTCCAGGCCTTCAACCGCGCCGTTCTGACCGTGCCCGAAGTCGAGCAATGCCATATGATCGCCAGCCGCTTTGACTACCTCCTGAAGGTGCGCACCGCCGATATCGCCGATTACCGCCGGGTGCTGGCGGAACGGATCTCGGCGCTGCCACATGTGGCGCAGACCTCGACCTATGTCGCGATGGAGGCGGTGAAAGAGGCGCTTTAACGCCAGACCGGTCCGGATGGTCAGGCCAGACGGCCAACAGCCTTGCCGCAGGCAACCGGCCTGCGCCAGCATCGGTCAGCAACCCGGAGGTCACCATGTCTGAACACCCGCCCGCACCTGAGCCTCAGGCCCCGAAACCCCAGGCCTCACCCCCCCAGGCCGAGCCCGTCACCCATATCGATGACGAGCGTTTTCGCGTCACCGAATGGCGTTTCGCGCCGGGGGCCGAGACCGGCTGGCACCGCCATGGCCATGATTATGTGATCGTGCCGCTGACGGATGGGGTACTGGGCCTTGACCTTGCCGGTGGCGGGCGGGCAGAGGCGACACTGACCCAGGGCGTGCCCTATTCGCGACGGGTCGGGGTCGAACACAATGTGACCAATGCCGGCACCGCGCCGCTGTCTTTCCTCGAGGTTGAGGTGGTTGATGATGCCCGGGATGAGGCACGCCTCGCGACTATGACGCGGCTGATGGATTGTTTCAATGCGCGCGATCTTGACGGGCTGATGGGCTGCATGTCTGCCGATCCTGCCTTTCACGGCGCTGCGGGGTCCGAGGCCGAAGGTGTGATCCATCAGGGTCAGGCGGCGGTACGGGCGGCTTATGCGGCGCTGTTCGCGGACTTTCCTGATGCCGCCTGGCTTGAGGGCGCGCATCACATCACCGGCGAGACCGGGCTGTCGACCTGGCGATTTCGCGGCACTTCGGCGACTGGGGCCAGCGTCGATGTGCGGGGCTGCGATATTTTCAGCTTTGACGGCGCGCTGATCGCGGTGAAAGACAGCTACCGCAAGGCGCGCAGCTGAGCAGCCGGTGACGCAGCGTGACGCTTCAGCCGCGCTGCTTTGTCAGCCGCAGATCGCCGTCCCCCACCGGCGTAGCGCCGCCCCAGCCAAGGCGGCGATAAAAGCCCTCGGCCCGGCTGCCGGCCGCCGTTTCCAGCCAGATTTCCGCGTGTTCGGCGAAAAGCGCGGCTTCTGCGGCCCTGGTCAGCGCGCGTCCGATGCCCCTGCCCTCGGCCTCCGGCACCACAAAGGCGGCAAAGAGGCAGCCTTCCTCGCGGTCGATCATCGAAAAGCCAAGAAGCGTGCTGGCCTCTTCCGCCACCCAGGCGGTGCCGGGCGCCTCAACCAGCTCTGCCACCGTCTCGCGCGTGATGCCGAGCGCGGCCAGTTCCGCCTCGCTCAGCGCGTTTTCCCGCACCGCAAGACGGACGCGGAAGATATCAGGCACATCGGCGCGCAGCGCCGGGCGGATCACCACCATCCGCTCAGTCGACATCCAGCATTGCCGTAACAGGCGCCAGTTCGACACTGGCGGCGCGGCCCTCAACGGCCCATTCCAGAAGCGCGGTCACCGTCGCCGCATGGCTGGCCCGGCCAAAGACCGTGACGCCGCCATCCTGCGCCGCCTTGAAAGCGGCGCGGTCGAGATAACGGCGGATCACCGGCGCCTCCTCGCCCTCGGCATCAAGGTCGCGGAAGATCACGGCTGCCGGAACATCTTCGCGCTTTGCCACCTGGTCGGCGGCGTTGAGGCCGATATTCCAGGTGATGAGCCCGCGCCCCTGCGCGGCGATTTCGGGCACGACAAGGCTGGCCAGCGGACGGTCGGCCTGAAAGCTGCGCCCCGGCGCGTCCATTGTCGCCACCGCTTCGGGCAATACCTGCGCCATGGCACTAAAGGCCACCGCGACATCGCTTGCCGCCGCGCCCTTGGGCAGGCCGGACGCGACCATGATCACCTCCTGGCCGGCGGCGCGGTACAGCGCGGCGATCTCACTGGCATTGGGCAATTGCGGATCGATCGCGAAACTGACCGCGAAAGGCAGATCGGCAAGGGCGGCGCGATCCAGCTCCGGCGAGCCGTCATCGAGCAGGATCACCGCGAAACGCGGCTTGTTGGCGGGGTTTGCAAAGTCACGCGCAAAAAGGATACGCGGCGCGTCAGAGCCGATTGCGGTGCTTTCAGCCGCCGCCTCTTCCGGCGTTTCGCCGATCCGCGGCAGACGGGTGCTGCCATCACCGGTCTCGCGGCTGATCGTGCCATTGCCGGGCAATGACGATTTATCGTCCAGAGTAAGCATTTTAACCGCCGCCGGGTCCGATGCCGCGCCGGTCTCTGGCCCACCACTGTCGGGAGAAGGATCCGCAGTATCCGCTGCGGGATCGCGATCCGCCGGCAGGCTTTCGACGGCGACCTGCCCATCCCCCGCAGCATCTGCCAGAGCGGTATCGGCTGCGGCCTCTGCCGGTGACGGTGTCGGAACGTCTTCCAGGATCACAAAGCCATCGCCTGCCACAGGAGCGCTTTTGGCCGGCTCTGTGCCCTGCGGCAACGGATCGGCCGCCATCTGCGCCAGCATCCGCTCTTCCTCGACCGTAAGCGGCGGTGGTTCGGGCGCTGATGCGAGCGCCGGCGCGCTGTCCTCGGCAGGACCGGCCGGGCGCGATACGGTTGTTCCGGCGGCGGCAACCCCGGTTTCGCCATCCGCGAGACCGTCTTGCGGCAGAGCCGGCGTTTCCGGCAGCCCCGCCAGCTCAGCCGGCGGCGTCGCGACAGTGTCGGGACCCTCCGTTACCCCTGCGACCAGCGGCGCGGCCTCGGGCGCGGCGGGGGCCTCTGGCACAGCGTCGCTGGCAGCATCGGCAAGATCCGCCGGCTGATCGGGCACGAGACCCGGAGCCCTGTCACCCGCATCAAGCGCAGCCTCCAGCGCCGCAGCGAGTGCCGGGTCTGAAGAATGCTCCAGAGCCAGTTCGGGAAGGTCAATCAGGTTCGGCGCCGCGGCGAAGTCGGGATCGGCCTTATCCTCGGGAACGCTCGGCTTTGCGGTCTCTGTCTCCTCCGGAGCGCCTGGCGCATCAAGGGACGGTGCTGTCGGGATCCCGGCCACAGCAGGATCGGCCACGGGATCGACCACTGCGGCAGTCTCGGCGGCAGTCTCTGTCGTCACGGCTTTGGCGTCAGGAGCAAGGCGGGCGTCAGCGTCTTCGATTCCGACCTCGGTCCGCAGTGTGCCGGCGCTGCGGTTTTGCGGAAACGGCCCGGAAAGCGACACCGACACCAGCGCAAGCACGCCGGTCCCGACCAGACCACCCAGCCCCGCTCCAAGAAGGAATCTGCCGAACACTTGTTTCTCCCTGCCGCTCAACCGCTCCAACCCCTCACGCCGGACATTTATGCAGAACCGTCTGCTGTCCCTTATGCTGGCCTCTCATCCGGCCCGTTACGGCCGCCCGGATCCCTGCCAGGCCCTTCAGGCCCCGACAGCTTTCCCGGACAACTATCCCTGACCCGCATCCGGATAAGACTATCCAACTGATTGCATCTTTATAGCCCGCGCATCGGCGTGCTTCATCCATTTTCAGCATCTGTGAGTGAAAAGCCGCTGCGTCGCCTGGCGCGAAGGGGCCTATTGGCGCCACTGAACACCACCGGCACCATCACCGCCTCAGATATCGAGTTCCCAGCCATCGGGATAGAAATCAAAGCGGATCGCGATCTTCGTCGCCGCCTCTTCGTATTTCCAGATTTCCTCGGCGCTGATCGGGATCGGCCCGATCGAGGCGATCAGCTCTTCGCTTTCCTCACCCTCTGCATCAGGGCGGCTGACGCGATAGCCCGCCGCCTCGAGCGCGCGGGAAATGCCCGACCAGTCAGCCTGTTCCAGCTCGGGAAAAAAGGCGAAATCCACCACGGCACGGGCCGGCAGTTTCACCCCTTTCGACTCGCGGAAGGTGTCAAAGGTCTCACGGCGCTGGAAAGAGAAATCATGGCTCATGACGCCAGTGATAGCCGAGCCGGGCCGCCGGCTCAATCGCCCGAATGCAGGCGGGGGAAAACGCGCCGTGAGAGGCCGATCCCCGTGCCACGCGGCGGCAAAATCGCGCCCATCCGGGCAAAACTGTCCTGGAATGGCCGCATCCGCGCCGCCGCCTCGCCGGCTCTCTGCCCGGTCTTCGACATGCCGATCTTTATACTTGACCGCAAAGCGATGGCCGGATCACATCCATCACATCGCCGTGAACCGCCGGCAGGGCCCCATGTCGCCTGGCCGCCGGACAGTCAGTATCGGAGCCTTGATTTGCGTGCCCTTTCTATACTTTCCGCCATTGCCATTCTGGTCAGCCTTTTCCTGTCCTGGACCGGCCCTGCCCTTCCGATCCCCGCGGTCACGCCCTGGGATCTGATCAGCGCGCTGAAACCCGATGTCGAGGCGCTGCGCAGTTTTATCGCCAGCTCGCCCGGGGAACTGGTGGCCTTCCTTGCGACCTTCGCGCTGGCGGCGGTGTTTCTGGTGCTTGTTCTGTTCAACCTGCCATCGCGTCTGATCGGCCTGCTGGGCGGGGGCCTTGGTGTGGGCCTGACCGGCTGGACGGTGTGGAAGATCAGTAAGGGCGCCTCAGACCTGCCGGTGCCGGCCAATCTCGATATCGGCAAGGCCAATGACATCGTCCGGGCCGTAACCGACCTTGCCGGGCCAGGCGCCTGGGCCTGGTTTGCCGGCTCGGCCTTGTTGCTGCTCGCCGCGCTGATCGGCTGGGACCGGAGGTAATCCAGCGCGAAATCACCAGCCAGATCATCTGAACCAGAAAGGGCGGCGCCTGCAGGCACCACCCTTTGTCATGCGGGAAGGTGATACCAGGTCAGGCGGTCGCGTTCAGAAGCTCCAGCGCCGCCGCATGGATCCCGGGATTGGCCGCCGCCAGAACCCGCCCGCCCTGCGCGCAGTCGCCCCCGTCCCAGGAGGTCACAACCCCTCCCGCCGCCCGGATCACCGCCATCGGCGCCTGGATGTCATAGGCCTGCAAACCGGCCTCGATCACAAGATCGATCTGCCCCGCCGCCAGCAAAGCATAGGCGTAGCAATCCATGCCGTAGCGGACCAGCTTTGCCTTTTGCGACACGCGGCGGAAGGCGGCATATTCCGCTTCGCTGCCGATCTCGGGGAAGGTGCTATAAAGAAAAGCCTCCTCCAGACCCCGCTCCGGGCGTGTGGCGAGCGGATGCGTGCCACGCGGCCCGGCGACGCGGGAGAGACCGAAGCCGCCCTCGAAACGCTCACCGATATGGGGCTGGTCGATGATGCCGTAAACCGGGCCCGTCTCGTCGCGCAGAGAGATCAGCACGCCCCAGGTCGGGCTGCCGGTCAGAAAGCCACGGGTGCCGTCGATCGGGTCGAGAACCCAGGTCAGGCCCGAAGTGCCGGTGCTGGTGCCGAATTCTTCGCCAAGGATGGCATCCTGCGGCCGCCGTTCAGCGAGGATCTCGCGCATCCGCTGCTCTGAGAGGCGATCGCCCATGGTGACCGGGTCAAAGCGCACGGTCTCTTTGTTATCGGCGGCAAGGCCGGGGCGGCGGAAATAGTCCAGCGTCGCCACCCGCGCCGCATCGGCGAGCGCATGGGCGGTGGCGATCAGCGCGTTGATCTCGGTCAGCGGCAGCGCAGCGGCAAGGCCCGAGGGCGGGCGGCGCAGCGTGCTGTCGGAAAGCGTCAGGGAATCAGATGTCATCGTCTCACCTTACATGTCCCTCCGGCGCTAACCGCCCCGGGTCATGAGGTCAAGAAACCCCGGTGGCCAGGATGGGGGCTGCTACGCCCACACCCCGGCCCACCCCGTCACCCGAAAATAACGGGCTGGCCTGTCGGGGCCAATAACGCGGGAAATTTCGCGTCAGGCGATCAGGCGGCGGAAAGAACCCGGGCGAGATCAAAGAGACGACGTCGCTGCGCCTCGGGGATAGAATAATAGGAGCGCACCAGTTCCAGTGCCTCTTTATCCGCCATCATATCACCCTGCCCGGAATGAGCCTCGACACCCTCGGCCAGGCCTTCGAAGAAGAAGGCAATCTGAACCCCCAGAGCATCGGCAATATCCCAGAGCCGCGACGCGCTGACCCGGTTCATGCCGGTTTCATATTTCTGAATTTGCTGGAATTTGATGCCAACCTTATCGGCCAGCTGTTGCTGAGTCATCCCCACCATCCAGCGACGATGACGAATACGTTTGCCCACATGGGCGTCAACAGGGTGCTTCATTCTCAACTCCGTACGACTTCTACCAGGAACTAAACCGCAAGAGAGCCTTTAGGACGGGCTCCTCCCATAAAGATACAAGCATATTTCGTGCCATTTGCACAGCCGCACCGAGATTTTTCAGCACCATCCGACGATTGACCATAAAACAGGCTGGTTTTGGCCAGATGAATTTTCCGGCCGCGCAGTTTATTCCGGATGCTCTAGGCAACTTCACCTATAGATGCTTTGCACGGGCAACCACTCGCCCATTACGATATTTACATTATGCGTCTCAAAATGAGAATATCTTTCAAATTGCACACATCTCTGCCAGAGGCACCGGCGGACCTGCGCGACATATGTGAGAAAACCATTTGCTTTCTGTCAGTTGTGCAGGAAGTCTGCGCCCGGGACTGGAGGGGATCAGGCAGATGACGCGGATGAAAGCATGGCAAACGCTGGCCGCTGGGGCGCCGATGCAACTTTGCGAGGTGGATATTCCCATCCCCGGCCCGGGCGAGGCTCTGGTCCAGGTTGCAGCGGCAGGGCTGAATTTTGCCGATCTGCTGATGAACCAGGGGCGGTATCAGGTGCGCCATTCACTGCCGGTGACCGGCGGGCTGGAGCTTTCCGGCAGCCTGGTCGCTATCGGGCCCGGAACCGCTGAAACCGGCGGGCCCGCGACCGGCGCGCGGGTGGCGGCGCTGGTGTCAAAGGGCGGATTTGCGGAATATGCGGTCGTGCCGGCGGCGGCGCTGGTCGAACTGCCCGAGGGCATGGATTTCGCCACGGCCGCCGGGTTCCAGATCGCCTGGGGCACCTCGCATCTGGCGCTCGCGGGCAAGGCCATGCTGCGGGAAGGTGAGACGCTGTTTGTCACCGGCGCTGCGGGCGGGGTCGGCCTGACGGCGGTCGCGATCGGGCATCTCCTCGGCGCGCGGGTGATTGCCTCGGTCCGGGGCGCAGAGAAAGCAGCCATCGCCCGCGCCGCCGGCGCCGATGCGGTGATCGACAGCGACGCGCCCGACCTGAAGGACCGGCTGCGCGCGCTTGGCGGCATCGACGTGACCTATGACACGGTGGGAGGAGCGGGATTTGACGCCGCGATGCGGGCGACAAGGCCGGGCGGGCGGATGCTCGCCATCGGTTTCGCCGGCGGCGAGGTGCCGCAGGTGCCGCTCAACCAGTTGCTCGTGCGCAATATTACGGTGATCGGCTTCTGGTATGGCGGCTATTCCGATTTCGCCCCCGGCGAGCTTGCGGCGAGCCTGCGCCAGCTCTTCGCCTGGTGGCAGGAGGGGCGCATTCACCCGCTGATCTCGCAACAGCTGCCCTTCACGCAACTGGAAGCAGGGCTGGAGACCATCCGCAACCGCCAGGCGACCGGCAAGCTGGTTCTGCTGACCACCCCCGGCTGAGGCGACCGCCCCTACCCGCCATAGGCGCAGCGCAATTCGGACAGAAGCGCCGCCGCCACCTCGCCCCCGGCATCGCCGCGCATTGTGTCGAGCGCATAGAGCCCGATCTTCGTCCGCCCAAGGGCGGGCAGCGCATTCTCGCCGCTGATCGGCTGGGTCGCTTCGGGCAGGCCATCTGCGATGCGCACCGTGACCGCCAGATCCGCCGCGACCGAGGCATCCACCACCTGGTCGCTTTCGCCATCAACCGCCAGCTCCCAGGGGATCCCGGCCTGGTCCAGCGCGGTCATCGCCAGCGACCGGAAGATACAGCTTTGCTTGAAGCCAAGCCGCAGCGGCCGGCGCTGCCAGGCGGTACCATCAATCGCCCCGATCCATTGCAACTGCCGCAATGACAGCACCTCGGCGCCGGCATCGGGCTGGTCTTCGGTGGTCATGATCACATCGAATTTGCCGCGTGCGAAATCCTCTTTCAGGTGCAGCGTGAACGAGGACACCAGATTGATCCGCATCAGCGGCCAGCTTTGCCCAAGCCGCTTCAGGATCTGGGGAATCGCAGGATAAACAATGTCATAGGGCACCCCCAGCCGGATCTCGCCCTGGTATTTCGCGCCCCCCAGCCGCGACAGCGCCTCGTCATTGATCTCAAGCAGGCGCCGGCCATAAGAGACCAGCATCTCTCCCTCGGGCGAAAGCACCAGTTTGCGCGCCGCCCGCAGGAACAAAGGCAGCCCAAGCGCCTCTTCAAGCCGCTTGATCTGCATCGAAACCGCCGATTGCGTCAGATTGAGAAATCCCGCAGCCCGCGTCACACCGCCGACATCGGCCACGGTGACGAAGGAACGGAGCGCTGTCATGTCGAGGTTGCGCGGCATATCACAAATCCTGATGAATAACCCAACAATCATTCATTTCCATTATGAAAGGATTTCAGGGAGACATCAATATACCTGATGCAAACACAGATCCGCATCACAGAATCAGATCAAAAGGACTCCGCTGATGTCAGACCTCAACCTGGCTTTCCTCTCGCGCCTGTCCCGCAAAAATGCGCGCTCCGGGATCTGGCGCCGGATCGCGCTCGCCTATGCCCTCCGGCGCCATCGCCGGCAGCTCACAAGGCTGGACGGCCGGCTTTTGCGCGATATCGGCCTGAGCCGCCGCGAGGCCGAAGCCGAGGCTGCCCGCCCCTTCTGGGATGCGCCGGGCCATTGGTATCGCTGAGGGTATCGCTGCGGGCTGCGCGGGGTCTCACGGCATCATCCCGCCCCCTGCGCCTGCCCTGCCCGGGCGCCGATGCGGGCCCCTAGCCGGACCAGAGACAACAAATCGCAACAGATGACATGATTTTTAACCCACACGCGGGCAGAAATCCTTGAAATCACGCCGATCCTTTCCGATATTCGGGCAGTGAGGTGCGCCGGACTCCCCGGCGTTGCCCTTAGGGACAACATCGGAGGCTTAAATGGCTCAATATGAAACGGTCCGCGGTGTAGGCGTTGGCGCCCGCGCTCAGATCGATGAAGGGCTTCGCGCCCATATGAATAAGGTCTACGGGCTGATGTCCGTGGCTATGCTGATCACGGCTGCTATTGCCTGGGGGATTTCGGGTCTGACCACGACCACGGATCCGTCGCTGGCCGTGGCTGAGATCCGCAACGGCACCTATCTGACCCAGTTCGGCTACACCCTCTTCGCCTCGCCGCTGAAATGGGTGATCATGTTCCTGCCGCTGGTGATGGTTTTCGCCTTTGGCGCGCTGGTCAACCGTCTCTCGGTCGCGTCGGCCCAGCTGTTCTTCTACGTCTATGCGGCGGCCATGGGCCTGTCGCTGTCCTGGATCTTCATCGTCTTCACCGGCGGATCGATCGCTTCGACCTTCCTCGTGACCTCGATCTCCTTCCTGGCGCTGTCGCTCTATGGCTATCTGACCAAGCGCGATCTGTCGGGCATGGGCACCTTCCTGATGATGGGCCTCGTTGGCCTGATCGTCGCGATGGTCGTGAACATGTTCCTGCAATCGGAAGGTCTTGCTTTCGCGATCCCGGTGATCGGCGTGCTGATTTTCGCCGGCCTGACCGCCTATGACACGCAGAACATCAAGAACACCTATATCCAGCACGCAGTGACCGGTGATCAGGAATGGCTCGGCAAGGCCGCCATCATGGGCGCGCTGAGCCTCTATCTCGACTTCATCAATCTCTTCATGTTCCTGCTGCAATTTATGGGTAACAGAGAGTAAAATTTTTCCGAGATCACACTCGGCACAGGAGGCCCCGCCAGCGCAAGTTGGCGGGGCCTTTTTTTTAGCTTGCGCGCCTTCGTTGGAGGAAAGACCACAGCATATCCGCCCTGGGCCACCGGGGAGCAAAGCAATGGATGGGCTGGCCTTCTCCACCGCAGCCATCAAACAGTGAAGGTGGAGAAGGCCAGCCCACTTGCCCCATCGCCCACAAGAAAAGTGTAGGCGTATGGCCTGCAACATGCTTACCCTATTCACATCTCGATACACGAATGCACGCAGGCTTGTCTCCGGCTCATGGATGATATCGATGCTGAACTACCGTCTCCTTCACACCCCCGCTCCTAACGCGTCATACGCCCCGCAATACCTGTTGCTCGACCGAGAGCGCGGATCAGTTTGCATCATCGGCACTCTCTATGCCGCACACCTCGCGAGATCCGGTCGCAGCCGAAACACCATCCACGGTGAACTCTTGGGACTGGCAAAGCTCCTCACTGGAGCAACGAGAATAAGGAGTGCATAACAACGTCTGAATAGCCCCATGTTTTGTGGACGCCTTCTTTGCTAATTTTGAGACAAGGAGGCCATGATGGGCACAGCCACTTTCAGCGACGACTTCAAGCGCGATGCGGTCGCTCAGATCACGGAGCGGGGCTACCCGGTCAGCGAGGTTTCTGAACGGCTCGGCGTGAGCAAGCACTCGCTCTATGCCTGGAAGCGCAAGTTCGCGAAGACGGCATCAGGCGAGACCGGGAAGGATGCCGAGATCCGCCTGTTGAAGCGGGAGCTGGCCCGGGTTTGCGACGAGCGCGACATCCTAAATCGAGGAGGGTGAGAAAACAGTCCAGTGGACTGTTTTCCCGACGAAGGGCCACCGCGTATTTCGTCAGGGATGCAAAGTGAGTGGAGCCATTGTGGCGCCATTGGTTCGAGCCCAATGGCGACGGCGTTTGTGGCCGCGCATCGGGGGCAGTTTTCCGTCCGTGCCATGTGCCGGTGCCTGCGCATCCAGCCGAGCGGGTTCTATGCCTGGCTACAGGCTCCGATGAGTGCGCGAGCCCAGGAAGACAGGCGCCAGACTGAACTGCTGCGGAGCGCCTGGGCGGAGAGTGGGAAAGTCTACGGATATCGCAAGCTGCATGACGATCTGGTTGAACAGGGCGAAAGCATCTGTCCGAACCGGGTGGCCAGATTGGCCCAGCTTGCGGGGATCAAGGCTCAGACAGGCTATAAACGCCGCCCCGGCAGCTATGGCGGCAAGCCATAAGTCGTGGTCGATATCGAGCCGGTGAACGCCACCGGTTCGAGAGAACCGGCGAGGCCTCGACCGGCAGTTCGACGTCGAGGCCCCGGACAGGGTTTGGGTGACGGACATCACCTACATCCGGACCCTGGAGGGCTTCGCCTGTCTCGCTGTGGTCATCGACCTCTATTCCCGGCGCGTGATTGGTTGGTCGATGCAAAGCAGGCAGACAACGGATATCGTTCTGCAGGCCCTGCTCATGGCTGTCTGGCGGCGCAAACCGAAAGGAAAGGTGCTGATCCACTCCGATCAGGGCAGCCAGTTCGACCTGCATGGATTGGGCTGCGTTGCCTCACGCGCCCACAATCTTGAGCATTCGATGAGCCGCCGCGGCAACTGCCACGACAACGCCGTCGCCGAGAGTTTCTTCAACCGCCTCAAGAGCGAGCGGATCAGGCGCAGGACCTACCGGACCCGCGAAGAGGCAAGGCAGGACGTGTTCGATTACATCGAGATGTTCTACAATCCAAAGCGCAAACATGCGAGGAACGGGATGCTGTCGCCCGCCGAGTTCGAACGGCAGCAGAAGATGAGACGTGAACGCGTCTAAGAAACTCGGGGACATTCAGTCACAGATGGATGGCTTTGTTGCGCTATTCGGATTGAGGCCGGACCTGTCCCTTTCCCAGATATTTTCAGCGCATGCGGACGGTCTCGGGCGTGCCGAGTGATGTGTAGCGGTTCATGAGTGCGCTGCGGATCTGAACCTCTGCATCCTGCCGGTCGAAGTCTTTCGCCATGATGCGCTCGCCGAGGATCTTGACGCATCTCATCTTGGCCTCGATGCGACTTCGTCGATGATATCCGGGCCATTTCTTCCAGTTGGTCCGTCCGAAGCGCTTGCAGGCGCGCAGGGCTTCGTTGCGAGCCTGCAGGCCGGGATCATGTCCCTTCCAGTCCCGGGCATTCCGGCGGGGCGGGATAACGGCATCTGCACCTCGGGCCGCGATAGCGATGTGACAACCCCTGGTATCATAGATGCCATCGGCGGTGACGCTGCCGATCTGTTCCTCCGCCGGGATCTGTGCCAGCAGATCCGGCAATACCCCTCGCCGGTTCGCTCGAACCGGTGGCGCTTCACCTGCTCGACATCCCCGATACGGTTGCTGGTTATCTCCACCGCCCGAACCTCAAGCGTATCAGCGTCAATGCCAATATGGACCTTGCGCCATTGCCTGCGGCGGCTGGCTCCATGTTTGCGCACCTGCCACTCGCCTTCGCCCGAGAACTTGATGCCGTCTCGCCATGGCCTTGAACCAGTGGCGGCTTCATGGCTCGATGTCCACCAGCAGTTGCAGCGGCCCGGGCGCCGAACGATATGGGATCTGCACCTTCAGGCCTTCGCAGGCTTACGCGGCCCCACCGGGGCCACGGTCCTGCTCCGATCTGCCGGCGGCAAAGCGTGGTGTAATCCGGCACGGGCCAGTCGAGGCCTGACAGGGCCAGCAGGCTCTCCACAAACCCTGTCCTTTGCCGCAGCGGCATCCCGAAAAGCACCTTGATCGAGAGGCAGAACTGGATGGCCGCCGCAGAAAACCTCTCAGAGTGACCCGCTTTGCCGCTCGGGACAGCGAACCAGGCCATCTCAGGGTCAAACCACACCATCAGCGAGCCACGACGCTTCAAGGCTCGACTGTAGCTCGACGAGTTCGTCGTGCGGAAAAGAGGGATCGGCTTGCCCATGGGGCCAACATAACCCGCTGACTCACAAACATGAATCCGACAGGAGGAAGGACAGTGCAACAAAGCCGCCTGGTAAGAACAGAAACCCCGCGCAGCCTTCCGGCAGCGCCGGGTTTTCGTTTGTCCGCCCCTGTTCCTTATCGCGGCTCGGCGTGGCCACGCCCGCTCCTGCGCGCAGACTCCTGCGCCTGCAACCATGCCGCCACCTCACGACGCGAGCGCAGATGCACCAGTTGCCCCCTGCCGCTTCTGATCCGGCAAGCCGCGCCATCCCCTGGCGCGCCGAATGGCGGGTGTTCCAGATCCAGGCCCAGATTGCCAGGCTCTCGCGCCCCAGACGTTCGGGGCAGCCCTCGGGCAGATCGGGGCGGCTGCGCCCATAATGGCGAACAAGCCGCCAGAGCACGCGCCACATCCTGAGCCCCGGCGGCAGATCCAGCCAGATCAGCAGATCTGCCCGCCGGATACGATTGTTCCAGGTGGCAGAATGCCCGCCTTCGAAAATCCAGGCCTCCCCCGCTTCTGCCTCATGACACAGCCGGGTCTTTTCCGCGCGCGAGCGCTCCACCCAGCCCGATTGCCAGTGAATGCGGTCGATGTGGATGACCGGCAGCCCGGTGATCTGCGACAAGGCCCGCGCCAGTGTTGATTTCCCCGAGCCAGGCTGACCGATGATCATGATGCGCTGCATGCCAGGCTCTCCGGATTGTCTGTGCCGCAAAAGCGAAAAGGCCGCGCCCGGAGGGCACGGCCTTTCATCCCGAATGGGAGGCAGATCTTACTTGATCTTGCCTTCTTTATATTCGACATGCTCCCGCTTGACGGGGTCGTATTTCTTAACAACCATCTTCTCGGTCATGGTGCGGGCATTCTTTTTGGTCACGTAGAAGTGCCCGGTGCCCGCCGTCGAGTTCAGACGGATCTTGATCGTCGTCGGCTTCGCCATAGTCGTCTCTCCTGCATCGGGAAAGATGGCTTCCCCGCGAAATCTCTGAGCCAGCCTTTTAAGGGCATCCCTGCCAGTGTCAACAGTCAAAAATGCACTGATGGGCGAGTTTCCGCAGCTGCGCCGCCTTCCCGCCGGCGGTGGCGGGGGAAGGCTCCGGCGGGAAGACTGGCAAGGGACAAGACGACCATGGCAGCGGCAAACCGGAGGCCTGCAGCGACGCCGTCCCGGTCCGAAGCTGCCGACTGATGCAGGAGGTCATCATGCCGCCCCTCCGTCAGCGGAGGGCAAGGTCAGGCACTTCATCGTACCCTGCAAGCACAAGGCCTGCATCGCCAGCAGGCCGCACACATCCGCCACGCCGCAGGTGCTGCAGCTGACGGGATCCGGTTCTGAAACGCACGCCGCGCGGACCGCATGAGGCTCATGCCCGGCCACAAATACAAGGCTGTTGCGATTGGCGGCTCAACCGGAGCAGATACCCTGGGGTCAGTACAGGCGGGGCACAGCTGTCGGGCCCCGGTGAAAACATACATCCATGCCAGAGCCGGATTCCTGGCGGATAAAGCCCTGCAGTTCTGACCTTCTGGCAGTCGTGATTCGAAAGGCACTTGCCCGCCCCTCGCCGAAGACAGGGGCCGCCGCTGCTGTCGCCCCGATCCTCATCTGTCCTCAGCCCCGATGATCGTCGGATACGCCCCGGGGAGGAGAGCGCTGACGGGCCGGCACGGGCTTAACCGCTGGGGCGGGCGCCCTGGTTCCGCAGTTTCTGCGCGCGCCAGGCCATCCATTCCGCGCCTGCCTGCGTCACCGATTTGCGCACGGCGGCACCCACCGCCTCGCCCACCGCGGTATGGAGCCCGGCATAGCGCCCCTCGCCCGGCAGGCAGGCCAGCGCCAGGCAATCGGTGCCGGTTCCCGTGGCGCGGCCGGTGGCGAGATCCAGCCCGAGATCCATGATAGCGGCGGTTCGGGCCTCGACGGCAATGGTCAGCGCCTCGATCTGCGCGGTCTGTGACAGGGCGGCATCGGTGGTGACGAGGATATTCACCGTGCCAAACCCTGTCCCGTCGGCGCGGTGCCATGGCAGGCGTCGCCCCACGGCTTCGGCATTCGAAAGGCCCAGCGTCACCAGCGCCGCCGCCCGGACGCCTTCCGTCTCAGCCTCGGCCAGCACCCGGCTCGATACATCGCGCGATGTCATCATGCCAACCGTCGCCTGCATCGGGGCGCGGGCCATTTCGGCCCCGAACCAGTCTTCCACCGGGAAATCCGGCTTCAGATCCTGGTCGCGCACCTCACGCCAGGCGATAGTGTCGCCGGTCACAAACCCCGCACCAAAGGGCGCATGGGACAGGATGCGCATCGTACCGGGCAATTGCGCAAAGAGCCAGGGCCGGGCGAGATGGTCACGGATCACCGGATCACACCGAGCGGCTGGAAGATCAGCCCGTCCGGGCCTTCCGACAGATGGGCGCGGATGCCGAATGTGGCCGCAAGCCGCGCCGCAGTCAGCACCTCGCGCGGCGGTCCATCAGCGACCAGCCGCCCGTGATCCATCAGCAAGAGCCGGGTGCAATGACGGGCCGCGAGGCCCAGATCATGGACAGAAGCCACCACCGCGCGCCCCTCGTCCGCCAGAGCGGCGAAGATCGTCATCATGCGGATCTGCGCTTCTGGGTCGAGACCGGCGCCGGGCTCATCGGCGATCAGCAACGGCGTCTCCTGCGCCAGCGCGCGGGCAATCAGCGCCCGCGCCTGTTCGCCGCCGGAAAGTTCGGTCGCAGGCCGGGTCGCGAAACCCTCAATCCCGAGGCGTCTCAGCGCCCATGCCACTGCCGGGTCGGCAGGATCTGCATGGCCCCAGGGTGCACGGCCCAGGGCCACCAGATCCGCAACCGAGACCGGCCAGGCAATCTCGCGCCCCTGCGGCAGGAAGGCCACTGTCCGCGCCCGTGCCCGTGCCGGCATCAGCGCAAGGCTCGACCGCCCCTCATGCGGTAAAAGCCCCAGAGCGGCGCGCATAAGAGTGGTCTTGCCGGCACCGTTCGGGCCGATCAGCCCGATGAATTCTCCCTCGCCCACCGTCAGCGAAACAGCTTCGACCACTGCGCGGGCGCCGCGACGCACGGTTACTCTGTCCAGCGTCAGCAATGTCATGCCTCGACCCTCCGCATCTTCCAGATCAGGTGCAGGAAGAAAGGGGCGCCGACGAGGGCCGTCAGCACGCCGAGCTTCAGGTCCCGATCCGGCGCGATCAGCCGGGTCGCGATATCGGCGGCAAGCAGCACCGCCGCGCCGCCAAGGGCCGAAGCCGGCAAAAGCCGCGAGGGACTGGCCCCAACCAGCGGGCGCAACACATGCGGCACCACAAGCCCGACAAAGCCAATCGCTCCCGCCACCGCGACCGAAGCGCCCACCGCCGCAGAACACCCGAGGATCAGCACAAGGCGCAGCCTTGCGGGGCGGATGCCAAGGCTCTCGGCCGCATCCTCGCCCAGGGTCATCGCATCAAGGCCCCGCCCGAGGCTCAGCAGCGCCACGAGGCCCACAAGGATAAACGGCGCCGCCAGCCAGACATGGGTGAAAGACCGGTCCGCCAGCGAGCCCATCATCCAATAGACGATTTCGGCTGCGGCAAAGGGATTGGGCGAGAGGTTCAGGATCAGCGAGGTCGCCGCGCCGGCCAGCGCGGAAATCGCGATCCCGGCCAGGATCAGCGCCAGCGCACCGCCGCGCGGGCCGGCAAGCCCCAGGATCAGCAGTGAGGCCAGCCCCGCCCCCGCCAGCGCCGCCAGCGGCAAGGCCAGCGAAAAGGCCGCTGCAAGCCCGGTCTGCAGGGTCAGAACTGCGCCCAGGGCCGCCGAGGCCGAAACGCCGATCAGCCCCGGCTCGGCCAGGGGGTTGCGCAGATAGCCCTGCATCGCGGCGCCGGAGATCCCGAGCGCCGCGCCGATCAGCAGCCCGAGGAGCGCGCGCGGCAGGCGGATCTCCTGCATGACCAGCATAACCGGCCCGCCCTCGCCGCCCAGAAGCGCGCGCAGGCTTTCGCCAAGGCCCAGCCCTGCCGGCCCGATCAGAAGCGAGGCCGCAAACAGCGCCGCCACCAGCGCCAGCAACAGCGGGATCAGCATTTTCATTCCGCGCGCTCCCCCGCGTCTTTTGTGGCCGATGCGGCCTCCAGCCCCAGCCGCGCCGCGCGCATCGCCGCGACCGCGCGCAGGATATGCGGTGTGCCGCAGATCCAGTCAGCATCACTGAAGGCCACCACCCCGGCCTGAGCCTGTAAAAGCGCCAGCGCGGGTGGTCAAGGATCTCTTCCGAACGCGAGGCGCCGGGATAGGGTTTCGAGGTCACGATCAGGTCGGGCTGCGCCATCACGATCAGCTCCATCGGCAGGACACCTCCGCCAGTGACGCCCGCGACCGCGCCGATATTGGCAAAACCGGTATGTGCGAGAACATCATCCGACAGGGTGCCCTTCCCCGTCGTATAGCCATTGGGATAATAAAGTGCCGCCGGTTTCAGGGCCAGATCAGTCGCCAGCGCCGCAAGCCCGGCCTCGAATTCAGTGACCAGCGCCTCGCCCGCCGCCTCGCGCCCGAGATACCCCGCCACCTCGCGGATCTGCGCGCTGACGCCCTCCAGCGAGGTGACCGGCGCGACCTGTTCCACCCGGATGCCTAGCCGGCGCAGCAGATCGACACTGGCGCGGGCGGTATAGGTGCCGGCCAGCACGAGATCTGGTTTCATAAGAAACACCTGCTCGGCACCGCCCCGGTTTGCGGTATAGGCGGCTGCCTCATCCGGCATGGACGACGCCAGCGGGTCCGAGGCCAGATGGCTGACCGAAACCAGTTGCCCCGGCGCGGCCAGCATCATTGCCAGCTGATCGGTGCAAAGGTTTATCGAGACCACCCGCCCCGGAGGGCGAAGAGGGTCGGCCGCCACCGGCAGGGCCCCGAAAAGCAGGACAAGGGTGGCGGCACGCAGCATCAGAACCGCGCCTGCAGCCCGAGCCAGGCCGTGCGACCCGGCGTGCCGTAGCCATGCGAGGACTGCCAGTGTTCATCGGCCAAGTTCTCGATGCGCAATGTGGCCCCGATACTGTCACTGATCTGATAGCTGAAGGCCGCGTCCAGCAAGGTGACGTCGGGCATGTCGAGGGCGGCAAAGCTGTTCACATGCCTGTCGCGGCGTCCGGCCAGATGGCTGAGGGTAAAGCGCGCCGAGACCCTCTCGCTGATCTCAGCATCCAGCGCGAGCGCCAGATTATGGCGCGGCACCGCCGTCAGGCGCGCGCCATTCGGGTCATGCGCATCGGTATAGGTATAGGCGAGCGTGAGGCTCAGCGTGTCGCTCAGCCTGGTTTTCGCGGCCAGCTCGACGCCTTTCGACACCGAGCTTCCCGCCAGATTGCCCAGGGTTGACCAGAAGGTCGCGGGATCGGCGGCGATGCGGTCTTCGACCTCGATGCGGAACGCCGTGAAAGACAGCGACGCACCTGTCCCGAAGGCATAATCTGCGCCCAGCTCGTAGGAAACGCTGGTTTCGGGATCGAGATCGGGATTGCCGGTGAAGAACAGCCCCGGGTAATCACCGTACAGCTCGTCAAGCGAGGGCGCGCGGAAGCCCCGCGCGACTGCGCCGCGCAGGGTCAGCCCCTCGGCCGCCGCCAAGGCAAAGGAAAGTCGCCCGGTGCCAAAACCGCCAAAGGCGGAATGGTCATCATATCGCAGCGCCGCCGTCACATCGAGACCTTCGCGCGGCGACCAGGCGAGCTGGCCCCAGACCCCTTTGGTATCCGTATCACCCGAGCCTCCGGGCATGGCCGAGGTTTTCGCCTCTTCACGGTTGAAATCCGCGCCATAAGACAGGGTTATCTGATCTGAAAGCGTGCTGGTCGCCTGCCAGTCCAGCGTCAGACGCTCGCCGGTAAAGGCGCTTTTGCCGTTCTCGTCATCCATATCGCGCTTGTTGCGCGAAAAGCCGATGCCCAGCACATGCAGGGTATTGCCGGTCTCCAGCTCTGCGAAGAGGCGCAGGCCAAGATCCTGACGGCGCATCTCATTGGGCAGATCGGTGAACGTATCGGTATAACCGTCGCCATTCGTATCGATATAGCCGTCATAATCGCTGCGGGTTTTTTGCCAGAAAGCGGCACCCCCCAGCGTCACCAGATCCGAGACCCGGTAGCGCGCCGAAAACGACAGCCGGCTGGCCTCGGCGCCATCCGCCTCGGTGCCCCCGGCAAAGGCCGATATCCCGTCGGTGCGGAAATGGCTGGCATTCAGGGCGAGTTCAAGCTGGTCATCCTTTTGGGTCAGCCCCCAGGCAAGGCGGGCCGAATTATGGCTGCCCCCTTCGATGCGCACCTTCTGATGCAGCCCCGGCTCTGCCCCGGACAATGTCGAGATATTGATCACCCCGGCCACGGCCGAGCCGCCCCAAAGCGCCGATTGCGACCCGCGCAGCACCTCGATCCGGGCAATATCATCGGTCATCAGCGCGCCGAAATCGGTCGAGACCTGCACGCCGGACGGATCGTCAATGCGGATCCCGTCGATATAGACCGCGATATGACGCCCGTCGAAGCCCCGGATCCGCAAGGCGGTATTGGCACCAAAACCACCCTGGCTGATCACCGAGACCCCCGGCAATGTGCCAAGAAAATCCGCGAGCCGCAGATCGGCGCTTTTGTCCAGCTCGGCGCGGTCAACCACACTGACCGAGACGCCGGTGCGCGCAATATCGGCCCCGTACCGCAGGGCCGAGAGCGTGATCGTACCCAGTTCAATAGGGGCATCGTTCTGTGCCTGCGCGCACGCGCTGCCGGTCGCACCGGCGGCGGTCAGCGCGGTGATCACTGCCAGATGGGAAACCCTGTGAAACATCTCTCAGCCCTTTCTTCGGAGCCACCGGTCGCTGACCGCCGCCCTGATGCGTTTTCGCCGCGGGGGAAAGCCCTCCCGTTGCGCATGAACGTCACCTCTGGCGGCACTCCGCCCTCCGCCGCACGCCCCGTGCGAGGGAAAGGGTGATCAGCAGCGGCAGGTCTCCTGGCTCGCGGGTCCGGGCGAACGGCTGGCCTTCCCGGACCTGCCCCTCTGAGGCACTTCCAGTGGCATCCTCAACCGCCGCTCACCGCTTACAGTTGCGGGGGCAGCTGTGGTCCCGGATCCCTGCGCAGAAGGCCCGGCCACATTCCCTATTCTCCGGAAAACCGCACCTTGCGGGCACGGCGCCGGAACCGTTGCTCTGCCTTCCATGCGACCCGCCCTTGCCCTCTGTCAAGCGGCTGACGGGGCGCAAGCCTGCGGCAGGGGCCGCTTTGGTCGCCCGGGCCACATGGTTGCGGTAACAGCCGGATGCGCGGCGCCTCTGGACCTTTCCCGGGCGCCGCGTCCAGACTGGCCGGGTGATGGATAACGGGGAATCGCAGATGATCGGGGATCTGGGCGCGCGGGATGCGACCGAACTTGCGGGGCTGGTGGCAAAGGGCGAGGTCAGCCCGGATGAGCTGCTGGATGCGGCGCTGGCGGCGGTCGGGGCGCGAAATCCGGCAATCAATGCCGTGGTTCTGGTGCAGGAAGAGGTTGCGCGCGCTGAAATTCGCGCCGGCCTGCCGCGCGGGCCGTTTCGCGGCGTGCCCTTCCTGATCAAGGATCTGGGGCTCGAGGCAAAGGATCTGCCATCCCTTAACGGCACGCGGCTTGGTCCGGCCAGGACCTATGCCGCCGATTGCAATATGATGGCGCGGATGCGGGCGACCGGGGTGGTGACCTTCGGGCGCACGACAAGCCCCGAAGGCGGGGTCGGCATCGCAACCGAGGCCGCCGCCTATGGCGGGCCAACCCGCAACCCCTGGAACACTGACCATACCGCCGGCGGCTCTTCGGGCGGCGCGGCGGCGGCGGTCGCGGCGGGGATCGTCGCTTTCGCGCATGGATCAGACGGCGGCGGCTCGGTCCGGGTTCCGGCTTCGAATTGCGGGCTTTTCGGCTTCAAGCCAACCCGCGCGCGGCTGCCCGACGGGCCCTGGTCCGGCGAGGGCTGGGCCGGCATGGCGATTGACGGGTTCCTGACGCGTTCCGTCCGCGACACGGCGGTGATGCTGGATGCCTGCGAGGGACCTGACCTCGGTGCCCCTATGTCGCGCCGCCGCTGGCAAAGGGCTACGGCCAGGCGATCTCGGCCCCGCCCCGACGGCTGCGCGTGGCGATCTGCGACACGACCTTTACCGGCGCCGCGATTGACCCGGAGGTCGCAGCCGCGGTGCGGGAGGCCGGGCAGCTGCTGGAAAGCCTTGGCCACCATGTGGAACCGGCGCGGCCAAAGGCGGATATCGGGGCAATGATGCGGGCCTGGACCGATATCGTTGCGGTCGGCACAGCGCTGACGATCCGGCAAAAGCTGAAAGGCAGCGCGCTGACGGCGGATCTGGTCGAGGGTGTCGGGCGCGGCGCGGTGAAACATGCCGAGGCGCTCGGGCCGCTGCGCTATCTGGAAGCGGTCGAGGATATCCATGATTTCGGACGCGAGATGGCGTATTTCTTCCGGCCTGAAACCGGCGCTGGTTATGACATCCTGCTCTCGGCCACGCTGGCCGAGCCGCCGGCACATGTCGGGCGCTTCAGCCATGAGACCGAGGATTACGTTGATTTCCGCCTCGGGCCGGGGCGCTGTTTCGACTATTCGCCTTTTGCCGCCGTGTTCAATGCAAGCGGCCAGCCGGCGGCGTCTTTGCCGCTCGGCTGGTCGGCCTCGGGCCTGCCGATCGGCGTGCATCTGGCGGCGCCCTTTGGCGCGGATGAGGAGCTGATCGCGCTGTGCGCCGAGGTGGAGGCGGCCGTGTACTGGAACCGGCGCGCAGCCCTGGCGGGGTGAGGCCTGACGGATCGGGCAACGGGGGGCTGTCTGCCCCCCCGCGCGCGGTGCCCGCGCTCCCCCCGAGGATATTTTCGGACAGATGAAAAGGGCTGTTCGGCGCTGCGGGTTCATGCGATGCCGGACAGGGAAAGCGGAGGCTGGCGATGGTGGTGAAGGTTCTGGTGGTGGGTGCGGGCTCGATCGGGAGGCGCCATCATGATAACCTGCAGACGCTTGGGGCGCTGGCGAGCTTGCGCGGCTGGCGGGGATATGGTGCGGCCGGATTGCAGGCGGATCTGCGCGACCATGATGCGGTGGTGGTGGCGACCGCGACCGATGTGCGCGCCGAGGTGATCTGCGCGGCGGCGGATCGGGGTCTGCCGGTCTATGTGGAAAAGCCGCTTTCCTTTTCACCGGCAGAAGTGGAGGCGATCAGCACCTGCTCTGCGCCGGTCGCAGAGCGGTCGATGGTTGGCTATATGATGCGCTGGCATCCGGCGTTTCGCGAACTCGCGCGCCGCGATCTGTCGGATATTTTTCGGTTTTCCTTTGCGATTGGCCATGATGTCACCCAGTGGCGGCAGAACTGGTCCTTTGCGGAAAGCTATGCCGCGCAGGAGAAAGGCGGCGGAGTGCTGCTGGACCTGTGCCATGAGCTTGATATGGCGCAATGCCTGTTCCCCGGGCTGCAGACAGACGAGGTGCTGTCGCAGGGCCATGCCGCTTACCCGGGTGTTGATCTGGCGAGCTTCATCACGCTCAGGCAGCGCGAGGGGGGGGCGGCGGGCTCGGTCGCAATGGATTACCTGACGCCGCGCCTGCACCGGCGGGCGGTGTTGCACGGCACCCGCCAGAGCTTTGACTTTGATTTCGCGGCCCAGATCTACCGGGTCCAGGACCTGGCGGGCGAGCGGGTGCTTGACCTGCCGCTGGAGCGCAATGCGATGTTCCTCGATGCGATGCGGGCCTTTCTGGCGCTGGTGGCCGGGCAAAGCCCCGATCCGGTCGAACATCTGCCGCGGCTTGACCGCGTTATCGCCTCGGCGAAACTCATCAGCGAGGCCTGGCAGAACCGCCGTTTCATCGGCCTGATCGATAAGGAACTCACATGATTTTGGGGCATATCGGCGCGCGCAAAGGGTCCAAGGGCGTGCCTCGCAAGAATTTCCGCGAGATCTGCGGCAAGCCGCTGATCGACTGGTCGCTGGATCAGCTTTTCGCGCATCCCGGCGTTGATGCGGTGGTGGTCTCGACCGATGATGAAGAGATCTATGATCATGCCGTGGCAAAGGGCGCGCTGCAAATCGGGCTCAGGCCTGCGCATCTGGCCACTGATCAGGCGGGGAAGTGGGGGGTCTGGGCGCATGCGCTGGAGGCGTCACAGGCTTTGCTCGACCGTCCGGTAATCGCGTTTCTGGATCTTGACTGTACTTCGCCTTTGCGGCAGCCCGAGGATATCAGCGGCGCGCTGGATCTCTTCGCGGCCGAGGCGCCTGACATGGTCATGTCCTGCTGCGAGGCGCGCAAGAACCCCTATTTCAACCTCGTGGAACCTGATGCGAGTGGCGCGCTGCATGTGTCAAAACCGCTGCCCGGCGGGGTGGTCGCGCGTCAGCAGGCGCCGGTGGTTTATGAACATGCGGCCTCGACCTATGTCGTAGCACCCGATTATCTGCACCGCTCGAAAGGACTATGGGAGGGGCGCGTGATCCCTTACCTGATGCCCCCCGAGCGCTGTGTCGACATCGACAGCCCGTTCGATTTCCGGCTGGTCGAGTTTTTGCTGAAAGAAGCTCAGGAAGGGGCGCATCATGGCTGATCAACTGAAAGGCCGCACGGTTTTCATCACCGGATCGGGTGGCGTGCTGGGCAGCACTTACGTGCGCCGCATGCTGGCCGAAGGCGCGCGGGTGGTCAGTTCCGACCTTGCCGGGAACCGGGCCGAGGCGCTGAAAGAAGCCCATGCGGGAAACGAGAATTTCCGCTTTTACGAGCTTGATGTATCGGATGAAGATCAGATCGTAACCATTTTCAAACGCATCGAAAAAGACGGATGGGAGCCCAATGTCGTGCTCAACAATGCCGCCATTACCGGCGAGCTGTTGATGGGCGCAGGCAAGGGCTTTCCCGACTTTGCCGATCTTGAAGTGGCGGATTGGGAAAAGACCATGCGCACCAATCTGACCGCGCCTTTCATGATCGCGCGTCAGATGGATCGCGACATTGTCGGGCGTCGCCCCTGCACTCTGGTCAATGTCGCCTCGATGTATGCGCTGAACGGGGCGCATCATCGGATCTATGACGGGATGCCGTTCAAGAATTTCTCGGCTTATGGCGTCTCAAAGGCCGGGGTGCATGGGCTGACTGTCTGGCTTGCCGGGTATTGGGCCGGGCGCGGCGCGACCGTGAACACCATTGCCCCGGGCGCGGTGTTCAACGGCCATTCCGAGGAATTCCAGAAGCGCGTGGGCGAGCTGATCATGCTCGACCGGATGGCAAAACCCGACGAGATCGCCGATGCGATGCTGTTCCTTGCAAGCCCGCAATCCGGCTATATCACCGGGCAGCTGATCAATGTGGATGGCGGTTTCTCGGGCTGGTAACGGCCCGCCCCTCGCGGCACCTCAGTCGTGAAACGCTTTTTGCAAAGGCCGGTCCCAGAAGGCGGGGTCGGCCAGCACTTCGACAAAACGATCCGCCGCAGCGCCTTCGCCAAAACCCGCATCGCGGGGCGCTTTATTGCCCCACGCGTTGGTGAGAAATCCGAGGATCGCCGCGCGGTCAAAGGCAGACACCGCCGTGACCGAGGCCGCATCCGAGCGATTGGTCTGCCGCGTTCCGACATCCAGCGAGGGCACGCCCAGAAACGGCGCCTCGCGCACGCCCGCCGAGGAATTGCCCACGATACAGGCGGCGTTGCGCATCAGTTCGGAAAAATGCGCGAAGCGCATCGAGGGCAGCACCCGGAACCGTGCCTTCGGCAAAGCATCCAGCACCCGGAAAATCGCCTCTGAGCCTGGGTCATTATTCGGCGCGATCACCACGAAATTGCGCTGGCTTTCGACCAGAGACGCGAACAGCGCCTCGGCCTGCGCGCCCATTGTCGCCTGTTCCGAGGTCACCGGGTGGAAGGTCGCGATGCCGTAATCGGCAAAGGGGATCGCATAGCGCGCCCGCACCTCGTCCAGCGTCACGCCCGAGGGGCGGGCGTGGAAATCCAGCTCCGGCGAGCCGATCACATGGATCACATCCTCGGGCTCACCAAGCGCCATCACCCGGCGTTTCGCGGTCTCGGAGGACACGAAGTGATGCGTGCAGAGCTTGGTATTGCAGTGGCGAAACACCTCGTCGATGGTCCCTGAAACCTCGCCCCCCTCGATATGGGCCGAGCGGATGTAATTCGTGGCCGAAACCAGCGCTCCCGCCATTGCCTCGATCCGGTCGCCATGGAGGACGATCAGATCCGGGCGGCTTTCGGTGACAAAATCCGAAAAGCCGGTTACGGTTTTCGCCAGCACGATATCCTGTGGATCGCCGGGGCGCTGGTTCAGAAATTCATGCGTCGCAATGCCGGGCTGGCGGCGCACCTCATGCGCGGTCAGCCCATAGCGGGTCATCATATGCATGCCGGTCACGAAAAACGTGACCTCATGCCCCGCCTCACGCGCCGCCGCCGCAAGCGGCTCCAGCTTGCCGAAATCGGCGCGGGTGCCGGTGAGGAAGAGGATCCTGCGCGGCACCGACGTCACGCCAGATCGCTCCATTTCAGCTGGGTATTGCGCGTGACCGCGCGCGTCAGACGCTTGCCGATCAGCCTGTCAAAGTCATAGGCCGGGATCTCGCCCGAGCCCGGGCGCCGCGCCCAGATATCGATCTCATGGATCACATGGCCTTCCGGCAGGTCACGATCCGCCACGACCGAGCCGCGCGCGAAACGGTAGACATCCTCTTCCGGCGCCGAGCGTTGCTTCGGGTTGTTTGCCGCGATCCAGATCTCTTTCGAACGGTCGATCAGCAGGCGCAGCTCGGCCGGGTCCATCGAATTGATGATGTCCGGGCCCTTGCGGTAGCGCGAATCCGTATAATGGCGTTCGAGGATCGTGGCACCAAGCGCTACGCTTGCCAGTGCCATTTCCGGCCCGATGGAATGGTCGGAAAAGCCGACAACCGCGTTCGGGAAGGCGTCTTGCAGCTCGGTCACACCGCGCAAAGATACGATCTCCGGCGGGCTCGGGTAAAGATTGGTGCATTCCAGCAGCGCATAGGGCACGCCCGAGGCATCCAGAATATCCACGCTCGCGCGGATCGTATCGATGGTCTGCATGCCGGTCGACATGATCACCGGCTTGCCCTTTTTCGCGATATGGCGAATGAGCGGCAGGTTATCGGCCTCTCCGCTGCCGATCTTATAGGCTGGCACGTCGAGGGTTTCGAGGAAATCGGCCGCCGCCCGCGAAAACGGCGTCGAGATCCAGATCATCCCGAGGCTTTCGGTATAGCGTTTCAGCTCTGCCTCGTCGCTCTGGTTCAGGGCACAGCGCGCCATCACCTCCCAGATCGAGACATCGGCATTCGGCGGGAAGATCTGCTTCGCCTCCTCCGTCATCTCGTCTTCGAGAATATGGGTCTGGTGCTTGATCATCTCGCAGCCGGCCCCGGCGGCAAGGCGCACCATCTCTTTCGCGACATCCAGATCGCCGCCGTGATTGATGCCGATTTCGGCGATGACCAGCGGCGGATGGGCGGGGCCGATCTCGCGGCCGGCAATGGTGATGGAACGGGTCATCGGCAGGTCTGCTTTCTGTCCTGGACTGATCGTGTAAAGCTCTGCCCGTGCTGCACCCCTGCCCCGGACTTGTCAAGGAAGCGGTCAGGGATCGCGCGGCGGGCGGCGATGCTGCGCAAATGGATAACGGGCAAGCTCGGTATAGCGGGGGCCGCCCGCGGTCAGCACGCTTTGCCAGAGCACAATCTCATCAACATGCCAGGGGCCGGCAGCAAAGCCCGCCCCGGCCGCGATGCCGCGTTCCAGCCGCATCAGCGTGGCGGGATCGGGGCGGCTGAAACGACCAAGCGTCACATGTGGCATGAAACGGCGATGCGGAAGATCAAGCCCGGCGCGCCGCCCGGCCGCCTCGACCGCAGCCTGCAAAGCGACCAGCGGCACAGAGGGCGCGACCCCGGCCCAGGCGCTGTGCGGTTTTGTGCCGCCAAAAAGCCCGAGCCCCGCCAGCAACAGCGCAAACCCCGGCAGATGCAGATCGGACAGCGCGACATGCAATGCATCCGCGAGGTCGTCGGCGAGATCCTCACAAAAGAGTAGCGTCAGATGCATGTCCTCTGCCGCAACCCTGCGCTGCAGCGGTAGAAGGAATTGCTGCAGGACAAGCGCCTCGCGCACAGATCCGGGCATTTCCAGCCCGATGAATACCCGCATCAGCCCACCCCACATCCCGCCCGGGCGGGGATTTCGATCCGGCACATCGTCACAATCTTGTGCATATTAGTCTCACAGACAGAAAATCTTGATAAATCTCTATATAGCCATAGGCCGGACGATGCGCGTCAGGCACAATGAACCATATGTATAACAGACTCCCGGGTCCGCAGGGTTTTGCTGCAACGGCCGAACGGGTGCGAAGGTAGCTGGTAAATAATATGAACAAAGAGGTCAGGCTAGCGCATCGGGATTCCGATTTGGAAATCAGGCTTCAGCTTGCGGCATTGTGCTGGAATGAAAGCAAGGACGGCACGCGGATTCTGTTGATCACCAGCCGAGACACCGGCCGCTGGGTGCTTCCCAAGGGCTGGCCGATGGCAGATCGCAGCAATGCCGATGCGGCGCTGACCGAGGCCTGGGAAGAGGCCGGGGTGACCGGGGCAACCGATGGGTTTCCGGTTGGAAATTACAGCTATGACAAGGTTCTGTGCCGCGACACCGATCTGGCGCAGCGCTGCGATGTCGAGGTCTATCCGGTACGGGTCGCCAGCCTTGCCCGCAAATATCCCGAATATCGTCAGCGCCGCCGCAAATGGTTCAGCCCGGAAAAAGCGGCGCGCAAGGTTGACGAGCCAGATCTGCAACAGCTGATCCTTGCCTTCGCGGCTGGCAATTCAAAACAGAGCGGGACAAAGCAGGATGGCGGTCAGGTCTGACCTGCTCCTTGCACCGGCTCTGACAGGATCCGGCGGCAGTGGCCTTGACCCGCGCCCGGGAAACACTAGCTTCCCCGCTATATGGCCCGGCACCAAAGGCCCGGGCCAGCAGGAGATTACGAAGAATGATCCGCTACACGCTGCAATGCGAGGCAGGCCATGGGTTTGAGAGCTGGTTCGCCGACGGCCAGGCCTTTGACAGCCTGTCGCGCGCCGGCCACCTCGCCTGCCCGGTCTGCGGCAGCGCGCGCGTTGAAAAGGCGCTGATGACCCCCTCGCTTGGCCCCGCCCGCAAGGCTGCACCCAGCGGGGTAACGCCGTCTTCGGGCACGCCCGAAGCCCCCCCTGCTGCGTCACCGGTCCCCTCGCGCGCCGAGATCGAAAATGCCCTGGCTGTTTTGCGCCGCGAGGTCGAAAAGAACTCGGAATATGTCGGGATGAATTTCGCATCCGAGGCGCGCCGCATCCATGACGGCGATGCGCCCGAGCGCTCGATCTATGGCGAGGCCAGGCCGGAAGAGGCAAAGAAACTGCT
The DNA here is from genome assembly GCF_030052995.1 of Gemmobacter sp. 24YEA27. Classification (NCBI taxonomy): domain Bacteria; kingdom Pseudomonadati; phylum Pseudomonadota; class Alphaproteobacteria; order Rhodobacterales; family Paracoccaceae; genus Gemmobacter; species Gemmobacter sp. 24YEA27. The sequence goes on along the minus strand of NZ_JASJPW010000001.1, from coordinate 1,894,784 downwards.
GGAAGACGGCGTGCATGTGATGCCTTTGCCGTTCCTGCCACGCCGCAAAGCCAACTGAGCCCCCCTCCCGCGGGAGGCGACGCGACCAGCGAGGCAGGCCATTCCTGATCCGGCCTCGCGCTCTGCAGGGTGGAACTGTTCGGGTTTTGACTGTCAGTGCTGTGGGTCGTGAAAGCGTTCGGCGTTACCGGACATTCCAGCATGCGCTGCGTCGCCGCCTCGGCAGACCTTCCGGTTCGTCCGTACTGTCTCCGGCGACGAGAAGACGCTCTCCTTCGCGCGACCAGCTGAGCCCCCGGCTCCGTGGGGCTTCCAGAGCCAGTTCCCGGACATTCCCCGCCTGGCTCTGAGGAAAGGGTATCCCGTTTCTTTGAAGTTACCTCATTGAAATTGTTTAGCCATGAAACGCACCAGTTTTCGAAGGATGAAGGAGCGCATCGAGCCGGCTGCGCCGCCCGATCCCCACTGTCAGTGCATCCCTGGCCAGAGTGGCGCCGTGTCCGCCTTCATGGACCGCCCGACAATCTCCTGCCAGAGGGAGAAGGGGCATTTTCCTGACAAACGGTCCGTTGTAACTGCGATGCAGTGCCAGCCGTTCGCGGCGCCGATGCGGGTGAAACCGGCCTGCCAATTCTGCTGGGGTCAGTCCGCCTGAATGCCCGGGTTGTGGATGTTATCTGCGATGTCCGAGCGCTCGATGACGTCTTTTGCTTTTCCCGGCATCCTGGCCGGGCCTTCAGGACCATGATCCGCATCAGCCGTTCGATCCGGTGAGGCCCGCAGCCCCGCGCGGCTCCCGCCGCGCAGGACCCGGCAGGTGATCAACGTGGCGCCGTATAGCCTCGACGCGGATTTTCGGGGCATCACCCCGACTTCGGCGGCCCATTGGACAAGCCGGAACGGTTAAACCTGGTGGGCCTGATGCAGATCCTCTGCTCGGTCCTCTGCAAACCGCATCCGGCGGCGCAACTCGCGCCCTGCGACATTGAGGTCGCGCCTGGACTGCACCACAAAGACACCTCGATCCCTCGGTGGCCCCACCGCCCCGGCTTTGACCTTAATTATCCAGATCTGCACGATCCGGAGCCCTCGTGACGATCCTATCTTCCTGTGCGGCATTGCGACAGCAGGCCACATTCCCGCACGACCAGCAAAGTGCCCCCTGCGGAAATGTGAGGCCCTTCAGGCCGTTGAGATAAACGGCGGCAGGACGGCTTTCACTGCCATGTCCTCGCGCCGGTCCGGGAGAGGTGCGCCCCGGACGCCATCCCCGCAGGCAAGGTGATATCTCAGTAGATATAGCGGATCTGTTCGGTCCAGAACCGCTCCATCCGGCGCAGCGAGGTATTGATCTCATCCATGCCGCTGACATCGATCACACCGCGTTTTTCGAGGCCCTCGGCATGGCGCAGGAACAGGTCCGAGACCTGATTGCGCAGGATCCGGCCCTTTTCCGTCAGACGCACCCGCACCGAACGCCGGTCGATTTCAGACCGCTGATGGTGCATATAGCCAAGATCGACCAGCTTCTTGAGATTGTAGCTGACATTCGAGCCCTGGTAGTAACCGCGGCTTTTCAGCTCGCCCGCGGTCACCTCGTTTTCGCCGATGTTGAACAGGAGCAGGGCCTGGACCGGGTTGACCTCCAACACGCGCAGGCGCTCGAACTCATCCTTGATGACATCAAGCAGCAATCTGTGCAGGCGTTCTACCAGGCCCAGATTGTCGAGATAGCAGGAGAGGAACGCTTTCTGCGATCCATCGAGGACGGATTGATGGAGGGACATTTGTACTTTGCTCCGCACGTAACAGACGGAGACAGAATCAGCACAAAGCACAAACATTCCGTAAACTCGCGACGATTTTACCGCGATTTATCGCGAAAGGATCAGCCTGCGAGCCGGGTCGCCGCAAAATCCGCGATGCGCGGCAGCAAAGGCGCGGTCCAGTCCGGGGCGGGAACCGTGCCCAGAACCCAGGTCAGAAGGTCCTGATCATTCTCGGATAAAAGCCGGTCATAAAGATCCAGCTCTTCCGCCGTCAGCCCCGCCAGCCCGGCATCGGCAAAGGGCCCGAACACAAGGTCCATCTCTTTAATGCCACGGCGCCAGCTGCGCATCCGCATCCGGCGGAGCCGGGCGTCATGGCTTTCTCCCGGCACCGCCCCCTCTTTCGCAACCATCGCTCACTCCTGCCGCAAAGCCTGTCTGAGCCGCTTTTCCACCGTTGCGATCTCCTGCACAAGCCCCGCCGCCTTTGCCCTGAGCCGCGTCAGGTCGGCCAGGGCATCGCTCAGCGCCACTGGCATTGCCTCCGCCTCCGGCAGGCCCAGCCCGTCGCCCTCGGCCGTGAGGAGCCAGGCGAGCGAGACATTCAGCATCCCCGCCAGCGTCGAAAGCCGGTTGCCCCGCGGCTCTGCCATATCGTCTTCCCAGGCCTGCAGCGTGGTCAGCCGCACCCCCAGCCGTTGCGCCAGATCTTCCTGGCTCAGCCCGGCCGCCTCACGCGCGCCGGCAAGCCGGTCGCCAAAGGTTGCCACATCCGCCGAGAACCAGTCCTCGGGTGCCAGATCCACACCCGGCTCACGTCCTGTGCTGCTTTCCGCCATCACGCCTCTCCTTTGCTGATATCGCTTGTATGAACGGGGGGGCGAACTTAAGACCCGAGACCGGAAAATGCAAACAATCCCACCGGAGACCCGGAAATGGCCTTTCTGTCCGATACGCTTGCCCGCGTGAAACCCTCGGCCACGATCGCGGTCACAAATAAGGCGCGAGAACTGGCGGCAGCCGGCAAGGATGTGATCGGCCTTGGTGCCGGCGAGCCGGATTTCGACACGCCGGAACATATCCGCGATGCCGCAAAGCGCGCGATTGATGCGGGGAAGACCCGCTATACCGCCGTCGATGGCATCCCGGAGCTCAAAGCCGCGATCTGCGCGAAATTCCTGCGCGAGAACGGGCTGACCTATACACCGAACCAGGTGACGGTGGGCACCGGCGGCAAGCAGATCCTCTTTAACGCGCTGATCGCCACGCTGAACAAGGGCGATGAGGTGATCATCCCGGCGCCCTACTGGGTCAGCTATCCCGATATGGTGCAGCTGGCGGGCGGCACCCCGGTCGAGGTGGTCGCGACGCTTGAGAATAACTTCCGCATCACCCCCGAACAGCTTGAGGCCGCGATCACGCCAAAGACCAAATGGCTGATCTTCAACTCGCCCTCGAACCCGACCGGGGCGGGCTATAGCCGCGCCGAGCTGAAGGGTCTGACCGATGTCCTGATGCGCCACCCGCATGTTTGGGTGATGTCGGATGATATGTATGAACATCTGGTGTTCGACGATTTCGAATTCACCACCCCCGCCCAGGTCGAGCCGGGGCTTTATGACCGCACTCTGACCTGCAATGGCGTCTCGAAAGCCTATGCGATGACCGGCTGGCGGATCGGCTATGCGGCAGGCCCCGTGGCGCTGATCAGGGCGATGGGGACGATCCAGTCGCAATCGACCTCGAACACCTGTTCCGTGAGCCAATGGGCGGCGCTCGAGGCGCTGAGCGGGCCGCAGGATTTCCTCGCCGACTGGCGCCGCGTCTTCCAGGGCCGCCGCGATCTGGTGGTCTCGATGCTGAACAAGGCGACCGGCATCACCTGCCCGAAACCGGAAGGCGCCTTCTATGTCTATCCGGACATCTCGGGCTGTATCGGCAAGGCGACACCCGCAGGCGTGGTGATCACCAATGACGAAGTCTTTGCAACAGCACTTCTGGAAGAGACCGGGGTTGCTGTCGTCTTCGGATCGGCCTTCGGCCTCAGCCCGAATTTCCGCGTGAGCTACGCCACCTCGGATGAGGTGCTGCGCGACGCCTGCGACCGGATCCAGCGGTTTTGCGCGAGCCTCGTCTGAGTGATAACCTCCGATCATGATCGGTGGAGCGCAGCATGGGGGAGCCATGACCCGGGACCGGATCACCGCCAATCTGCCGTCGCGCGATATGCGGGCGACGGCAGAGTTCTATGCCAGGCTTGGCTTTGCCACGCGCTATTTCAGCGAGGGCTGGATGATCCTCGGACGGGGCGCACTGGAGCTGGAGTTTTTTGCCTGGCCTGATCTTGATCCGGCACAGAGCAGTTTCTCGGCCTGTATCCGGGTGGATGACCCGGATGCTTTGCTTGGGGAATGGCAAAAGCTCGGCCTCCCCGCCGAGGGGATCCCGCGCCTCACCGGTTTTTTCCGCCCGGATGGTGCGCCGCGAATGTTCGCACTGATCGATCCTGATGGGTCTTTGCTGCGGGTGATCGACAATCGCGACTGAGTTGGGCGGGCATCAGCAGGGGCTGGTTTTTATAGGAATTTGCGCTTAAATCAGCCGGATTGACGGTTTTTGCCCATGGCGCCAGGAATAGTCCCGACATGTCCGACAGCTTACCCCCCTATTACTTTCGTATCCGGGAAAATGGGGCCTCGGTCTGCCGGGTGGACACGGAAAACCGCCAGCGCCGCATCGAGCTGGACGAGATCGCCAGCGTCAATGTGAAGAATGGAAATATCCGGCCACATGGGGATCGCGAGCTTTCAGAGGCAGATCTTGAGGCGATCCGCACCTGGATTGCAAAGCGGCGCGCGCTGCTCGACGCCCGCGAGACGGATGACATCCTGCGCACCGTGGATCATCTGAACATGACCTCGCAATGGGCCCAGTCAAAGGCCAGTGATGCGCAGCTTGACGAGGTCACCGATGCCCTGCTGCTTGCGATGCATGACCTGCGCAGCGTCCTGGTGCGCAGGAAGGCCGAGCGACTGACGACCTGAGGTGCAACAGCGGCCAGAGGCGCCGGAATTCATCGAATTCCGGTCAAATTTCTTTTAAGAAATTTTCTAAGATTTTTTCTGAAAAATCTTAGCCCGCCCGTCGACGCCCCTCATGCGGGGTCAGATCTGCTTCTCGGGCATATGCACGATCAGCCCGTCCATTGCCGGCGTTACCTTCAGCTGGCAGGTCAGGCGTGATCGCAGCGGATCCGGATTCCAGGCGAAATCCAGCATATCCTCTTCCATCGCATCCTTGGCAGGGATCTTATCCACCCAGGCCGGATCGACATAGACATGGCAGGTCGAGCAGGCGCAGGCACCGCCGCAATCGGCCTCGATGCCCGGAATGCCATTGTCGCGGGCCCCTTCCATGACCGTCAGGCCAGAGGCGACCTCGACCTCATGCTGTTTGCCGCCGAATTCGATATAGGTGATCTTCGCCATTGCCGTCCCCGGTTTCCGTCTGTTTTCTGGGGCCCGTAAGCCGGGCCCGGCGCTGAATTCCCTGTCTTGCCCATGACATATGTCATCCCGCGCCGCTGTGCCAGAGCAGTCACCACACAGTCGAATTGCGACAAACAGGGTTTCCCCACGCCTCCGGCCCCCGCAGGATCGCCATGTACAGAATGACCATGTGTTTTCCTTGCCCGGCGCGTGCCGCTTGTTGCCACCCTCTCCCGATGCGGATAGCCTTACAGCCTGAGCGGGTGCCCGCAGCAGCGCCGGACCAGACAGGATCCTCAGGGACTGATCGGGCCTGCCGGTGACCGGAAAACAAGAGCAGAAGCCGATGACCCCCTCTGACCTGCCCTGCCTCGCTGCGCCGCATCAGGGCTTCGCCCATGACAGGGCAAACCCATATCGCAAGCGGTATCTCGCCTGCCTTATCCCTGTCGTGCTGATCCTCGCCGCCTGCACCGGCGCGGGCACTCCCAAAGGCCCGACCCGCGCCGATTTCTCGGCCGAGCTGGTAGATCTGAAGGGAAAACCCGGGCCGCCCCAGGGGCCGAAGGGCGCCTGCTGGCAATCTGACATCCGCCCGGCGGTCATCGAGACGGTCACGGAACAGGTCCTGGTCTCGCCCGAGACCCGGGACGAGGCCGGTACGCTTCTCACCCCGGCGCGCTTTGCGTCCGAGGCCCGGCAGCGCATTGTCACGGATCGCAGCACGGTCTGGTTCCGCGTGCCCTGCCCCGAGGTTATGACGCCCGAATTCATCGCCACCCTGCAACGGGCGCTCAAGGCGCGCGGCCTTTATCTTTTGCCGCTGACCGGGGTGACAGACGGGCCAACCCGCAAGGCGCTGCGGAGCTGGCAGCAAAGCCGGGGGCTCGATTCCGACCACCTCTCGCTTGCAGCCGCGCGCGAGCTGGGTCTTGTGGTCGGGGACTTCTGACCGCGTCCCGCAGCTTTGCCCTGAGACGCTGGCCCCGCCCGCGCAAAAAGGCGGCAAGGTTTCCCCCGCCGCCCCGATGTCAGGCCCGGTTCAGGGCCAGGCTCACTTCACCAGCAGGGCCACGAAGCGCTGATCGCCACCACGGCTGAAGCGCAGCAGCACCGATTTACGGCCCGCCTTTTTCGCGTCCTCGATCCGGTCCTTCAGATCCTGCACGCGCGCGATTTTCTGCTGGCCGACTTCGGTGATGACATCGCCCTCGCGCAGCCCCTTGGTCCAGGCTTCCGAGGTCTGATCGATGCCCGCAACCACCAGACCCTCGGTCGAACCCGGCAGGCCAAGCTGATCGCGCAGCGCATCTGTCACCAGTTCCAGCTGCATCCCGAGGATCTCAAGCTGCCCCTGCAGCACCTCCTGCGGGTCGGCCGAGGCCGGATAGGTCTTCGGCTCTGCCTCTTCGCGCCGCCCCAGCGTCACGTTCAGCGTCTCGGAACCACCATCGCGGATCACCACGACCGGAACCGCCTCGCCCACCGGCGCATCGGCGACACGCCGGGTCAGATCGCCGGCGCTTTTCACATCCTGACCGTTGAATAGCTGGATCACGTCGCCTGCGATCATGCCCGCCTCTCTGGCAGGGCCCTCCGGCACATCCGTCACCAGCGCACCGGTGGCAGTGGCCAGCCCCATCGCCTCGGCAATATCCGGGGTCACGTCCTGAATGCGCACCCCCAGCCAGCCGCGCCGCGTCTCGCCATATTGTTTCAGCTGATCGACAACCTTAGTCACCACATTCGAGGCCATCGAGAACCCGATCCCGATCGAGCCGCCGGTTGGCGACAGGATCGCCGTGTTCACCCCGATCACCTGGCCGTCCAGATTGAACAAAGGCCCGCCCGAATTGCCGCGGTTGATCGCAGCATCGGTTTGCAGATAGTCGTCATAAGTACCCGAAAGCTCACGGTTTCTGGCAGAAACAATCCCCGCCGAGACCGAGAAGCCCTGGCCAAGCGGGTTGCCCATCGCGACCACCCAGTCGCCCACACGGGCCAGATCGGAATTGCCGAAGGACACGAAGGCCAGCGGCTTATCCGTCTCGACCTTCAACAGGGCGATATCGGTCTGCGGGTCGGTGCCGATCAGTTTCGCCGGCAGTTTATCGCCGCCGAAAAACTCGATGGTGATCTCATCGGCGCCTTTGATGACGTGATCATTGGTGACGATATAGCCGTCTTCCGAGACCACGAAACCCGATCCGAGCGCTTCAGAGCGTTGCGGGCCGGAATTGCCCCTGCCCCCGAAATCCTTGAAGAAATCTTCAAGCGGGCTGCCTTCGGGCACGATCGGGCCCCCATCCGAGGGGCGCGAGACCACGGAAGAGGTTGTGATATTGACCACCGCAGGGCTGATCTTTTCGGCAAGATCGGCGAAAGTATCCGGGGCGCCGAAGGCCAGCACCGGGGCCGGCGCAGTAAAGGCAAGCCCGGCGCTGAGCGCGAGCGCCAGCATCGTGCTGTTGCGCAACCCGGTCAGGACGGAAGACCGGATGGACGAGCGGGCTGGCCGCAGGGAAACGGTGTGGGGGCGGGACAAATCTGGTCTCCTTTGGACGTGCAGCCGGATCGTCAAGGATTGGAGTCGCCTGAGGCCGGTCCGGATAAGTGCATAAGAAACTCTGAGCCAAAGCGGCGCGCAATGCAAACCCTGTCGCGTCCTGTCAAAGCCGCGTGAACAGCGCGGATCGGCGCGTGACTGCACCCTGTCGCAGGCGTTCGGTCCATCGGGAACAACCCTGCCCGCAGGCGAGATAAGCGCACAGATTGCATCACGCTGAGAGGATCACGAAAGACCGCTGTGATCCTGGTCCACTCCCCCAGGACCGCCCCTCCTCCCGATCACCGCCCTGAAAATCAAAAGGGCCGGCAAAAGCCAGCCCTTTTCCTGTATTTCTGCGCACATTCGCGCGGGGGTCTGCCTCACTCCACCGGAGCCGGGACCGGTTGCGGCGCCGGGACGACCTCTGGCGCGACCGGCGGGGCAGGCAGGTTTTCCGGCGTCTCGACCGGCGTATAGGCCGTGCTGCCCGGCGAGCGCAGATAGGCGAAGAAATCGCTGTCCGGCTCCATCACGATCGAGGAATTCTGCCCCCTCAGCGCCTGCTCATAAGCCGTGAGCGAGCGGATGAAGGCAAAGAATTCCGGGTCCGCGCCATAGGCTTCGGCAAGGATCGAGTTACGTTCTGCATCGGCCTCACCTCGGATCACCTCGGCGCTGCGACGCGCGAAGGAGGTTTCCTCGACCACGGTCCGGTCGGCGGCGGCACGCACGCGCTGTGCGGCTTCGCCACCCCGTGCGATCTCGTCAGCTGCCTCACGGTCACGTTCCGACCGCATCCGGTCAAAGGTGGCCTTGAGGTTGGCATCCGGCAGGTCGGTGCGGGTCAGACGCACGTCGATCACCTGGACCCCCATCGACTGCGCTTCGCGCCGCGCGATGGTCAGGATCTCGTTCATCAGCGCATTACGGTCCTGGCTGAGCACGCGGTCCTGGGTGGTATTGCCCAGCACCTCGGGGATCGCCTGTTGCAGGATGTTGTTCAGCAGCGCCTGGGCGCGGTCTTCGGCACCAGCCCCGACCGCCTGGCGGAATGCCTGGAGATCGCTGATCCGCCAGCGTGCGAAAGCATCCACCACCAGCCGGCGATCCGACAGCAGCGTGACCTCGATCGGCGCGGTTTTCAGACCCAGAATACGGTCCTCATAATAGACCACCTCCTGGATGAAGGGCATCTTGAAGCCAAGGCCGGCATCTTCCTTGATCTGCCGGACCTGGCCGAATTGCAGCACCAGCGCCTTTTTGCGTTCATCGACGATGAAGACCGAGGACAGCGCCGTGACAACGATGGCGATCAGGACGGGAACAATGACAATCGAGCGCATCAGTTGGACCCTCCGGCTGCCGCTGCAGGTGCGGCGGGGGTGGCGGCAGAGCCGCGTCCCAGTTCATTGAGCGGCAGGAACGGCAGCACGCCCTGGCCATTGGGGCCACCGCTGACCCCGTCAAGGATCACCTTGTTCATGCCGGCATAAACACGCTCCATCGTCTCGAGATAGAGACGGCGGCGGGTGATTTCCGGCGCTTTGACATATTCGGTATAGACCGAGACAAAGCGCGCGGCTTCACCCTCGGCGGAGTTCACCGCATTGGCGCGATAGGCTTCGGCCTCTTCGGTCAGGCGTGCTGCCTCACCGCGAGCGCCTGCGGTCACCTTATTGGCGTAACCGTCCGCCTCGTTTTCCAGCCGCGAGCGTTCGGCCTGCGCCGATTGCACCGCACGGAAAGCGTCGGCCACGTCAGATGGCGGCTGCGCGCGCCGCAGGTTGACACGGATGACCTGGATCCCGGCATTATAGGTGTCGAGCGTGGATTGCACCGCGATCCGCAGATCCGAAGAAATCGCACCCCGGTCGCGGTTGAGGATCGGCGACAGTTCCGAACGCGCAATGATGTCGCGCATCGCGGATTCCGACACAGCGCGGATGGTTTCCTCGGGATCAGCCAGGCTGAAGAGATAGGCCTGCGGATCGGTGATGTTCCACACGACCTGGAAGCCGATATCGACGACATTCTGGTCGCGGGTCAGCATCAGCTCGCCGGCATTGCCGTCGGCAGCACCGATATCGGTGGTGCGCTCGCCCGTCACCTGGACCTTTTCATAGGTCACAACCGGCCAGGCCGCAAAGTTCAGACCAGGATTGCCGATGCCCGAAGCCTCGCCGAGGAACAGCTCGACCGAGCGTTCTTCCGGGCGCACCGTATAGAAGGACATGAAGGCCCAGGCCGCCACCGCCGCGAGGGCGCCAAAGACAAGCCCCTGTTTGGTAAAGATCGGGCCAAGGCCCGGTCCCTGCGGACCACGGGGCCCGCCGCCGCCATTGCCACGCTGGCCGCCGCGCCCGCCCATCAGGACACGCAGCTGCTCCTGGCCCTTGCGCAGAAGATCATCGACTTCCGGCACCCCGCCTTCCGGACGCCGGCCACCATTGGGGCCGCTGTTCTGGCCCCCATTCGGACCCCCGTTCGGGCCGCGGCGCCCGTCGTCGTCAGAACCACGGTTCCCGCCGCGACCATCATCGCCGCCGCCTCCGCCCCAGGGACCTCCTGCCATCGATACGTCCTTTTCCTTCACAATATCATGATCTCAATTGTGCATCCCGCCCCGGAATTCAAGCCACAGCAGGGTCGCTGCGGTCCGATCTCGCGGGAAAGTCAGGATTTTCGCAATTGTTACCGGCGCACAGGGCTGCGCATCGTCACCAGTTCCTCGGCCATGGTGGGATGCACCGCACAGGTGCGGTCGAAATCTTCCTTGGTCGCGCCCATTTTTATCGCGATGGCCGCAAGCTGGATCATCTCGCCCGCCTCGGGCGCGACGATATGGCAGCCAAGCACACGGCGCGTGTCGGCACAGACGATCAGCTTCATCAGCACCCGCCCATCCGAGCCGGCAAAGGCAGTGCGCATCGGACGGAAGCTGGTCGCATAGACCTCGATCGGGCCCAGATCGCGCGCCGCCTCTTCGGTCAGCCCGACCGAGCCCAGTTCAGGCTGGGTAAAGACCGCCATCGGGATCAGGTCGTGATCGACCGGCGTGGGGCGGCCATGGAACACGGTATCGACAAATGCCATACCCTCGCGGATCGCGACCGGGGTCAGGTTCACCCGGTCGGTGACATCGCCTATGGCATAGACCGAGGGCACTGCGGTCTGACTGTACTCGTTCACCTCGACCTGGCCACGCCGCCCGATACCGATGCCCAGCTCTTCCAGCCCGAGACCGTCACTGTTCGGCCGCCGCCCTGTCGCAAAGAGCACATGGTCAACCTCGCACAATTCGCCCGTGGTCGAGCGGACCGCGCAGGGCCCTGCAGTGGCGAGCGCCCGGCGTGTTTCGAGTTGCAGTTCCGAGACCGGCGCGTCGAACCCGTCCTCCAAAGCGCCCTTCGGCCCCATCGCCGCGATATTGGTGCCGACGCGCAGGTTGATGCCAGAGGCGCGCATCGCCTCGGCCACAAGGCCCCTCGCCTCTTCGTCAAAGCCGCGCAGGATCTGGGCACCGCGGTAGAATTGCGTAACCCGGACGCCGAGGCCCTGGAGGATACAGGCCATCTCGCAAGCGATGAAACCGCCGCCGACGATCAGCAGCCGCTCAGGCAGCTTTTCAAAATTGAACACGTCATCCGAGACGATCCCCAGACCCGCACCGGGCAGATCGGGGCGTTCGGGACGCCCGCCGGTGGCGATCAGGATGTGTTTCGCCGAAATCCGGCGCCCATCGGCCAGTTCGACCTCATGCGGATCGACAAGCATCGCGCGGCTGTCATGGATGGTGACACCCGACCCGTCCAGCAGCCGGCGATAGACGCCTTCCAGCCGGTCCAGCTCGGTATGAAGGCGGGTGCGGAAAGCCTGCCAGTCGAAATGGCCCTCGGGGATATCCCAGCCATAGGCGCGGGCCTGCGAAGGCAATTCGCGGAAGGATGAGGCGAAAACCATCAGCTTTTTCGGCACACAGCCCCGGATGACGCAGGTGCCGCCCATCCGGCTTTCCTCGGCCAGCTGGACAGATGCGCCGGTGGCCGCCGCCATCCGCGCGGCGCGCACGCCCCCGGAGCCGCCGCCGATAACGAAGAGATCGCAATCAAAAGCCATCAGTCGAGATCCGCAAAAATATTGTCGGTGGGAGCGAACACGATCTGATCATCGGTGACCGAGCCCGTATTGATGTCGCGCACCGTAACTTTGCCATCCGGAGCTCCGATCACCACGATATCGCAGATATCGATGAAAAGACCGTTTTCCACCACGCCCGGGATCTGGTTCAGCACCAGCGCCAGCTGGCGCGGATTACCGATCCGGCCCAGATGAAGGTCGAGAATATGGTTGGCCTCATCGGTGACAAGCGCCCGCTCGCCGGTCATCCGAAGACTGACATCGCGTGTCATCACATCCATCGCGACAAGGGTTTCCTCGATCAGCGCCCTGGTGGTCTGCCAGCCAAAGGGAATCACCTCGACCGGCAGCGGGAAAGCACCAAGCCGCGTGACCTCTTTCGCGGCATCGGCGATGACGATCATCTGATCCGAGGCCGTGGCGACGATCTTCTCCTGCAAAAGCGCGGCGCCGCCACCCTTGATCAGGTTCAGATCCGGGTCGAATTCATCGGCGCCGTCAATCGTCAGGTCGAGCCAGCGCACCTCATCAAGGCTGCGAACACTCAGCCCGAGGCTGGTGGCCAGCTCAGCCGTACGGCTGGAGGTCGCAACCGAGGTGACCCGCAGCCCCTCTTCGCGCACGCGCTCCGCCAGGCAGCGCACCATCCAGGCCGCGGTCGATCCGGTGCCGAGCCCGAGTTTCATCCCGTCCTCGACGAATTCCACCGCCCGTTTGGCGGCAACGAATTTAGCTTTGTCGATAGGGTTCAGATCGGCAGGCATGGGGGTCTCCGGGCTGTGACAGCGGCGCGCGGCCTGGGCCCGGGCTTACCCCAATCGCAGCCGGAGGGCAAAAGGCTTTTGGCCGCAGAGAGAGGGGGCCCTGCCCCCTCGGGATATTTAAGGACAGATGAAAGAAGCTGCTCCATTCATCTGTCTCTTAAATATCCCCGCCGGAGGCTTCCGGAGCCAGCAAGCGGCGCGGCGGTCAGCAATTGGGTACGTTGACCGCAAGGCCTCCAAGCGAGGTTTCCTTGTATTTCTCATGCATGTCATGTCCGGTCTGACGCATGGTCTCGATACAGGCATCGAGGCTGACGAGATGCTGGCCATCGCCGCGCAAAGAGAGGGAGGCGGCGGAGACCGCCTTGATCGCGCCGAGGCCGTTGCGCTCGATACAGGGGACCTGGACGAGGCCTTTGACCGGGTCGCAGGTCATGCCGAGATGGTGTTCGAGCGCAATTTCTGCTGCATTTTCAACCTGTTCCGGCGTGCCGCCCATCACCGCGCAGAGGCCGGCCGCCGCCATAGCAGCGGCGGAGCCGACCTCGGCCTGGCAGCCGCATTCCGCGCCCGAGATCGAGGCATTATGTTTGCACAGCCCCCCGATGGCGGCAGCGGTCAGCAGGAAATCGCCCACTCTCGACGCAGAGGCGCCCGGCACATGGTCGAGCCAGTAGCGGATCACCGCCGGCACCACACCTGCCGCGCCATTGGTGGGCGCGGTCACCACCTGGCCTCCGGCCGCATTTTCCTCATTCACCGCCATTGCGTAAAGCGACATCCAGTCATTGATCGTATGCGGCGCCACAAGGTTCAGGCCGCGCTCGGCCTGGAGCGCGTCATAGATGCCTTTTGCCCGTCTGCGCACCTTCAGCCCGCCGGGCAGGATGCCATCGACCTCGATGCCGCGGTCGATGCACCTGTTCATCACCTCCCAGATCCGCGCCATGCCGCGATCAAGATCCGGGGCCGAGCGGAATTTCAGCTCGTTCTGCCGTTTCATCGCCGCAACCGTAAGGCCGGATTTCTTCGACATCTCTAGCATTTCAGCTGCGGATTCAAAGGGCCAGGGCACATCAGCCTTTGCCCGGGCACCACCACCGGCCTGATCTGCAAGCTCTCCGGCGGTCAGGACGAAACCGCCACCGATCGAGTAATAGATCTCTTCGAATATCACATCACCCTCGGCATCGGTCGCTTTCAGCACCATGCCATTGGCGTGACCCGGCAAAGACGGGCCGAAATCAAAGCTGAGATCGGTGGCCGGATCAAAGGCCAGCGGCGGCAGACCCGGCGGCGTCACCGTCTTCGTCGCGCGGATCGCGGCCAATGCCGCCTCGGCCTTGTCGTTGTCATAGCTTTCCGGCACGAAGCCTGCGAGGCCCAGCACCGTCGCGCGGTCGGTCGCATGGCCCACCCCGGTAAAGGCCAGCGAACCATGCAGCACCGCCCGCACCCCTTTCACCTGGAAAGGCGAATTGCGCAGTCGGTCAAGAAAGCGGGCGCCCGCAACCATCGGGCCCATCGTATGGCTCGACGAGGGGCCGATCCCCACCTTGAACATATCAAAGACCGAAAGGAACATTCGCGCGAATCCTGGCTTGTTTTCTCGCGCCAGAATGACCGGGCGCGGCTTTACAGGTAAGCGCTAAAACGACAGAAGCAATCCTGCGAGCGGCTTTCCTTGACCTGCATGTATTTGTGCGGGTGCGGGCAGGATTGGCGTGCCACCGGTTTTTCCTGTTTCCCCCGGACGACACAGCCGCTATAGCTCAGCCGCATTTTTTCTTTCGCAAAGGCAGGCTGCTCAATGGCCAATGTGGTTGTCGTAGGCGCCCAATGGGGTGACGAGGGTAAAGGCAAGATCGTCGACTGGCTCTCGGAGCGGGCCGATATCGTTGCCCGATTCCAGGGCGGCCATAATGCCGGCCATACGCTGGTGATCGACGGTAATGTCTATAAGCTTTCGCTGTTGCCCTCGGGCATTGTGCGGGGCGGCAAACTGTCGGTGATCGGTAATGGGGTGGTGCTCGACCCCTGGGCGCTGCTGGCCGAAATCGAAAAGCTTTCGGCGCAGGGCGTCGAGATCAACCCAGACAACCTGATCATTGCGGAAAACACGCCGCTGATCCTGTCGATCCATGGCGAGCTGGACCGCGCCCGCGAGGCGCAGAATTCGGTTGGCAAGATCGGCACCACCGGGCGCGGCATCGGGCCGGCCTATGAGGACAAGGTGGGACGCCGCTCGATCCGCGTGGCGGATCTGGCCGATGAGGCAACGCTGGATACCCGTATCGACCGGCTGCTGACGCATCACAACGCCCTGCGCAACGGCCTCGGGCTGGAGCCGGTTGACGTGGTGGCGCTGAAAGCGGCCCTGCAAGAAGTTGCAGGCAAGATCCTGCCCTATGCAAAACCGGTCTGGAAAGTCCTGACCGAGGCGCGCCGCGCCGGCAAACGGATCCTCTTTGAAGGCGCCCAAGGCTCGCTGCTGGATGTCGATTTCGGGACCTATCCCTATGTCACCTCGTCGAACACCCTTGCAGGTATGGCGGCAACCGGCGTGGGCCTTGGCCCGACCTCGATTGATTTCGTGCTCGGAATTGTCAAAGCCTATACGACCCGCGTCGGCGAAGGCCCCTTCCCGACCGAGCTGTTCGATGAGGACGGCGAGCGTCTGGGCCAGCGCGGTCATGAATTCGGCACCGTCACCGGGCGTAAGCGCCGCTGTGGCTGGTTCGATGCCACGCTGGTGCGCCAGACCTGCGCGACCTCGGGCGTGTCGGGCATTGCGCTCACCAAGCTCGACGTGCTTGACGGGTTCAAAACGCTGAAAATCTGCGTCGGCTATGATCTTGATGGCGAACGCTATGACTATCTGCCAACCGCCGCAAACCTTCAGGCCCGCGTCACGCCGATCTATGAAGAGATGGAAGGCTGGAGCGAATCGACGCAAGGGGCCAGGTCCTGGAATGACCTCCCCGGGGCTGCGGTGAAATATGTCCGCCGCATCGAAGAGCTGATCCAGTGCCCGGTTGCCCTTTTGTCGACCAGCCCGGAACGCGACGACACCATCCTCGTCACCGACCCTTTCGCGGACTGAGCTGATGGCGCTCAGCTACCGCAAACGCAAAAATCTGGCGCTCCTGATCCTTGTGATCGGGGTGCCGGTCTATTGCTTTGTCACGCTGGTGCTGATCGGGCTGGCGAATGACACCTGGTGGTCTGAGCCCGGCGAGCGGATGCCTCTGTTCATCGAAGCGGCGATCTTTATCGGCCTCGGCCTTGCCTGGGCGTTGCCTTTGCGCAGGATCTTCCTCGGGATCGGCCAGCCCGACCCCGGGGCGCCGAAAGAGCCGTGACATGCTGAAAGTCATCGCGCAGGATTTCATCCGCCCCGAGGCGCTTGCCGAAGTGCGTCCGCTGTATGAGGAACTGGTGCGGCTGAGCCAGGCCGAAGCCCTTTGCATCAGCTATGATCTGTTCACCAATCAGAAAGATCCAGGCCATTTCATCTTTGTCGAGACCTGGCCGGATCGTGCCGCTCTTGATCTGCATTGCGAGACCGAGCATTTCCGCCGTCTGGTGCCGCAGATTGACGCGCTGCGCCGGCAGGAGGGGACCTTCCTTCTGATGGATGCGTTCTGATACGATCCTCAGCTCATGCAAAAAGGCGCGCAAGGGACCTCCCCTGCGCGCCTTCTTCATTTTTGCCCCTGGATCAGAGGGTGAAATACATATTCGAGGCCGCTGCCACCGCGACACCGGCCGCCAGCACCAGATAGGGCAGGATGCCGGCCTTCTTCACCAGCAGATCGCGCGACGAGACGCCAAGATCTTCGAGCATCCGGTCGGGGAATTTGCCCTTGTCGGTGACATAATGGCGCCAGGCAAAGACCGGGATGATCAAAGCCGCCGCCACGATGCCCGACATCAGCGTCCCTGCCCCCCAGACGTTCGCCCCGGCGCCAAGCAGCACCATATTGACGAAGCTGAGCGCCACACCTGCCGCCATCAGGATCGTCGGGCAGCGCCAGGGGCGCGGCACATCCGCATTGTCGATGCGGTGGATCCAGCCGGAATTGAGGTTGAGGAAGTTGAAGATCAGGTAGCAGCAGTTGGAAACCGCCAGCACGAACAGGTAATCCGACATCATCAGCAGGATCAGGTTGAAGCCAAGATCCGTCCACATGGCCGTGACCGGTGCCCCGTGTTCATTGACGCGGGACAGGTATTTCGGCAGCCAGCCATCAACCGAGCCCTGGTAGAGTGTGCGCGACGAGCCCGCCATCGAGGTCATGATCGCCAGCATGGTCGCAAGGATCAGCAATACCACCATCAGCTTGGTGATGAATGCACCGCCTCCAACCATCTCGCCCATGACGCCGGCAACCGCCGTGCCATCGACAATGCCCGGCTGCAGGATACCGTCAACCCCCAGATAGCCCTGGAAGGCCAGCGGCACGAGCGTGAAGATCACCACGCAAAGCAGGCCCGAATAAAGGATCGCCCGCACGGTGTCATGCTCCGGACGGCGGAATTCGGAGGTGTAGCAGATCGACGTCTCGAACGCATAGGTCGACCAGGCCGCGATAAAGAGGCCACCGAGGAACAGCGTGATGCCGTGGCGGTCCCAGATCCCGTCGACCACATTCCCGGCCTCATCGGTCGCCATCGGCACCAGCGGGAAGAGGTTCTCGGAATGGACATTGCCCGACAGCAGCGGCACGAGACCCACCACCAGCAACGGCACGATCACAGCAATGCCGAAAATTGTCTGGATCCGCGCGGTTGAAAGGATACCGCGATGCTGGATCGCAAACACCACCAGCAGCACCGCCGCCCCGATGAAGAAGGTGGCGTTGATCCTCAGCGTGATGCCCTCTTTCAGGAAGCCCAGATCCGCTAGCGTGATCTGCCAGGACAGCAGCGCCGAATCGGCAGGGGCAAAGGCGTTCAGCATATAGCCCGCCGCCAGACCTGATCCGATCGCCAGGACCGGCGTCCAGGCCAGCCAGTTGCACCAGACCGACAAAGGCGCGATCACCTTGGAATAACGCACCCAGGCCGAAGCCCCGTAGACCGAGGCGCCGCCGCTTTTCGACGGGAAAAGCCCCGCGATCTCGGCATAGGTATGCGCCTGGATAAAGCCGAAAGCGACCGAGATGATCCAGATCACCCAGCTCGGCGTGCCGACAGTCGCCGCGATCCCGCCAATCGAAAACAAGACCAGCGCGGGGACGCCCGCGGCCACCCAAAAGGCCGCAGGCCAGCCAATCACCCGATGAAGCGTGTTCTCCTCACGCCCCGTTCCCGCATCATTCATGCTCAAATCCCCCTCCTGTTGGTCAGAGTTGATGGGCCCGCGGCTTTTATTTTGCGGTGCCCTTTTGGAAGGTGGCGCTCAGGGGCCACCCTTTTTCCGGCCCGGGTTATTCCCGTGCCGCCGGAAGTGTCGCGTGCCGTCCGGCGCAGCTCGGGACCGAAAGACCCGGGGCGCAAAAAGCCGCTGCACGCTGTTGAAAAAGGCTGAGTGGGCAGCCACCGGCCCAAAGACCGGAGCAGAGGAATTCGCCGAAATCACGACCCTGGACCTCCCCGACACCCAAGACTGCCCGACGCCCGAACCAGCCGGACGTTCAGGACGCCAGGCCGGGGCTGCGAAATACCAGCCGGACGATGCGGCCTCAGGTCCGATTCGGGAAGCTTAATTTTAATCTCAGGAAATTAATTCCCAGGAGAAGAAACGCCACTCCCGCTCTGATTGCAGAAAATACGGGCGGAACCAGCCGCGGAATGCTGGGATTTTCAGGAAATCAGCGCCGAAGGGCGGCCAAAAAGACAAAGGCCGGCACCCTGCGGCACCGGCCTTTCATCTGATTGCAGTGGCCACAGAACAGGATCGGCCCCAGTACCGGGTTCAGGCCCGGATGCGGTCAGCCGAGACTGCGGCGCGCTTCGGCGAGGATCGCAGAGGTTTCAGCGATGGCAAACTGACCACGGCGCAGCTTCACCAGACGGCCCTCGCGCAGGAGGGTCCCAAAGGCGCGCAAACCTTCCTCGCGGGTGAAGATCTCCCCCAGTTCGCCCGCAATGACCCGGCTCATGAGATAGGGACGGGTGAAATGTTCACGCTTGTCGACACAGGCGGCCCAGGCGGCGGCAGCTTCCATCAGATCGGGCAAGCTGCGGGCGCCAACCTCTTCGGTAAAGGCCGCGAATGCGCCGTTGGTCGCAAAGATATTGCCGTCATCGGCGATGTCATCATCTTCTGCGCTGTCTTCTGCGGCCAGATCAGCGCTGTCATCGGCCAGATCATTCAGCGCGAAAGCTGCGGTATCGGCGTCCGGACGGCTTGCAGTCTCCTGGATTTCCTCTGCGATCCCGGGCGCCGCTGCGGCCTCATCCAGCTCTGCCTCAAAACTGCCAAGCGGCGTCGCCACTGCGGCAGAGCCATGCACCAGATGCGGGCGCGGGCCGGTTTCGCGCAGATCACTGCGCTTCGACTGGTCAATCCGCTGCTCCGAGACCAGCACCAGCGGCGCCGGGCGGGCGGCGGCGGGCGATGTCTGTGGCTGCGACTGGGCGACAGTCCCGGGCTCCTGTTCCATGCCCGCAGCTGCGACCGTGGCCGGGGTGGCCTCACCGCTTTCGCGCATCGGCCGCACCGGACGGACCGGACGCACAGGGCGCGGCGCATGCGGCATGGGCGGCGTGATCGACTGGGTCACCGACTGCGCGAGGTCGTCGCGGTAGGCGCCTTCGCGCTTGCCGGGATCCGCCGGCGTCACGCCGGCGCGGCGATCCGCGATGGCAGCCGCCACAGCCGCCTTCAGATGCTGAATCGAGGCGATGCGGCGCTTGTTTTCCGGCCCGGCCATTTCGTCATCGGCCTGTTTCATCAGCCGGGCGAGATCTTCGTCCGATCGTGCCGGAACCGTTTCCGGGGCCGGAGCGGGGGATTCAACCGGACCTGTCACCTCTGCGGCGACGGCTTCGGTGCCGGGGGCTGCTGCCTCGGGGCTTGCAACAACAGCATCGACACGGCGGATCCGGATCACCCGGGCACGGGCGCGCTCCAGCCGGGCAGCGGCGGCCGGTTCAAGCGGCGGCGCCTCCGGCGCGGGGCTTGCGGCGCCATCTTCGGGCAGACCGGCGCCGGGGCGGGCTTTCATATCCAGGCCTGTGGGCGCATCAGAGGTCTCCGCCGCCACCGGTTGATCCGATTTGGAACGGGCAACCTCTCTGTCCCGGGTGACGTCACCAGCTGACTGTGCCGGGAGATCATCGGCCACGGCCCGGCTTTCTGCCGCATCGCGCCACTTGTGATCCGCATCCTCGGCGTCATCGCGGGCCGATGCGTCGCGCGCGGCGCTGCGCGCAGCCTCTTCCGGGTCTTCCAGCGTTTCCGCGCGCAAGGCGGTATCAGCGCCAACAGGTGCTTTTGCCTCTTCCCCCCTGTCCGCAAGATCACGCGCCGCAGCCGGTGCATCCGCCATCAGCGCTGCCGCGAGATCGCTTTCAAAACCGCGGTCAGCCACGACGTCACCAGGGGGCGTGCCAAGCTCGCTTTCGATTTGTGCCAGTTCGGCGCGCAGATCCTGGTCCAGCCCGGCAATCAGCTCCGCGGACGAAAGATCCTCCGCCGTAGCCGCAGACATTGCTGCACCACCCCCTGGCGGGGTTTCTTCCAGCACGGCCTCCCAGGCCGCCTCGTTTTCATCATATTCAGGGTCATCGGCAAAGGCATCGTCCGGGATCCCGGCGGCTTTCGCCTTTGCTTTCTGCGCGGCCTCTCCCGCATCAGCTTCCGCCTGCGCCTCTGCCGCAGCGGCCGAGGCGGCCTCTTCGGGCGATGCTTCACGCGAGAGGCTGGCGATCAGGCTGCCGATGTCGACATCATCCGCAGCGGTTTCCGCCACAGCCTCTTCTGCCACAGCGGAGGCGGTGTGAGCAGCCTCGCTTTGCCCTGCGGCGGGTGCGCTGGTGAGTTCGGCCGCCAGTTCCCGCAGCTCGGCCAGAGCGGCAGCACTGGTGCCCTCCGCGCGCGGCGGGGATGCAGGAGCCTGCGCAAGATCGTCCTCAGCGCTTTCACCCAGTGACTCAGCCGACATGGCCAGGCCGACCTCGCCCGCTTCAGGCGCCACCGCCGTTTCGGCCGCATCGCTTACCTCGGTAAAGGCTGCGCGCAGGTCTTCATCGACCGCCGCGAGAATGGCGTCGTCCGATTGATCGCCCAGTTCAGGCTCGAATTCCTCATCTTTGCCAAATTCCGGCTTACCCATGCCTGGCACAAACGCGGCAGCTTCCTCCAGGTCGGGCGCAACCAGGTCGGGCTCTGCCAGATCAGGGTCTTCAGCGATATCGGCAAAAGCCGCCGCCGCAGCTGCCAGTGGTGCCGCCGAAGCTTCTTCAATGCGCGAGGCCGGCTCGATTGCGCGGCGCAGACGGGCGAGTTTTGCGGCCACCCCTTCCGGGACCGTATCACGAAGCGCAGGCGCAGCATTGCCCACCGGATCGTCACGCCGCGTTTTCGCCGCCTGGGCCGGTGCAACCTGTGCCGGATCTTCTGCCGTCAATGCGTGGTTCTCGGGCGTGGCGCGCATCACGGAGTCGCGCGCAACCTTACGGTCGCCAGCCGTGCGGTCCCCAGCCGTGGCGGGCGCGGGTGCCTCAGCCGGAGCCACTTCTGTAACCCCTTCAATAACCTCTTCCGCCACCGGCCTAAGCACCGCAGCCGGGAGGTTCTTTTCTTCCGGGGCGACCGGGGCCTGCACAACCGTCGCGGCAGCAACAGGCGCAGCCGTCAGCGGTGCAGACGCATCCCCGGCGGGAACGGCCTCGTCCTGGTCGCCGGCGCGCAGCACCACTCTGTTATCGGTGATCTTCGCCTCGACCCGGCGCTGGATCTCGCGTTCGGCTATCCGGTGCAGCATGGCGGCATCGGGCTGCGGCGGTTCTGCACCGAAATAACGATCCTCGGCGGCGAGATCGCGGAAATATTCGGCAATCGCCCGCATCGTGGTAAAGGGCTCATCAAAGCCCTCGAGCGTGCAGCTAAAGGTCCCATAAGAGACAGTCAGGATCTTGCTGGCATCATTCATCGACGCGGACCTCATACTTTCCATCACGGAAACATTGCTGGCGCTTTGTGCGAATCCATGGACAGACCGGGGTAATTTGAAGGATTGATTGTGTTCGCCCGCCCCGGGTTTTGCCTTAATTCGAACAGTATCCGCATGAAATTGCCTCTTGATCAATGCCCGAACCTTCACTTCTCCGCTGGGATTACGCTGGTGGGCGGCGGCCCGGTGCCGGCGCGCGACCTCGCACTGGCGCTGCGGCTGGCGCCGGTCGCAATTGCGGCAGATGGCGGCGCCGACCGGCTGATTGCGGCAGGGATCGCCCCCGAGGCGGTGATCGGCGACCTTGATTCGATCTCGCCCGCAGCACTGGCGCAGATCCCGTCCGACCGGCTGCACCGGATTGCGGAACAGGACAGCACCGATTTCGACAAGGCGC
This sequence comes from Gemmobacter sp. 24YEA27, assembly GCF_030052995.1. Taxonomy (NCBI): domain Bacteria; kingdom Pseudomonadati; phylum Pseudomonadota; class Alphaproteobacteria; order Rhodobacterales; family Paracoccaceae; genus Gemmobacter; species Gemmobacter sp. 24YEA27. The sequence continues at coordinate 1,872,556 of NZ_JASJPW010000001.1, read as the reverse complement.
TGCGGCGGATTGCGGCGCCTTTCATCCTCGGGCTGGGCTTTACCGGGGCGAGGATGGATCACGGGCTTGCCGTCCTCAACAGCCTCGTGCGCCATCCCGAGCGCCCCTGCCTGGTGCTTGGCCCGCAGGATGTGGCCTTTGCGCTGCCCCCGGGCGAGACACGGCTGCGGCTGAAGGCCGGAGACCGGGTGTCCCTGTTCCCCTTCGCGCGTGTGACGGGCAGAAGCGAGGGGCTGGAATGGCCGCTGGATGGCCATGTCTTTCAGCCCGACGGCTTTATCGCCACCTCGAACCGTGCCTCAGTTGCGGATGTGGTGCTCAGGCTGGATCAGCCGGGCATGGTGGCGATCCTGCCGCGCCGTCGTCTGCGTAAGGTGATCCGGGCGCTTTATCCGGCGGCGGCGGTCTGACGCACCCGCTCGCGGATCGCCACCCGCTCACGATGCACAAGATAGAGGCCCGAGGCGATGATGATGGCGATGCCTGCGAAACTCAGCGCATTTGGCAGATCGTGGAAAACGAGGTAGCCCAGAATCACCGCGATCACGATCTCGAAGTAATGCAGCGGCCCAAGCGTGGCCGAGGGCGCAAAGCTCAGCGCCATGGTCATGCACATATGGCTGATGCAGGCCCAGAAGCCGACACCGATCAGCCAGAGCCATGTAATCCCCTCGGGCATGACAAAGGCGAATTGTGGCAGGGGGCCGTTCCACAGCACCGCGAGAACCGGCAGGCAGAGCACCACCCCCGCCCAGCTGGTGTGGAACTGCATCGCAACCGGATGCATGAAAGACGACATGCCGCGCGTGACCAGCATATAGAGCGCGAAACCAAAGGCCGTCCCGAGCGGCCAGAGCGCCATCAGCCCGAAAACGGTGATCGAGGGCTGGATGATCAGAAGCGACCCCGCAAAGCCGACGATACAGGCGGCGATCCGGCGCGGCCCGACCTCGTCGCCAAAGATCCAGCTGCCGAGGAGCAGCAGGATAAAGGGTTCAAGAAAAGCGACGGCAAGGGCATCGGCAATCGGCATCACCGTCAGCCCCGAGACAAAGGAAAAGGTCGAAAAGACCAGGAGGAAAGCGCGCAGGAACACAAGGCCAAGCGCACGCAGGTTCAGCGCAGGCGAGATCCCCATCAAGAGGATCACCGGCGCCATCATCAGCCCCTGGACGATGAACCGCGCCGCCGTGATCCAGCCGACCGGCACGCCCGCCTCGGCCGCAAGCTTAGACGAGACATCCAGCAACGGCGCGAGCGTGCAAAAGGCCAGCATCAGAATGATGCCGGGCAGGATGCGGTCGGTGGCGCGGGCGCCGGCCGAGGCGGCCTGGGCGCCGGTCGGGCGAGAGGGGGAAAGGGCCTGGGTCATGTGTCTGGCTATCCTGCCCCGCCGGTCGCTGCCATGCTGAAAGCGACAGCGCGCAGCGCGTTTTCACAGCAAAGACCGCCCGCAAAGACCTCCGGATAGCAATACGCGATATGACGACGCGGGCGCGGGGCGGGCGCGGGGCGGGCGCCGCGCGCCTCGACCCTGCCCTGCACCGGGTAAGGTCCGGCATACGCCGGGGCCGCCGCGCGATCAGGCCGCCCCCCGGCGACTGCCGCCCTGACGAGGTCAGGACCACAGGCTCCCCCCGCTTCCCGAAGCCTTTGCCACAAGCAAGACCGCCTTGCCCTTGCGCAGGCGCGATCTTGTGAATAGATAGCCGCATCCGCTGATGGAGCCTCTGCCCGATGGAAACCTTTGTCCTTACGATCCACCTGATCCTTGCCTTGCTGCTGATCGGAGTGGTGCTGGTCCAGAAGAGCGAAGGCTCCGCCCTGCTGTCCGGCGGTGGCAATATGCAGGCGCGCGCCAAGCCCAATGCCCTTACCCGCGTGACCTGGATCCTTGCGGGCGCTTTCATCGTGACCTCGCTGGCGCTGACCGTGCTGGCCACGCGCGGGGCAAGCACCGGCTCGGTGGTTGACGGGCTGATGCCCCCGGCCGCGCAGACCAACAGCAGCAATCCGGACATCTCGGGCATGATGCCGCCTCCGGCCTCGGGCAGCACCGATCCGGCAGCACCGCCTGCTGCTGCGGATCCCGCCGCTCCTCCTGCCGCGCCTGCACCTTCCGCGCCTGCCCCTGCGGAGACCGCTCCGGCCGAAGCGGCGCCTGAAGCGGCCCCCGAAACCACACCGGCCCAACCGGCCAACTGATCTACAATCCATTGACGGGTTTCGCCTGCCGCAAACATGATCTTGCGGCAGGCGGTTGCGTTCTGACGCGCATCAGGCTATTTGCCGACTCCCGTGGTGATGCGATTCCACCTGTCCGAATCGCCTGTTTCCAGAACTACGGGAGTCCCCAATGGCGCGTTATGTCTTCATCACCGGTGGCGTTGTATCGTCACTCGGGAAAGGTCTCGCGTCTGCGGCTCTGGGCGCGCTGTTGCAGGCCCGGGGCTATACGGTGCGCCTGCGCAAGCTTGACCCCTATCTGAATGTCGATCCCGGCACGATGTCGCCCTTTGAACATGGCGAGGTCTTCGTGACCGATGACGGTGCCGAGACCGATCTCGACCTCGGCCATTATGAGCGCTTCACCGGCGTCTCGGCGCGGATGACGGATTCGATCTCTTCGGGGCGGATCTATTCCAACGTGCTCGAAAAGGAACGTCGCGGCGATTACCTCGGCAAGACGATCCAGGTCATCCCGCATGTAACGAATGAGATCAAAGATTTCCTCCGCATCGGCGAGGATGAGGTCGATTTTATGCTGTGCGAGATCGGCGGCACGGTCGGAGATATCGAGGGCCTCCCCTTCTTCGAGGCCATCCGCCAGTTCATCCATGAACGCCCGCGCGGCGAATGCATCCTGATGCATCTCACCCTCCTGCCCTATCTGGCGGCGAGCGGAGAGCTGAAGACCAAACCGACCCAGCATTCCGTCAAGGAATTGCAATCGATCGGCCTCGCGCCAGATGTGCTGGTCTGCCGATCGGAACATCCGATCCCGGACCGCGAGCGGGAAAAGATCGCGCTCTTTTGCAATGTGCGTCAGGAACATGTGGTCCCCGCCTATGATCTGAAATCAATCTATGAGGCGCCGCTGGCCTATCACCGCGCCGGCCTCGATCAGGCTGTGCTCGACTGCTTCGACATCTCGCCGGCGCCGCGCCCCAATCTTGAACGGTGGGAAGATGTGATGGACCGGCTCGACCATGCCGAGGGCGAGGTCCGCGTCGCGGTGGTCGGCAAATATACCCAGCTCGAAGATGCCTATAAGTCGATCGCCGAGGCGCTGACCCATGGCGGCATGGCGAACCGGGTGCGGGTGCGGGCCGAATGGATCGACTCGACCCTGTTCGAGAAAGAAGATCCTGCTGCCTGGCTCGATGGCTATGACGCCATCCTCGTCCCCGGCGGATTTGGCGAACGCGGCACCGAAGGCAAGATCCGCGCCGCGCAATTCGCCCGCGAAAAGGGCGTGCCCTATCTCGGCATCTGCCTTGGGATGCAGATGGCGGTGATCGAATCCGCGCGCCACCTTGCTGGGATCGAAGGCGCCGGCTCGGAAGAATTTGACCATGAGGCGGGCGGGAATCGCTTCGTCCCGGTGGTCTATCACCTGAAAGAATGGGTGCAGGGCAATCACAAGGTCCGCCGCAAGGCCTCGGATGACAAAGGCGGCACCATGCGTCTGGGAGCCTATACCGCACAGCTGAAAGAAGGCTCGCGCGTCGCCGAAGTCTATGGCGGCACCGTGATCGAGGAACGCCACCGCCACCGCTACGAGGTCGATATCCAATATCGCGAGCAGCTTGAAGCCTGCGGCCTGACCTTCTCGGGCATGTCGCCCGATGGCAAACTCCCGGAAATCGTCGAGATCAAGGGACATCCCTGGTTCATCGGAGTC